>JBKPNW010000197.1:0-3430 GCA_046732815.1 Actinomycetota bacterium | reverse complement strand
CCTCGTTCAGTTCCTCATCGGTCAGTTGCCAATCGGCAGCGCCGGCGTTGCCCCTCGCCTGCTCGGCAGACGTCGCTCCCGCTATCACCGACGCCACGGCTGATCTTGTGAGCAGCCACGAGAAGGCCAGTTCCAGTATCGTGTGACCCCGTGACTCGGAGAACTCGACGAGCTGCTCCACCACGGCGAGGTTTCGGTCCGTCAGCAGCCTCTCGCCCCTCCTGGAGTCCAGGCGGCTCCCTGCGGGGGCGTCTCGACCCCGGCGGTACTTGCCCGTGAGCAGGCCGTTGGCCAAAGGGAAGTAGGGTATGAACGCTATCCCCAGACGCTCGCACTCGGGGAGGACCTCTCCCTCCGGTTCGCGTTGCAGGAGGCTGTACTCGTTTTGCACGCTCGCGAACCTTGATGCACCGTCGCCCGTCGCTTGCTCCGCCTCGCGCAGTTGCTCGGCCGAGAAGTTCGAGCATCCGATCTCGCGCACCTTGCCCGCCGTCACCAGCTCGTCAAGGGCGCCCAGCGTCTCCCCTATCGGCACCGTGGGGTCTGGGGTGTGCAGCTGGTAGAGGTCGATGTGGTCCGTGCCGAGGCGACTAAGGCTATCTTCTATGGCCTGCCGCACGTACCCCGGACTGGCCCCGTTTCGTTGCTCGTCGACCGCGGCGCCGAACTTGGTGGCCACCACCACGTCGTCACGGCGCCGACCGAGCGCGCGGCCCAGGTACTCCTCGCTTCTAGTACTACCGTAGACGTCGGCCGTGTCGAAGAAGGTAATACCTGCGTCGAGCGCGGCGTCGACGACGGCCGAGGTCGCATTCGAGTCGAGACGCCGGCCGAAGTTGTTGCAGCCTAGCCCGACGATTGAAACTTCTAGAGATCCGATCCGTCGTGTATCCATAGACGACTCCCTACCACCGGCTACTGCACTGTTGCTCTCACCAAACGCACACTTGTTCCCTCTCGGAGCGAGTTCGGAATCTCGGCGATCTCGTCGACCCTATTGATCAGATCTCGAAGCTGTTCCTCCTCAGCGTCACCGGACACCTCTACCTCGTAGTGGATCTCCTCGGAGACCGCCGGCTCCCCCACGAAGTCCCCATTCACCTTCACCCGCACACGATTCAGTTCTATGCCGGCTGCCCGAGCGTCGCGGAAGAGGTCGTTGGAGATGCACCCCGCGACCGCGAGGTACAGAAGCTGTCCGCCGTTGAAGCCGAGGCCTCCACCGCCGCCTTCCTCAGGACAATCGACCACGAGCGTAAAGGCCCCGGCGCTACCGAGGGCAGTAACCTTACCGTCCACGTTCTGGGTCTCCACCTCGATGTGCATGCGCAGTCTCCCTCTCCGCTCATGTAACCACCAAGCAAGCATGCTCTTGGCTGCTACCAGCGTCAAGAAAGTGTACCCCCGGCTACCCGGTCTATTGCGCTCTAGCGCTCACCTTTAGGGTGTCTCTGAAGTTGCCTTAAAACTCCTCTAAGTGACGAATATCATCCTGCGAGAGAGAAGGTCCGCCACAAGACTACAGGACGTTGAAGCGACTTCACGCACCACGCTAATCGTCTCCGATTGTTTCCGCCGCTATAAAGGGAAGGAGTTACGGCGGAATGAATCTGTACCCTTATGGGGGTTTCTTCTAGCCGTAGAGAGCCACGCCGATACCGGGTTCGCGAAGCAGAGCGAGTCAGGCCGAGCGTCGTGCCGTGTTCTGCTTGAAAGTCCCTCGGTAGCGGGTCGGTGACACGCCCACCTCCCGCCCGAAGTGCAATCTGAGGGTAGCGCCCGTGCCGAAACCGCAATCCTGCGCTATGCGCTCCACCGGGTCGTCGGAGGACTCCAACCTGCGCTGGGCGGCCAGGATCCTCTGGTTGAGCACCCACCTCAGGGGCGTGGTGCCCGTAACCTCCCGGAAGCGGCGCGCGAAGGTGCGCTCCGACATACGCGCGTGGTGCGCCATGTCAGATACTGTAAGGGGCTGGCCTAGGTTCGCGCTCGCCCATTCAAGCGTCTCCGTCAAGGGCCCTTCGCCAGGACTCTCCGCCACGGGCATCCTGACGTACTGAGCCTGCCCCCCGTCTCGGTGGGGCGGGACGACCATGCGCCTAGCGAACGCGTTGGCCACCTCCGCCCCGTGATCCAGGCGTACCACATGGAGGCAGAGGTCGATCCCAGCTGCTGTGCCCGCAGAGGTAAGGATCCGTCCTTGGTCGACGTAGAGCACGTTCGGATCAACCTCGACCGCCGGAAACCGCTCCGCCAAGGCCTTAGCGTACATCCAGTGGGTCGTCACCCGCCTGCCGTCGAGCAAGCCCGCATGGGCCAGGATGAACGCTCCCGAGCAGAGGGAAACGATCCTCGCCCCACGCCCGTAACTTTGTCTGAGGGCATCCACCAGTCCCGCAGGGGGGGCCTCGTCTACGTCGCGCCACGCAGGCACCACCACGGTTTGGGCCTCACGTAGGCCGTCGAGCCCGCGAGGCGCCACGATCCCGAACCCCGCATCCGTGCGCAACAACCCTTCCTCGGCCGCGCACACCAGGAAGCGGTAGTTGGGCAATCCCACGTCCGAACGATCCGCCCCGAACACCTCGCAGGGCACGGCCATCTCGAAAGGGGATATCCGGTCGAACACCACTAGCGCCACGGTGTGCATGATTGCATCATAGCAGATTTGGCAGTAAATGGGCGAATATCGGCATTCCTGCCACTTGTCGAATTGTGCCAGCGGTTGCAGAATTCCGGTGCAGGCAACAAGCGACAGGGCCAGGCGGAGCTAGTGTGACGATCGCGAGGACGGTCTTCGAGGGTTCATTGGTGCGCACTATACGCGCTAGCGACATCCTATCAGGGCGCCGATTGTTACCAAAGAGGTCAGAGATCCGTACCACTCGCGCTGGTGCTAGTGCCCAAGTGCCGTAGGCCGAGCCGCTTAGGGGTGACCAGGGAGGTCGCGATGTTCCCAGCCAGACAAAATTTGGAACCTCTTAACGCGGAGGCCAACAAATTCCTCTTTCAGGTTGAGCAAGAGTTCGACCTAATGCGCCTCAGAGCCCGAAGGGCGTCATTAGAGCAAGAAGAGAGGCGCTTGGCAGAGGAGCAAGAATCCCTGAGGAACGAACTCAGGCTACCTGTTGTTTCCTTTGCCGGGTCATCCGAGGCCGCTTCGGGGAAGGGTTGGATGAGAGGGTGGTCGCGCGCGGTGGCGATGAGGGCCGCCATCTGGCGGCTGGGGTTTCGGCGAGAGGGTCGCGCCGAGGAGGTGCGCCGGTTGGTACTTCTAGAGGAGGATATCGAGTTCGCGCTGCGTCTCAGGAGAAGAGGATCCCGCAGCTAATCTGAGAAGCGCAAATGGACCACTGGAGTTAGACACTGCTCGGCTTAGTTCGGGAAGCCTCGAGGACCCTAGAGCGGTGTGCAAAATGGTTGTCCCATT
>JBKPNW010000196.1:0-12641 GCA_046732815.1 Actinomycetota bacterium | reverse complement strand
CTCCACCTACGCCACCTGGTGGATCAGGCAGGCTGTGCAACGTGCTGTTGCGGACAAGGGCCGTACCATAAGGGTGCCGGTACACATGGGGGACAAGATAAGGAAGATGGCCCGTGCCTACAACGAGCTCTCCTCCGAGTTGAGCCGCGAGCCCACCGACGAGGAAGTCGCAGGAAGGCTTGGGTGGACGGTTGGCGAGGTACTCGACGTCAAGAGCGCGATGCCTGACGCCACCAGCCTCAACCAGACCCTCTCCTCCGACGGCGACGGCTCCGAGCTCGGAGAGTTGATCGAGGACGAGCGTGCCTCCGAGGTCGCCGGCACGGTCATAGGGGAGATGGAAGTAGGCTCCTTGAAGGAGGCCGTCGGCCGGCTCCCCGAGCGCCACAGGCACGTCCTGATACGCCGCTACGGGCTCGGCGATCGCGATACTGCGACCCTCGCCCAGCTAAGCGAAGAGCTCGGGATCTCCCGCGAGCGTGTCCGCCAGCTTCAGCGCGAGGCCGAGCGGATGCTCGGTAGCGGTGAACTCGGAATGGTCCTCCGCGGCGCCGCGTAGAGCGATTTGCGGGCGGCGAGGGCCGCCCGCAAATCGCGCTTTTCAGCTGGTCAGCATTTCAGCGTGTTCTTGCTGGTTGCTGTTCGTAGGTGAATGCGGGATTCGCTTCGACCGGGCAAATCTATCGCACGAGGAGCCCCATCTGCGGGGCTCCTTTTCGTTCGCCACGGGACATTGTCCACCGATGCAGCTTCGGCCAATAATAGCTGACTAGCTGAAATGCTGACCAGCTGAGATGCTGAAATCGGCGAGAAGCGGATAGTGGTCACTCGGATAGAGTCCCTGGCTCTCGTCGGCGTCGCGGATGATCGTGTGCGACTCTATGCGTAGCCGTCCCTCGGGGTCTTTCAGGAGGATCCAATCTATACGCCGCGGGCCGCGGTCGGGGTGCGCATCGCGGTAGTTTGAGCCATGGAACGCGTGAAAGGTGTTCGCGCCTTCGTCGTTGCCGGCGGCGAGGAAAGTGTCCACAAAGCCAGATTCGGTGAAGTTCTTGTGGGTCCTGTTGCCCGGCCGGCTGTTGAAGTCTCCCGTGACGATAGCCGGCAGATTTGTGCCGGCGCGATCCGAGTTCTCTGCGATCCTACCAACGATTAGCTCGCTGCCCTCCCTGCGCGCCAGGGCGCTTACGTGGTCGAGGTGCGTATTCAGGTGGAGGAAAGTAAAGTTCAGATCGAGCACCCCGAACAGCGTCCAGGTCGCAGAACGTGCGACGCTCGTCTCCCAGCTCCTCGAGTACCTCTCGGGCGTCTCCGAGAGCCAGAAACCGCCGGAATCCAGCGGCTCCAGCCGTTCGGGATCGAACAGGATCGTGTTGAAGTCGTGGGGAACGGTGTTACCGTATCTCGGGCCGCGGATGTGGGAGTAGCGCGGCAGGCGCTTGTGGTACGCGTCGAGGTTGCCGCGCTGGGCCTCCTGAAGCCCGATCACATCCGGCGCGTAGCACTCTATGGTGGAGACGTTGAGATCAGCCCTGTTGCGCCAGGCGTTCTTCTTGCCAGCGTCGTGGTACGCGCCCCTGACGTTGAAGCTCATCACCCGGATCCGACGCTCGTTCATCCAGAGGCTCCTCGAAGCTCGCCCTCCACCAAACCATCGATTGTAGCCGGTAAGGTCGCCTGGCGCGGGTCAGGATTCGCTCGCACGCCGAGCGAGCCAGTTTTCGTAGTTGTAGAGTCGAGTAATCCGCAGGTCGGGAAAATTCGTCGAAGGGAGAGGGGATGGACACCAAGCCTCGGAGAGACAGCGACGCCGAACAGGGTGGCTATGACGTCTATGGCCTTCCCGATGGGTCCGTCGACGCGGCCCCCTATCAGGGGACGGAAGACCGTGCTTACCTGCAAGTTCGTCATGCCCCGGCGGTAGCTGAAGTACGCTACGGCGAGGCCGACGAGGGCGCAGATCGACCACGGGTGTAGCCCCCAGTGGAAGAACGCGGTCTGCAGGGCCAGGGAGGCTGCATCCGCCGTTTAGCCGGGTGTTTCCTATATAGCAACCGTGGTTGCACACAGATTTTGTGCATGGTACATTCCGGCTGCGGAGAGAGAAGAGCAGGGAGGACGATACAGGTCATTCGCAGCGACGCACCCCGATTCGAGTAGAGAGCACCATAGGTCACGGCACCCCAGGAGGTATCCTGTTGCGCATCCCCTACGACACCCCGAGGATCCACATGTACACGCGTATCCGCAAGGGGCCTTTCTTCTACGCCCACCAGCGCCACGGCGTCCAGTCCTACACGGTCACCAACCGCCAGTACCACCCCAGGCACTACGACGACATGCTCGTCGAGTACTGGAAGCTCGTCAACGACGTCACCATATGGGACGTGGCCGCCGAGCGGCAGGTCGAGATCACGGGTCCTGACGCCTTCGAGTTCACCAACATGCTAACCCCCCGCGATCTGAACAAGTGCGCGGTCAAGCAGTGCAAGTTCGCGCTCAACACGGATGTCGACGGCGGCGTGATCAACAACCCGGTGCTCTTGCGACTCGGCGAGAATCACTTCTGGCTGTCGGTGGCCGACGGTGACGTGCTGCTCTGGGCGAAGGGCGTGGCCGCCGTTTCCGGTCTTGACGTACAGATCCGGGAGCCCGACGTCGCCCCGGTCCAGATCCAGGGCCCCAGATCCAGGGACCTCATGGTCGACATCTTCGGCGATGAGATCCTGGACCTCAAGTACTACTGGATGGACGAGTTCGATTTCGCCGGGATGGACGTCGTCGTGTCGCGGACCGGCTACACCGGCGAGGTGGGGTTCGAGATCTACCTCCGTAACGCCAGCCGTGATGGCATGAAGTTCTGGGACACTTTGCTCGAGGCCGGCGAGCCGCACAACCTCTCGCCGATCGGGCCGTCCCAGATCCGGCGTGTCGAGGCCGGTATCCTCAGCTACGGCTCCGACATCGCCCTGGATAACAACTCCTACAGCGACTACCACTTCCTTAACCCTTACGAGGCGGATCTCGGCTACACGGTGGAGCTGGACCAGGAGGCGGACTTTATCGGCAAGAAGGCGCTCCGGCGCATCGCCGAGGAGGGCATAAGCCGCAAGGTGGTCGGCATAGAGCTCGATTGCGACCCGCTTATAGGTTACATAGAGGACTATCTGCAGGTCGTCGACGATGGCTCCCAGATAGGGCAGGTCTCCTCGGCGTTCTGGTCCCCGCGCCTCCAGAAGAACATCGGGTTTGCCCTGGTGCCCATCGAGCTCGCCGACCTGGGGACCGGGCTGACGGTGAGGATGGAGACCGGTGAGTACGGGGCCACCGTCATCGAGAAGCCGTTCATAGACCCGAGAAAGGAGACCGTCAAGGCGGACCTGAAGGCGGGAACGGCCAAGTCGTACTAGCGGACCGGGGCATCTCGTAGTGGGGGACCGTCTCGACGGGGTACCACGAATACTGGTTGCAATCATTATTGATAACTGACCTCGGGATACTGTCACGGTCCAGGTTCGAGATCCTCCCGGCGAAACTTCGTTCGAGCAGGTAGAGGGCACGGAACGTTGGAGGCAACAGATGCTCGGTTACGAAAAGATCAGCGGCACAGGAGCATCGCAATGAAGACGATACAGTCGATCCTCAGAGCAGCCACGTCTTCGATCGGCCGCAACGGCTCGGTAGATGGCCACATGCCGTACCGGTACTCGGCGTTCGACCTCTTGCGCCACGGCCTCTCGCAGGCCGACTGGCCGCGGGCCTGGCGCGAACATGAACTGAAGTCGGGCTACGACGTCGTCATCGTCGGGGGCGGGGTGCACGGGCTGGCAGCCGCCTACTATCTGGCCAGAAACCACGGCATCACCGACGTGGCCGTCCTCGAAAAGGGCTACATAGGTAGCGGCGGGTCGGGGCGCAACACGGCGATCATCCGCTCCAACTACCTCACGCCCGAGGGCATACGCTTCTACGACCGCTCCGTGAAGCTCTATGAAAACCTGTCGGCGGAGCTGAACTTCAACGCGATGTTCGCCCAGCGCGGCCACCTGACCCTCGCCCACAACGACAGCTCGCTGCGCACCATGCGCTGGCGGGCCGAGGTCAACAAGCTCGAAGGGGTAGATTCCGAGGTTATCGGGCCCGACGACATCAAGAAGCTCGTCCCCTTTATGGACACCTCCGAGGACGTGCGCTACCCGATACTCGGCGCGCTCTACCATCCGCCGGGCGGGATCATCCGCCACGACGCCGTGGTCTGGGGCTACGCGCGCGGAGCGGACGCGGGCGGCGTGCACATCCACCAGAACACCGAGGTTACGGGCATCGACGTCGTGGATGGCAAGGTGACCAGCGTCAGGACGAAGAAGGGCGACATCGCCGCGCGCGTCGTTCTCAACTGCACGGCAGGGTGGTCGACCCTGATCTCGGAGATGGCAGGGGTCAGGATGCCGGTAAGCACCTTCCCCTTGCAGGCGGCCGTCACCGAGCCCGTGAGGCCGTTTCTGGACCCCGTAATCGTCTCTGGCACTCTGCACGTGTACGTGAGCCAGACCGACAGGGGAGAGCTGGTCTTCGGTGCCAGTGTGGACCCGTTCACCTCGTACTCGATGCGGGGCTCTCTGGAGTTCACCGAGGGCCTGGCCGGACACGTGCTCGAGCTCATGCCCTCCCTGGCCAAGATGCGCCTGCTGCGCCAGTGGGCGGGACTGTGCGACATGACGCCGGACTTCTCGCCCATCATGGGCGTAACGCCCGTGGAGGGCTTCCTGGTAGACGTGGGTTGGGGCACCTACGGGTTCAAAGCCGGCCCCGTCTCGGGCGAGACTGTGGCCGAGCTGATCGCCACGGGCAAGACGCCAGAGCTGATCGCCCCCTTCGGCCTCGATCGGTTCGAAAGCGGCGACCTGATGGGCGAGAAAGGGGCGGCCGCCGTTGGACATTAGACGGGGAGTGAGGAGTAGGGAAGAATACGGCTCCCGACTCCCTGGCTCCCAAACGCGCGCGGAGCCGAAACAGGGTGGGCGATGATCCTCTTGCTCTGTCCGTACTGCGGGCCGCGCAACGTTTCGGAGTTCCGCTACGTCGGCGAGGTCTCGGAACGCCCGGATCCGAACGCGACCGGCGTCGAGGACTGGAGAACTTTCCTCTACGTGCGCAACAACCCGGCGGGCTGGACCACGGAGACGTGGTTTCACAGCGCGGGGTGCAGGCAGCACCTCGTGATCGAGCGGCATACGCTCACCAACGAAGTAAGGGCCTCGCGGCTCCCCGAAGCCCAGCTGTTTGAGGGGCAAGAAGAGCGCGCTACAGGTGGGAACGTCTCGGACGACGGTGGAGGAGCGACGTATTGATGGCGCCCACGGCACAGAGGGCCGCCATGCCCATGCGCCTGGACCGCCTACCGGGCGAGGTCATCGACCGCGGACGAGGATTCACGTTTACGTGGAACGGCGAGGAGTACCCCGCTTACGCCGGGGACACCATCATCTCGGCGCTGGCCGCCTGCGGGGAGCGGGTCTTCTCCCGCAGCTTCAAGTACCACCGTCCGCGCGGGCTGCTCTCGGCGAGTTTCCTCGACCCCGGTTGCATGGTGCAGGTCGACGACGAGCCGAACGTCAGGGGCGCCCACCGGCGCGTAGAGCCTGGCATGGTCGTGAGCCCGCAGGGGGTGTGGCCGTCTCTCGAGTACGACGTGAAGTCGGCCAACGGGGCCTTCGGCCGCTTTATCTCCGCCGGCTTCTACTACAAGACCTTCATCAAGCCCCGCCGGCTGTGGCCCGTATACCGGCGGATGCTCAGACGTTTCTCCGCCGGCGGCAAGGTCACGGCGAACTCCGCGCACGGTTACTTCGACAAGCGCTGCGCCCACCCCGACGTCCTCGTCGCAGGGGGTGGTCCCGCCGGCATGGCCGCGGCGGTCGAGGCCGCAGGGGCGGGGGCGCAGGTCTTGCTGGTGGAGGAGGAGTACGAGCTCGGCGGCCACCTCCGTTGGGGAGATGAGACCGAGCTGGCCGCCTTGCGCGCGCTGCGCGAGGAGGTGGCCAGCACGCCGGGCATCGAGGTGATGACCGACTCGGTCGTCAACGGGCGCTACGACGACAACTGGGTAGCGGTGTTGCAACGCAACCTGCCCCACGTCGAAGAAAGGCTCGTCAAGGCCAGGGCCAAGACGCTCGTGGTCGCACCTGGCCTCATCGAACGCCCTTACGTCTTCGAAGGCAACGACACGCCGGGGGTGATACTCTCGACCGCTGCGCGGCGTCTGATCAACCTCCACGCCGTCAAGCCAGGAGAACGGGCGGTCGTCTTGTCGGCGAACGAGAGCGGCGACGCGGCGGCACAAGACCTCGAGCGTGCGGGCGTCGAGGTCGCCCGTGTCATCGACGCCCGAAGGGCTGGCGACGTCGTGCGCGTGAAGGGTGGCAAGGGCGTGCGCTCTGTAGAGTGCGCCGACGGGGCTGCGATTGAGTGCGACCTGCTCGTCACGGCCGTAGGCTGGACCGCACCCACCTCGCTGATGAACATGGCCGGCGACCGACCCGTCTACAACGAGAGGGCGGCCCGCTTCTTCTCTTCGCACCTACCCGACGGCGTACTGGCCTGCGGCGGAATCGCCGGCGACGGTACGCTCGACGAACTGCTCGCCCACGCGCGCGCCACCGGCATGGAGGCCGCCGGACGGGCCGCGACGACAGCGCACCAGATGCGCGCAGGCACCCCACAGGCCCCCAAAGCCCGAGAACCGGAGACGCCGCCGGGAGAGATCCCCGAGTTGCCCATCTACGAGCACCCGGCGTTGTTCCGCGGCAGGACGCACGGCATCGTGGACTACTCCGAGGACGTCACCTCCAAAGACCTCCTCGCGGCCGAGAAGGAGGGCTACGACTCCATAGAGCTCGTCAAGCGGTATACGACCGTGACCATGGGCCCGGCCCAGGGCAAGCTCGAGACCGTCAACGCCGTGGCGATCATGGCTGAAGCTACGGGGCGCACCATCGGAGAGACGGGGACCACCGTGTGGCGGCCCCCGTACAGCCCGATCACCCTGGGGGCCCTGGCCGGACGCATCTTCGAGCCCGTGCGGTACTCGCCCATGCAGCCGTACCACGACCGCCGCGGGGCGAAGGCGCTGGTGGCGGGAGCCTGGATCCGGCCCGACCACTACGGTGACCCCACCTCCGAAGTCCTGAACGTTCGCGAGAACGTCGGCATCATAGACGTGACGCCCCTGGGCAAGTACGACCTTCGCGGCCCCGACGTGCCGAAGTTACTGAACCACCTGTACATCAACCGGTGGAACGACCTCGACGTCGGCGCGGTCCGCTACGGCGTGATGTGCCTCGAGGACGGCGTACTCTTCGACGACGGCGTGACCGGCCGCCTGGGCCAGGAGCGTTACATCTTGACGACGACCTCCTCCGGCGCCGGCGGCGTGTGGGAGTGGATGGATAACTGGCTGCAGACCGCCCACCCCGAATGGCGAGTCCACGTCCATCCGGTGACCACAGCCTACGCTAGCATCAACGTCGCCGGGCCGAAGTCCAGGGAGCTGCTCCTGCGTCTGACCGGGGGCGTGGACCTCTCGCCGGAGGCCTTCCCCTACATGCGGGTACGCGAGGGGCGCATCGCCGGCGTCGAAGGCTGCTTTATGTGGCGCATCGGCTTCACCGGCGAGCTCAGCTACGAGGTACACGTGCCAGCCGCCTACGGGCTGCACGTGTGGGAGGCGCTCCTGGGGCGCGGCGCGGACCTTGGCGTGGGGCCCTTCGGCGTAGAGGCGCAACGCATCCTGCGCCTGGAGAAGGGCCACTTCATCGTGGGCCAGGACACAGACGGGCTCACAGGACCCTACGATGTGGGTCTCGGCCGTATGGTCAAGCTGGACAAGGAAGACTTCACCGGCAAGCCCGAGCTGGTTTGGCAGAGTGAGAACGACGGCCGCTTTCGGCTCGTCGGATTGCAGCCGCACGACGGCTCGCTCGTCCCCCCCGAGGCGAGCCAGATCGTGGAAGGGGAGAGCGACATCGTGGGCCGGATAACCTCGAGCCGCATGTCGCCCACGCTGGGGCGTTCGATCTGCCTGGGCTTCGTCGCCCCGCACCTCACCACGCCTGGGACGAAGGTCACCGTGCAACTGCCCAGCGGAGAGCGCATACCGGCCTCCGTCACGCCGCACCACGCCCACTACGACCCCGAAGGGACGCGCCAGCGTGGCTGAGACATTACCCGTCGCCCGTAGTCCCATAGCGCCGGTTCCTCCCGCGACCGTAGAGCACGGCTGGGAGATCAGCGCCCGCCGCAGCGCCGCCGAGTTGAGGATCACCGACTGCACCCCCCTCGCCAAGATCCTCGTGCTGGCGCCCCAGGACGGTGGGCTAGCCCAAACTCTCGGCATCCCCTTCGGGCGCGCCGCCCGCGACGAGCACGGGACCCTCGTCGTGGGCTCCGCACCCGGCGAGTGGCTGTTGCTCGCCGCACCAGGAACGAGCGAGGCGCTCATGAGGCGTGTAGAAGAGGTCCGAGACGAGGGATTCGTCAGCGTCTTCGACGCCACACACGGGCGGGCGCTGGTGCGGATCACGGGCCCGAGGGGGCCCGATCTGCTGGCGAAGGTGTGCGCCATCGACTTCGCCGACGAGGTCACGCCTGACCGATCAGCCTTCCGCAGCTCTGTGGCGAATCTCGTAACGGATGTCGTGCGCGAAGATCGCGGGGGCTCGAGGTCGTACCTGCTGCATTGCGAGCGGTCCTCGGGACAGTACCTCTTCGACGCGCTGTTGGACGCCGGCGACGAGTTCGGCATAGAGGTCGACGGGTTCACAGGCCCCGGAGACGGAGGAGTCTAGAGAGCATGACGATACCGAAGAACCTGGAGGTCGCTGGAGCGCCAGATCAAGCGCCGGTCACACGGAGGTGAGGAGGAGAAGATGCGGCTGCCCACGCAAGCGTCTTACGTCATCATAGGAGCCGGGGTCCACGGCCTGAGTACGGCCTGGCACCTGGCCAAAGAATTGGGGGCCAGGAGCCTCGGCTCGGGCGAGGACGTCATCGTGCTCGACAAGACCGGCGTCGCCGCAGGGGCATCAGGGATCGCCTGCGGCGTGATCCGCAACAACTACTTCCAACCTGCCATGCGCAAACTGATGGCCCATTCGGTCTCGGTCTGGGAGTCCGACCCTGAAAGCTTCGCCTACCACCCCGTGGGCTACATGCAGATCTCACCCGAAGTGATGCACGACGACGTGGTGCAGATCTACAAGGAGCAGCAGGCGATCGGCTACTCCTCGACGCTCGTGGAGGGGGAGCGGGAGAGCCGGGAGTACATGCGGGGCATCTTCCACGACTGGCAGGCCGAGAACATCACCAGTGTGTTGCACGAGCACCGCGGCGGGTACGCGAACAACGTGGCGTCGATACGAGCCCTGGCCGCCAAGGCACAGGCCGAGGGCGTGCAGATCCACACCGGGGTCAGAGTCACGGGTTTGCGCCTCGAAGACGGCGCGGTGAGCGCCGTGGAGACGGACTCTGGCACGGTTCGCTGCGGGCAACTCGTGGTGGGGGTGGGGCCCTGGATCCGGGACCTCTGGAAGATGCTCGACCTGCCCGAGAAGCTCACGGTCAAAGGCCCCGACGGTGAGCTCTACCACGACCGCGAGATGTGGACGTACTGGTCGCTGCAGGAGGGTGTGCTCGGGGTCGAGCCGAGCTTCCTTACGGATAACGAAGGCGCGATGCCGCCGGTGATCCACGTGGACACCGACGCCCCACTCTACGATGGGGATGGCGAGCTCGTCACGGACGAGCTCTGGGGGATCTACTACAAGCCCGACTTCTACTTCAACGGGGTGCAGGGCGGCGCCACGCCCTACATCGTCGACCAGCCCGCCAGCGAGGTCGCCGTCGACCCCTACGGCCCCGAGAGCCCCGACTTCGTGGTCGGGGAAGACTTCGCCAGTATGTGGACCTCGGCGCTGGCACACTGCCACGAGCGCTTCGAGGGCAAGGGCCACCTCTTCTCCAAGGAACCATCGGGCGGCATCGGGTGCTTCACGCCGGACAGCTTCCCCGTCTTCGACGTCTTCCGGCAAAACGCCTACGTCATCGCCGACTCCAACCACGGCTACAAGATGATCGGGGTCGGCGCGCTGGTGGCAAAGGAGCTCTTGGACGAGCCGCAGGAACTGCTGGAACCTTTCCGCTTTTCCCGCTACGAGACCGGAGAACTGCACCCCACGAGCCACTCACCCTTCCCATGGAGTTGACCCAGGGAGGCCCCGAAGAGTTGGGGGGATCTTATCCTTCCGAACGCCGGGTAGACGCACCCCGGATCGAGCACGCCGTCAGGGAGATACTCATCGCCATAGGCGAGGACCCGGAAAGACAAGGTATGAGAGGCACGCCTCGCCGGGTCGCCGACTCCTACGAGTTCCTCTTCGCCGGGCTTGCCGATGACCCCGCTAGGCACCTCGACGTGGGATTCCAGGAAGAACATCGCGAGATGGTCTTGGTGCGAGACATACCCTTGCATTCGCTCTGCGAACATCACCTCATGCCTTTCGTCGGCAAGGCACACGTGGGCTACATACCGGACGGGAAGGTCGTCGGGTTGTCCAAGCTGGCCCGGCTGGTGGAGGGTTACGCCCGCCGCCCCCAGCTCCAGGAACGCTTCACGGCCCAGGTCGCCGACGCCATCCATGAGAGGTTGGGCGCCCGGGGCGCCATCTTCGTCGTGGAGGCCGAACATCTGTGCATGACGATGAGGGGGGTGCAGAAGCCGGGTAGCGTGACCGTTACAAGCGCCGTGCGCGGCATCTACGCCAGAGACCCGCGCACCCGCCAGGAGGCCATGAGCCTCATCACCGCCCACCGTTAGGCGACCCGGTCGCCTCGCGCACCTCGCCAATACATCCGCAAAGCAAATCAGCTGGATCGCAAGCCTCCGCCCGGACAGCCGAAGGCGGAATGCTCTATCATTGTGGGTAACGCTTTGGATCGTGCGCCCGCTCGGCGTCGAGAAAGGCGGCATTCAGCCGCTACTCGCGAGTTCGTCGTTGCGGCGGTAGGTCCTTTGGTGGCGGTGCCAAGATGGATGTGCATGCAGCAACTATAGTTGTGTACAAATTTGGCGTATGTGATACTAGCATGGGTGGAGGGAGTGAGAGAGACGAACCTCAGGCGGGAACTCGCCATATTGACGGTTCTTGGTGGGGAAGAAGCCGTCGAGGATAGGGGTTTGGGGGTCGTGAGGATCGCCGACCTCATAGGGCGGGAGAAGAGTCAAGTATCGAGGACGCTAAAGACGCTGGCCGAGAGTGGATTTGTCGATCGCGATGCGGAGACGCTCCGCTACAGGTTGGGCTGGAGGTTCTTCGCTCTCGCGGCGCGGGCGGGTGAGCAGAGGTTACTCAGCGTCGCCCCTGCGCTACTCGAGCGGCTCGTAGAGAACGTCGGCGAGACGGCCCACCTCTCTGTATTGCAGGGGACAGAGGTTCTTACGGTGCTCTCCAAGTCCCCACCCCACGCCGTCAAAGCGGACGGCTGGGCCGGTCGCACGGTCCCTATCTATTGCACTTCGTCGGGGCGGGCGCTTCTCTTCGATCACGACAAGGATGCTCTCCAAAGCCTGCTCTCAGACGTCGAGTTCCGCGAGTTGAGGCCTGGCACCGTTCGCAACGTCGAGGAGTTAGAGGAGAGCATCGCCCTCGCGAGAGATCGAGGTTATGCCCTGGTAGTCGAGGAGTTCGAGTTCGGCCTGGTCGGTGCGGCGGCGCCGGTCAGGGACTTCAAGGGAGAGCTCGTCGCGGCGCTGAACGTCTCGGCGCCCAAGTTCCGTCTCGGCAGGCGGCTGGAGAGTGCCGGACGGGAGGTCAAGATGGCCGCAGATGAGCTCTCCGCTTTGCTCGGCTGGTCCTCCGATCCCACACAGGGTGTCGTCGATTTTTCGGGGGACGGCATGATCCGCCGTGGCCGCAAGCGAGACAAACAGGAGATGTGATAGATGGGTGGCTTCCTCGAGTACCTTTCCCTCAACTGGGACCACGTGGTCGAATTGGCCATCGGACACGCTATCGTCGTCGCTATATCGTTGGCCATCGACGTCGTAATAGGGGTCTCGCTCGGCGTGCTGGTGTTCCGTAGAGAACGCGCCGCGAACGTGGCGCTCGCGATCACCTCCACGTTCCTTACCATCCCGTCTTTCGCGCTGTTCGGCCTCTTCATCCCCATCTTCGGTCTTGGTTACCCGCCGACTGTCGTGGCGTTGGTCCTGTATGGGCTGCTGCCGATCTTGCGCAACACGGTCGCCGGGTTGCGCTCCGTGGACCCCGCGGTCGCCGAGTCCGCGCAGGGGATGGGGATGAGCGCCAGCCAGAGGCTCTTGCGGATCGAGTTGCCCCTGGCATGGCCGGTCATCATCGCCGGGGTGCGTGTGTCCACGATGCTCCTCATGGGCATCGCGGCGATCGCCGCCATCGTGGGCGGTCCGGGGCTGGGCGAAGACATCTTCTCAGGTCTCGCCCGCGTCGGCAGCGTTATTGCCCTCGACCTGGTGCTCGGCGGCATCCTGGGCATCGTTGTGCTGGCACTGCTTTTCGACACGTTCTTCAACCTGCTCGGCAAACTTACGACTTCGAGGGGGATCC
>JBKPNW010000195.1:0-4927 GCA_046732815.1 Actinomycetota bacterium | reverse complement strand
TTCGGACGCCTCCTCTGCGCCCTCGACTTCTCGGCGTCAGAGCCCCGCGAGGTAGCAATAATCGGGGAGCAGGGAGCGCCGGATACAGAAGCCCTGTTAGAGGCGGTCTTCTCCGGCTACCTCCCCAACAAGGTCGTCGCGGGCCGCGGCCCCGATGACGACGAGGCTGGGGGCCTGATCCCACTCCTCGCCCAGCGTCCCGCCCGCGAAGGCAAGGCTACGGCCTACGTCTGCGTCCAGTACGCCTGCCAGACCCCGACCATGGACCCTGTGGAACTCTCACGCCAGCTCGGCGACTGACAATATCGCACTGAGTCCGCTGGAGCGCGTGCGGGTAGCGGGTACACGGAGGCCTTCCCTTGCGTCATTCCCGCGCAAGCGGGAATCCACTGCGGCAAGATCTACACGCCTCCAACCAAGAGCGATCTACCGGATTAGATATGAGGGGTTTTGTAGGAGGAACTCGCCCAACATCCTCGGCTATGATAGATTGGTTACATGAGTGGGCACGGCGGCGGTAAAGACGACATCATAGCCTTTGAGGGTGGTTCCAAGTGCGACCTCGTCTTCTGCGGGGCTTGCAGGGACACGGTCTACTACCAGAAAGGCGTAGACCGTCTCTTCGACTGCGAGAGTAAGGACCGCGTCTAGGCCGTCAAGTTCGAACGTCCGAAGGCGAAGGTGGTAACAAGGGATTGGCGATTTCTATCCTCATCCGGTTGGGTGGACTGACGGCCATGACGGGCGGTGTGATCTTCGTCGCGGCCTACTCTCTTATGGGTATTTCCCACAAGCCATGCCAGGCTTCATCATGGAAGCCTTACTCGTCGTTGGGCTACTACTTATGCCCTTAGGGATGGTCGGCTTCCACGTCCTGCAAGGGCGAAGCTACGGCCGCATGGGACGGGCAGGCTTCTGGATGGGTGTCGTAGGGCCACTAGCGGTAGAGAATGGAGTCAACCATGTCTTCCAGAGTCGGACGGGCCACGGGCGAGCTGCGCACGCTGTCGCACCTAATCGACGTGCTTGCCGCGCACGGTGACCGGCAAGCCGTGCTGGCCCTGCAAAGGGAGGGCGCCGAGTCCTGGTCTTACGAAGAGCTGGCCGAGTACGCACGGCGGCTGGCGCTCGGGCTCACCGAAGCCGGCGTCGGACGTGGCGATCATGTAATGCTGTTCGCCCCCAGTCGGCCCGAGTGGATGGTAGCGTGCCTGGCCATAGTCGAAGCTGGGGCCGTCGTAACGCCCGTGGATGTACAGATCGGGGAGGAGGCGCTCGGCCGCATCCTGGACCACAGTGGTGCCGAGTTCGTCTTCACCACGACCGACCAGACCGAGAAGCTCGAGCGGCTCGCCGTCGGGGGCATACCAAAATCAATCCTGCTCGACGTAGGTGAAGAGGACCCTCGTAGCTGGCGAGATCTACTGGCAGGAGCAGACCCGGATGCAGACCGATTGCGCCCAGATCCGAACGAACCGGCGGCGCTGTTCTACACCTCGGGCACCACAGGCGCCCCCAAAGGCGTGCCTTTGAGCCACGCTAACCTGGCGTTCCAGATCGACGCGATACTCCGGGCGGATGTGGTGAGGGAGAACGACCGCATGCTCGTGCCCTTGCCGCTTCATCACGTCTATCCTTTCGTGATGGGGATACTCGCGCCGCTTACGCTCGGCCTTACCATCGTCCTCCCTCACTCGTTGACCGGACCACAGCTCGTGCGCGCCCTCAAAGAGGGCGAGGTCTCCGTAATCACCGGGGTACCAAGGCTGTACACCGCACTGTACTCGGGCATCTCCAGGCAAGCCAAGTCCGGCGGCCCTGCCACGGCAGCACTGTTCAGGATCAGCTCCGGGTTGAGCACGCGGGTGCGCCGCTGGACGGGGCTGGACGCCGGAAGACTCCTGATGCACCCGCTACGCAACCGGCTCGGGCCGAGGCTACAGACGTTGGCCTCCGGGGGCGCTCCGCTCGACCCGGATCTGGCCCACAGGCTCGAGGGCATGGGATGGCGCATAGTCATCGGCTACGGCCTCACCGAGACCGCCCCGCTCCTGGCGCTCAAACGACCCGACGGTAAGAAGCTCGGCAGCGTCGGCCTACCCATACCGGGGATCGATATTCACATCGATCCCTCCGCTTTGCCCGAAGAGGAGTCGGAGCGACCGGGGAAAGGTCGCCGGGCGGACGCAACCTACCAGGAAGGGGAGATAATAGTACGCGGACCGGGCGTCTTCTCAGGCTACCTCAACCTGCCCGAAGAGACGCACAAGATCTTCACTGCAGACGGATGGTTTCGCACCGGCGACCTCGGCTACTTCGACGAAGACGGCTACCTCTATATCACGGGCCGCGCCTCCACGTTGATCGTCACCGCGGGAGGCAAGAATGTCCAGCCCGAGGAGGTCGAAGAGGCATATCTGAGGGACCCGGTCGTTCGCGAGATCGGCGTATTGCAGAAAGACAACTGGCTCGTCGCGGTGATCATGCCGGATCTGGAAGAGATACGGCGTCGCGCCGGCGAGATAGATCGCGACATTCGCCGGGCGGTAGAGGAGGGATCGAAGCGACTACCTTCCTACCAGCGCATCTCCGAGTACACTATCACCCGCCGACCCCTGGAGCGCACGCAACTGGGCAAGATCCGCCGCCACCTTCTGGAAGACCGCTTCGACCGGGCGAAAAGGGGTGAAGAAGGTGCCGGCGAGGCGGTTGGCCCCCTCACCATAGAAGAGATGTCGGAGGATGACCGCGCCCTGCTCGAGAACCCGGCAGCACGGCGGGTCTGGGATCTGCTCGCCGACCGCTACTCCGATCGGCGCCTGACCCCAGATACGAGCCCACAATTGGACCTCGCAGTCGATTCGCTGGGATGGGTGGACCTGACGCTCGAGATCGCAGAGGGCACAGGTGTGGAGCTCAGCGAGGAGGTGATCGGCAGTATCTATACAGTTCGCGACCTGCTCGAAGGGGTGGCTGAGCAGGCCGAGACGGTTGGCGGAAGCGTGCCTCAGGCCTTACCGCTCGAGCAGCCCGAAGAGGTCTTGAGCGATGAGCAGAAGCAGTGGCTCAGGCCGCTGGGGCCTCTGGAGTCGGCGGTGGCGCGAGGCATGTTTGCCCTCGATAGAGCGTTAGCCAGGAGGGTTTTCCACCTCCGCGTAGAAGGCATCGAGCATCTGCCCGAAGCAGGTCCGTTCGTCATAACGCCCAACCACATCAGCTTCCTTGATCCGTTCGCCCTCGCAGCGGCGCTCGACTACCCTCGGTTGCGCCGCACTTACTGGGCGGGCCGAGTGGGCGCGGCCTTCGGCAACCCCCTGACTCGACGGATCAGCCGGCTCGCACAAGCATTTCCTATCGACTCCCACCGGGCGGTCTTTTCGAGCCTGGCCTTCGGGGCTGCCGTGCTGGGGAGCCGGAGGAATCTGATCTGGTTCCCTGAGGGTCACCGCTCGCCTACCGGCGAATTGCAGGCTTTCAAGCCTGGTATCGGCATGCTGTTGAATCGCTACCCGGTGCCTGTAGTGCCCGTGTACATCGACGGGACGCACGAGGCGATGCCACCGGGGAGAGTCTGGGTAGAGCCCAAGAAGGTTACGGTCATCTTCGGTAACCCCCTCGACCCGCGCGAGCTGGAGCAGCAGGGCGAGGGTGACCAACCCCAGAGCCGGATCGTCCAGGCTCTCCACAAGCACGTGGCGGAGATGATGGGCGCCAGAACGCCATAGGCGACCTCGCCGGCTAGGGCGCTACCGGTCTGTGTGCTCGCCTTTCAGAGGCCTGTCGGGGCGCAACCATAGCGAGACGTGGGCTGGCTGCATCGTCTCCCTTATCACTCCAGCAAGATCGTTGTTCAGCGTCTCGAGGTCGGTCTGGTCGCGAAGCCTGGCGGAGAAGTCCTCGAGGGTCTTTCTCGCGTCGTACTTTCTCCTGTAGAAGCGGCGGTCTATGAAAGACTGGATGCGGCGCCTCAAGGGGTTGAACAGCGCTGCGATCACGAGCGTGGAGACGACCACGGCAAGTTGCGGTTGCTCCGTCTGGGCCGTAAGGGCGCGAAGGACCGTCTGGGTCGTCGCCACGCCCCCGAAGTAGAGCACGACCAGCATGGCCGTGAGGGAGCCGTAGACCAGGGTACGGTTGATGATTATGTCTATGTCGTAGAGTCGGTAGCGCAAGACGGCAAAGCCTATGGCAACAGGCACCGCGGTGAAACCAAGCACCACCACAGAGGAGAGAAGCTCGAACCACCAGGGAATTCGAGGTGCATTACCACCGCTCATGAAGACGACTACCAACTGGGTAAGCATGCTGATCAGAAACGACAGGCCGGCGAAGGAGGCGACGAAGGCTATCCATTTGATCTGCTCGCGCACCTCGCCGCTCGAGCGCCGGTAACGCAACACCATGCTCACCGCCGAAGCGAAGATGCACAGTGGTAGCAACGGGAGAAGGAAATACGTCACACCCACCAGCCAGGGGAGCGCCTCGAGCCCGAACGGATTGCGCACCCCTCCCTGGTTCTCCAACGGCCCGGGAGCGAGCCCCTCGGTGACGCTGGACACCACGATCACCACCGCCGAGAAAAGGGCCAACGGACGCCATCTCTCGGACGGAAGCTTCCCGTCCGGGAAAAGCAAGACGAGGTAGATCCCGAGCAGCCCGATGGTGGGCACCCACAGCCACTGGTTGCCTATCGTGCCGATCGCCACGGGAAAGGGGACGGAGCCGGGACTGGCAGCGCCGTAGGCGCTGTAGCTGTCGGTAACCGCGAGGACCATCCACAGGAGACCGTCCGCCAGAAGGATCCAACCTATGGGGTTTTGCGGCCGCCTGGAGGCGATCAGGGCTCCCACGATGGGGAAGGCCAGGAAGAGGAAGGAGATCACCGCGTCGCTAATGCTGCCGACACTGAACCACTCGCCAGTAGACC
>JBKPNW010000194.1:0-9619 GCA_046732815.1 Actinomycetota bacterium | reverse complement strand
GAGGTGGTCTCGTGGGCTCGGAGATGTGTATAAGAGACAGGCTGAGCTACGGCCCCTGAAAAGGTCGTCAGAGTATATGCACCGTCCATAGGGGTGTCAACGTGTGCTACCCCTGCCAGTGCTCCTGGGGTGCGCTGCGCCAGAGGGATTCGAGGCGGTAGTAGTCGCGGGCTTCGTCGGTGAAGATGTGGACCACCACATCGAGGAAGTCGATGCTGATCCAGGCCGTCCCCTCGTCGAGGCGCTTGGTGCGAGGACGGTGGCCCTTCTCGATCATGCGCTCGATGACCTCCTGGGCCACGCGGCGGGTCTGGCGCTCTGTTTCGGCGCTGGCTACCACGAAGTAGTCCGCGTAGGAGACGAGCCCCCTGAGGTCTACAAGAATAACGTCTTTCGCGAACATCTCGCTCGCCGCGCGGGCCGCCGTGGCGGCCATCTCGTAGGTGAGCGCCTCACCCGCGGTGCCGAAGTTCCGCTGTCTGGCGACCGACTCGTCGCGCCTCACCGGATCTCCTCCTTCACGAGCCCTCCTTCCGTTCGACTTCCATCTCCCCTGTAGAGCCCCCTGTTCTCGATGATCTCACGCACCCCCTCAGGCACCAGGTACCTGATACTCTTGCCCTGCAACATCCTGCGCCGGATTGCCGTGGCCGAGATGTCGACCCTCGTGCACTCGACGGGGAAGATCCGGTCGAAGTTCCTCAAGGCGGCTTCGAGGTGGTCGAGCCTGGAGAGATCGTAACCAGGCCGTGTCGCCGCGACCATAACGACCTGCTCCAGTAGCTTGTCTGGCTCTCTCCAGTCGAGCAGGTTCGACACTTCGTCCGCGCCCGTGATAAAGAACAACTCGTCCTCGGGCGAGCGTTCTCTGAGTATGCTGACGGTCTCCACGCTGTGCATGGGACGCCCGGCGTCGATCTCGACCCTGTCTACGGAGAAGCGTTCGTTCTCCTCGACGGCCGCCTCGACCATGGCGAGCCGGTCGGGGGCGGTAGCCCTGACGCTCGAGGCTTCTTTGTGCGGCGGGATGCCGCCAGGCACGAAAACGACGCGCGCCAGATCCAACTCCGTCATGACCTGCTCGGCGACGATCAGGTGCCCTTGATGCACGGGGTCGAAGGTCCCGCCGAAGATACCTACTCTCACGCCCACCTCACTGGAAATCGAATACGGTCTCACCGATCCTTACCTCATCGCCGGGCACGGCGCCTGCCCGTCGCAGCGCTCCTACCACGCCGATCCTTTGCAGTTCGTACTGGAAGCGTTCGACACCCTCCCTGTTGCCCCAGTCGGTCTTGAGCGCGAGCCGCTCGACACCCTCTCCCGAGACGACGTAGCCACCGTTCTCCTGTTTGACCCTGACGCCCTTCCACGCCGGCCTGAAGACGCGGTGCTCCCGCTCGGCAACACCTGATGGCACACGCTCCTCCCCCAACGCGCCAAGCCTCTTCTCTAGAGCGTCGCGCAGCCCCGCAACACCCTCCCCCGTGGCCGCGGAGACCTGGAGGGCCTCCGGAAAAGCCTCACGCAGGTACTCCCTCAGCTCTTCGTCGAGGAGGTCGATCTTGTTCAGCATGACTAGCGTGGGCTTCTCGGAGAGCCTGGCGGCGAACAGCTCGGCCCGCAGTGTGCCCTCGGCGCCTTCCGGGTCTTCGCTCGCGTCGAGAACGAGCGCGAGCAGCCGCGCCCGGGCCACGTGCCTGAGAAACTGGTTGCCGAGGCCCCTGCCCTCGCTGGCCCCCGAGATAAGGCCGGGGATGTCGGCAACCACGAACCGTCCGCGGTAAGCCTTCTCGTCCACCACCCCGAGTTGGGGCGAGAGGGTGGTGAAAGGATAATCGCCGACCCTGGGGCGTGCGGCGCTGAGCGCCCGGAGCAGCGAAGACTTGCCGGCGTTGGGCAATCCGACGAGGCCGACGTCCGAGAGGACCTTGAGCTCGAGCCGGATCTCGCGTTCCTCCCCGGGCAGACCCCGCTCCCTGAAGGCGGGAGCCTGGCGGGTGGAGGTCGCGAAGGAACCGTTCCCGCGCCCGCCTTCGCCCCCCGAGGCGACGACGAAGGTCTCGGATGGCTCCGAGAGGTCGGCGAGCAGGCTGTCATCGTCGAAGACCTGGGTTCCGACGGGGACCTCGAGCACGGCATCATTGCCCCGCTCGCCCGCCCTGTTGTTGGAAGAACCGTGGGCACCCCGGCCCGCCTTCACGAGGTTGCGGTAGGCGTGGGGTTCGAGCGTAGAGAGGTCTTCTGTGGAGCGCAGGATCACGGCCCCGCCATCGCCGCCGCGGCCACCGTCCGGGCCACCGCGTGGCTTGTACTTCTCGCGGTTGAAAGAGACGCTGCCGTCGCCCCCGCGGCCCCCGCGGACGACGAAGCTGGCTTCATCTACGAACTGCAAAGGGGCTAGAAACCCCCGTAAAGGACGCTGGTCAGGCCGTGGCCTCCTGCAAAACGGGCTCCTCGATCACGCTGACGACGCTCTTCCCTCTGGAGCGGTCGAAGTCGACCCTGCCAGTCACTTTGGCGAAGAGGGTGTCGTCGGATCCCTTGCCGACGTTGTGTCCGGGGTGCACCTTGGAACCGCGCTGGCGCACGATGATGCTCCCCGCGCTGACCACCTGGCCGCCGTACGCTTTTACTCCGAGCCTCCTGCCGGCCGAGTCGCGGCCGTTACGCGAGGAGCCTCCGCCCTTCTTATGAGCCATCAGATACCTCCAGTACCCTCACCAGGGTCAGTTCCTGCCGATGCCCGGTCTTCTTCCTGTAATCCTTCTTCGGCTTGTACTTGTAGACGTGGATCTTGTCCCCACGCAGATGCTCCAGGATCTCGACCCTCGCCTTCTTCTCGCCGAGGTCGAATCCCCCTTCGTCGACCGAGAAGCCGACAGGGAGGTCTACGGCGTCCCCGACTTCCCCCTCCAGGCGATCGACGACCAGCTCCTGGCCCTCTCTCACCCTGTACTGTTTTCCACCGCTCTTTACAACCGCAAACATCACGCGCTCCCAGAACTTATCAGGCTACTACGGGCGTACACAGGGTACCCCACGGTGCAACAGTATACCCGCCATGCTCCGCGCCGACCACAACCTGAGGCGGGTTCGAGGGCTGCCGGGGTGAGGGCCGAAATCCGGTGGAGTTCGCAGCGTTCTCGTTGCCGGAGGCGTGAAAATCTTGTATCTTTGGGTTATGCGCGAGGTGAGGACGAGTCCAGCGGTCCCCGTAGCAAGGGCCAAGAAACCGGAGAAGATCAGCATCGCGCATCGGCTATGGTGCTCCGATGTGCTCCTATTTTTGACCGCACTGGCCCTGGGTGGGATCGGGGTCTTCGCGATCTATGTAGCCGAGGCCGACTACGGCCAGCAATACGCCGTCAACCAGACCCTCGGGCTCGTGGTCGGGTTCGCCGGCGCCGTCGCGCTCGCGCTACTGGACTACAGATGGCTCGGGCGCTACATCAAATACGTCTACGGCCTTACGATCGTGATGCTGGTGGCCGTGCTCCTGGCCGGCTTCACGGTCAACGGGTCGCAGAGCTGGATCGGCGTGGGGCCCGTAGAAGTACAGCCTTCCGAGTTCGCCAAGCCGCTCTCGATCGTGGTTCTCGCCGGCTACGTGGCGGCGAACAGCATTGCGCAAAACTTGACCTTTCTGAAGGCACTTGGCATCTTGGCCGTGCCCGTCTTGCTCGTGCTCGCCCAGCCAGACCTCGGGACCGCGATGGTGTTCGGGGCCATATTCGTGGCCGTGGTCTTCGTGGGCGGAGCCAGGTGGTACCAGATCGGGGGACTATTCGTGGCTGGGTGCGTGGCCGTCTTTCTCGCCATCGAGTTCAGGATACTGGAGGACTACCAGATCGCTCGTCTCACCTCGTTCCTCGACCCCCAGAGCGTGCCAGGGGTGAGCTACCAGGTCGAGAACTCGAAGATGGCCATAGGGTCCGGAGGGCTCATGGGCAAGGGCATCAGCTCTTCGGGGACGCTGGGCGACCTCGGTTACCTGCCGGAGGACCGCACGGACTTTATCTTCTCCAATCTGGCGGAGAAGGTCGGGTTCGTGGGTTCCCTCGTCGTGCTGATCCTCTTCTTCTTGCTGGTCTGGCGCGTGCTCCACGCGGCGACGATCTCCCGCGACCGCTTCGGCGTGCTCATCGCCGTGGGGGTCGCGACGATGCTGACGTTCCACGCTCTCGTAAACGTAGGGATGGCGATGGGCATGATGCCCGTTACGGGGCTTCCCCTTCCGTTCGTGAGCTACGGACGCAGCAACCTGCTAGTCAGCATGATGTCCGTCGGTCTGGTCCAGAGCATCGTGATACAGGCGAAGCTCAAGTCCGAGGGGGACCCTCGGACTTGAGCAGCACGCCGCTTCGCGGCTCGTCAGCACGTCAGCACGCTCAGCCCTTGCGGGCTTCGCTTGTCAGCAAGTCAGCTTTTTGTCCCAGTCCCGCCCTGCTTCGCTCGGGGTGCCGCTGCCAGTGGTGTACGGGCTCTACGCTTGTGGCGAGGCTCTCAGACTCTGACTAGCTGAATTGCTGACAAGCTGAAATGCTATCGCTCCCAGCTGTGGGGGGGTTTGATGTTTACGATGTTCAGCAACCAACCGCCGAGGAGGAAGGCGATCAGGGCGTTGACGAAGGCATCGGGGAGCACACCGGCCACGGCGTACTCGCCCAGCTGGGGTACTGCCAGTCCGGCGAGCCAGCGGGCTGTGTATCCGAGGAGGTCGTAACCGGCGACGGCGACGCCTGCGACCTGGGCCAGAAGGACTGTCTCCGTTCCCCTGCTCTTGACGGCGCTCGCGCGGGAGGCGAGCATGGCCGCGAGCAGGCCTCCCAGCGCCCCTACCCCGAACAAGTCGCTTCCTAGGGCATCGAGGAGTATGCCCCCGAAGAAGCCCAGCAATACGGCCTGGAGATCCCGCAGCGGAGAGGCGGCGAAGACTATCGCGATCAGGGTCAGCCTCGGCGAGAAGAAGCCGAAGCTAAGATACGGGACCACGACGGCGTCGAGGAGCGCTGCGACCGCCACGACTATGGAGGCGCGGACGACGGAAGCCTGCTCCACCGACGGCCTCTACCGGCCGGCCCAGTCGACGATGACCCTCACCTCTTCGAGATCCTGCGGGTCCATGGCCGGGTCCACCACTATCTTCTTGAACTGGTCGGTATCCTGGGAGCTAACGACATCGATCTTGCCGACGTAGAGGCCCGGTGGGAAAAGGAGTTCCCTTTCTCCCGCCCGCCCGCTGGTGATGACATAGTCGCCCTCCTCGGCGCGGGCGCTGAGGCTTACGAGGTCGACCCCGAGGTATCCTTCGAGGTTGGTTTCGAGGAGCCCCTGACCGTAGGAGACGCGCTCCGAGGTGACAGCAGGGGCGAGCTCACCGGAAGCGGGGTCGAACTTGGTGGGCGGAATGATTCTGACCCCCGCTGCGAACATCTGGTCCGTGACAAGCATGACCTGGGCCGTATGCTTGGAGACCTCCGTGGTGCGCCCGACGAGCGTGTTCTCCCCGATCACCACGGGCCTGTTTGGCTCGACGCCGTCTTCGGTACCGACGTTGATAATTATCCTCTGGGTGAACTGGTCGCCCACCGGGGCCACGACTCGGGCGAGCGGTCCGTACTCATAGGCGGACCTCTCCCCCTTCAAGAGCTCGCGCAGGCGGGCGTTCTCGCGCTCCAGGCGAGAGGCCTCGGCAGCGCGAGACTGGGCATTTCGCAGCTCGCGCTCGAGCCTCTGTTCCTTGCTGTTGTCGAAGGCATTCTGCACGCTCTCACTAGCCCTCTGCAACGGCTCGAAGAGCGTCGCGAAGACACTACGCGCGGGTTGCAATATCTCGGCCGCCCCGAGCTGGACCGTGTGCAGGGGACCGCAGGAGGCTTGCTCCTGCGCGCAGTCACCCTCCTTTACGTAGACCGTAAAGAGGGCGATGCTGACCAGGCAGAGGACAAAGAGGGCCGCAAAACCGCTTGCGGCGCTGGACTTCTTCCGACCCACGTCCCGCTCTAGGCCGCGGAGAGGGCGCTACGGTAGGAGTTGATCTCTTCGAGGGAGCGGCCGCTGCCGATGGCGACGCACGTCAGGGCGTCTTCGGCTACGTGCACGGGAATCCCGGTCTCGCGCCTGAGGCGCTCGTCGAGGTGCCTCAAGAGCGCCCCGCCACCGACGACGATCATCCCCCTGTCCATGATGTCTGAGGCGAGCTCGGGGGGAGTGCGCTCAAGCGTATCCCGCACGGCCGCGAGGACGGCGTCGACGGGGATGCTTATGGCTTCCCTGATCTCCTCGCTCGTTATAACGACGGTCTTGGGCAGCCCCGTGACGAGGTCCCTGCCCCTTATCTCTGCCGACTCTTCCTCTTCGAGCCTGAAGGCGCTGCCCAGCTCTATCTTGAGCTGTTCGGCGGTCTGGGTGCCGATGGCGAGCTTGTACTCCTTCTGTATGTAGGAGGAGATCGCATCGTCGATGTCGTCGCCGGCGATGCGGATGGAGGACTTGGTGACGATACTGCCGAGGGAGATGACGGCGACCTCGCTAGTCCCACCGCCGACGTCGACGACCATGGAGCCCTGCGCCTCGTTGACAGGCAGACCGGACCCTATCGCGGCTGCCATCGGCTCCTCGATGGTGTAGGCCTGGCGGGCCCCCGCCGACTCGGTCGCCTCCTTGACCGCCCTGAGTTCGACGCCAGTCACACCAGAGGGTACGCACACGACGACCCGCGGCCCGACGAAAGGCCTGAAGAACCGGCGTTGCGGCTGCACCTTGCGGATGAAGTAGGCGAGCATCTTCTCCGTGACCTCGAAGTCGGCGATCACACCGTCCTTCAGTGGCCTCATCGCGACTATGTTGCCCGGCGTGCGCCCTAGCATGCGCTTGGCCGCCGACCCGACCGCCACGACCTTGTCCGTCTTGGTATCTATGGCGACCACCGAGGGCTCAGAGAGTACGATCCCCTGCCCCTTGACGAACACGAGCGTGTTCGCCGTCCCCAAATCTATCGCCACGTCCCGCCCGAACAATCCTCCAAACATACGCGACCCATCCTCCGTATCCAACTACCCCAAGCCACCGCACGGGCGGCTAGAGTATTCCGTGCTCCTTCATACTAAAGTACCCGTCGCCAAGGATCACATGGTCCAAGACTTCGATACCTATAATCCGGGCGGCTTCGGTGAGCCGCCCTGTGACCTCCCGGTCCTCGCGACTGGGCCCGACCTTGCCGCTGGGGTGGTTGTGGGCCAGCACTATGCTCGCCGCACTCGCCCGAATCGCCGGCTTGAATACCTCCCTGGGGTGAACCAGAGACGCCGAAAGCGTGCCAACCGAGATCGTCGGAAACTCTATTACTTCGTTCTTGGTGTTCAAGAGCACCGCGACGAAATTCTCCCGATCCAGATTAGCGATCCGACCCCTCAAAAGACCGTCAACGTCTGCTGGCGATGATATCACGGGGCGTCCCGGGTTGCGAACTCTTCCCAACCTCTTTCCGAACTCGACGGCGGCAAGAATGGTGCACGCCCTGGCCTCTCCGATCCCGTGCAGCCCGAGCAAATCGTGCACGGAGACGCAAGACCGTTTTCACAAAGACCTTCCTCGCCTACCAGGCGCCCGTTCTCGTACAGCACGCGCAATTTCTCGCTCAAAATGCCGCGTACCTCCATGCGGCCGTCCGCGAACACCTCGACCCTCAGGCGGAGCATCCCGTAGACCTGGTGGCGCTTCTCCGGCGTGAGGCTATCGAGCGCCTCCGGGGTCATCTCGACGTAGGATTCGAGCAGGGCGTCCCTGTCCCGCTCGAGTTCCTCCAAGGTCTCTTTCCGGCCCCGCAAGGCCGCCAACTCCCCCTCCGCCGTAATGCGCATCTCTTCTAGCTCTGAGAGCGCCTCGTCTAGCTCCTCGTCGGTCATGTGGCCCTTCGCGGCCAAGCGCAGGTAGCCACGCCGCTCCTGCTCGACCTCGCACAATTTTTCTAGCCACGCGGCGGCTTCTTGGTCCGGGTCCCCACGCATACCGGCGCGCTCCTGTTCGATCATCTCCTCAAGTCCCCTCCGCAAGCGCTCGGGGCTCTTGAGCAAGCCGGAGACCAGATCCCAAACGGCGGCCTCTGCTTCCGCCGCCCGGTGGTGTTTGCCGTTGATGCAAACCTTCTGCATCCCGTGACGCCCCCGCTTCGGACAGCGGTAGTAGCAGTACCTCCTCCTCCCATTCCTCGAATCCAGTGTCGCGTGTACGGTCATTCGGCAACCGCACTCGGCGCAGTAGAGGACGCCGCCGGAGAGTTCCCAGAAGCGATCCCCGCTCGCGCTCTGGCGCTTGTTGTCCTTGATGGCCTCGCGCGCGGCGTCCACCCACTCGCGCGGTATCCCCGACTCCGGCACGGGCACGGCGACCCACTCTGTACGTGGTTTGTCGAATACCTTGGTCGTGCGGCGGTAGCTTCGTCCTTGGGGACCATTCACAGATACTTGCTTGCTGACGTAGCGGCGGCGGTTGAAGTACCAGACACCATAGCGCTTGTTCGGGTCGAGTCGGGCGGCCACGTCCGGGGAGACCAGCGCCGCCACTTCCTCATAGGTGTGGGAGCGGTACACGTCGTCCTTTATGGCCTCACGGAGGTACTTCGGGGACCAGAATTCGCCGGAGGGCGGACACACGTCCTCGCGGTTGAAGGTCAGCCTGGTAGCGTTCATGGTGTACCCTTCCGCGCCGACCATGCGGAAGATACGCTCTATCACCCTCATCTTCTCCGCGTCTACGATGTAATTGTCTCGGGCTTCGTTGTAGCGGAAGCCGTACGGTGGTCGGATCCCGGCCACGACCTTACCTTGCCGGGCCTTCTGGAGCTTGCCCCGCCTGGAGCGCTCGCTTATCTTCGCGCGCTCGTATTTACCGAGCTGGTCAAGGATGCCGTCCGTGAGCTCGCCTTCCGGGCTGTCGTCGCCTCTATCGTTGAGCGCCCGGATCTTCGTCCCGTGCTCCTCGAACTCGCGCCGGAGGAGGTAATGGTAGGCAGGCTCGCGGGCGAACCTATCGCGGTCCTGTGCCAGCACCACGGAGACACCCCCTGCTGCCACGAGGTCTCGCACGCGGTCCATGCCAGGCCTCTCCAGACTCGCGCCGCTCTGTCCGGGGTCGGAGACCTCCTCAAGTACCTCGTAGCCTTCTCGCGCGGCGTAGGCTCTCAAGGCTTCTATCTGTTGGGCCAGGGAGTACCCTGAGCGGGCTTGTTCGTCAGTGGAGACGCGGGCGTAGAGGATGGCCCGCTTTGGGCCGTGGCCGTTAGTGTTAGGCATGGTTTAACCTTCCGTTGTGGTGAGCCTGCGAGGTTCTACTCCGAGTGCTGTCGCCAACTTACGGACGGTAGGCATGTGCGGTTCGGTTTCGTTGCGTTCTAGCCTCGCGACGGTATTTGTAGACACTCCAGCTTGATCCGCTAGTTCTTCCTGAGTAAGTGCCTGCTCAACTCGCAGAGCTTTAAGCCTGTCTCCGATATAGACCACGGCCTGCATTCTAGCCATCTCCTATCTGTTTAACCCTCATTGGTCAGCTAGATTATACCCTAAAAGGGTTGTATATGTATAGTAAATGTGTAAAATAAGGGCGTCGGATATAGGAA
>JBKPNW010000193.1:0-3364 GCA_046732815.1 Actinomycetota bacterium | reverse complement strand
GCGTTGATCGGGTTTTACTGGCTGGCCATCGTGTGGATGCGGGGCTTCGGTAAGAAGGTAGGATACTCCCTGGCACCCTTGGGATTCTCACGTCCACGGGGAGGCATCCTGGCGGGGATCGGCGCCGGGAACCCCGTCGGCGTCGGTACCGTACTACTCAGCATGATCGTGAACCCGATCAGCTACCTCGTCCTCGAGCGGCTCGGCTACTCTACGGAATCGACGATCCAGAAGCCGCTCATGCAAGGGCTCGTTCGCTGGGTGCAAGAGAGCCCCGGCGCGGCCATACCGGCGATAGTCCTGATCGTCGTACTCTTCGGTCCGGCCGTTGAGGAGCTGGTCTTCAGAGGTGCTATTTTCAATGGCCTCTACCGTTTGGGAGCCATGATCTCCACCCGCTACGTGAGGACCGAGCACTCCAAAAGGCCTCTTGGCAAGACGATCTTTGTCTCTTCTGCGCTCGCCTCCTCCACGCTGTTCGCCCTGGCACACCTGGCACCCGTCTTCGTACCGGTTCTCTTGCTACTGGCGATAACCCTTTGCGCGCTCTTCCAACGGACGGGCAGCCTCCTCCCCCCGTTCGTCGCCCACGCGACGTTCAACTCCTTCGTCGCCGCACTCCTCATCCTGAAAGGGCTGAACGTCCTGCATTTTCAGATCTAGAGCTGTTCGCGAGATTGTCGGCGCGGTAGTTCTCCGACATACCTGGCCCTGGGGCGTATGAGGGAGGCGTTCCTGTACTGCTCTATGGCGTGGCCGATCCAACCTACGGTCCTGCCCAGGGCGAAGAGCGCGACGCCCCCCCCTGATGGCAACTCCAGCGTCCGTGCCAGCGTCGCCAGGGCGAAGTCCACGGTGGGACGCTCGCCCATCAACTGCAGCATCTCTCCGGCAACGGTATCGGAGAGCGCGACGGCGACACTCTCGGGATAAGTCTCGGCCGTCAGTCGAAGCAGACCGGCGCCGCGGGGATCTCCTCCTTGATATAGCGAGTGCCCGAAGCCGGGGATACGCTCCCCCCTCCTGAGACGGCCGGAGATCACCACCCGCGCGTCTCCTGTGTCCTCCACCTCCCGCAAGAAGGTTTCGACGAGTTCGATCTCACCACCGTGCTTGACGCCCCCGAGTGCTGCAAGCCCGGCCAGCACTACGGCGTAGGGTGTGGCCCCTGAGGAGGCCACACACCTGGCGGCGAAGGTCGAGACGGGCAACTCGTGGTCCACACAATAGATGAGCGCGGAGCCGAGAAGGCCGGCAGACCCCGCATCGTCCGGACTCCACCCACGCTGGAGCGTCCCGGCCAGCTCCGGAGCGGACTCTCCGGCTGCCACGTCCGTCATCAGGCGGAGTATCCTCGCACCGGTGCGGGCAATGGCCTCGGGCCGCAAATCGTAGGCGGCAGGGTCCTCGGCGGCCGCTACAGGGAGCAAGACCTGGAAAAGCTCGACGGGCGTCAGGTAGGCCACGTTTCCCATAACGCTGCGGACGCGCCGCGAAGGTCCGGAAGGCCCTGACGGGAAGAACTCCGAGGCCATGGCCTCCTCACCCGTCCAGACGAGGGCCGCAACCTCCTCGATACTCTTCTCCTCGGCGAGCCCCCCCACATCGCGACCCCTGTAGTAAAGTCCTCCACCATCGATCAGGGTGATCCCCGACTCCAGCACCGGCGTGCCCCAGTGCAACGCGCCCTCAACCACCCCGTCAGGGTCCCGCCTGCGCTTCTTCCTCTCCTTGAGCCTCCTTATGTCCTCCGCCCGATACCGCCTGTTGCGCTTCTTCCCACCTACCGCCTCAGACCGTACCATCCCCCGACTCACGTACGCATATAGCGTCTGCAGGCTTACCCCCAACTCTCCCGCAGCCCGCCCCGCACTGAGATACCTCTCATCCAACGTTCTACCTCCTCCCATACCTCCACCGACAACCGTACTACAACTTGATTTACGAATCAATGTTGATACATGTTCTAGCGAGGATTACGATTAGGGGCGGAGGCCGGACTGAAAGGACACGGATGAGTGAGAATTCTGGAACGGGCTTTGTTGCGGGGCTCGAGGATGTGGTGGCGGTCGAAACCAGGCTGAGTGGTGTGGACGGCGAGGCCGGGGAGTTGACCATCGCGGGGTTCCCGGTCGAGGAGCTGGCGGGGCGGGCGTCCTTCGAGGAGGTCCTCTATCTGCTGTGGAGAGACGAGTTGCCTGGTGCCTGGCGGCTCGAGGAGTTCCGGAAAGAGCTCGCCGGGAGGCGTCGGCTATCGCGGGCCACCTTGGAGTTGCTGCGGTCCGTAGCGGCCGAGGAAGTACCGGTCATGGACGCGCTGCGTATGGCGGTCGGCACCGTGAGGACGGGCGCCGACTACGAGGAAGCGGTGGCGCTGGTGTCCTGCCTGCCGACCATGGTGGCGGCGTACTGGCGCTTGCTAGAGGGCGAAGAACCTGTGGACCCTGACCCGGAGCTGGGCCATGCTGCAAACTATCTGTACATGCTCACGGGTGAGGTGCCTGGCGCGGAGTTCGTGCGGGCCCTCGAGACGTATCTGAGCGCCGTATCCGACCACGGCATGAACGCCTCCACGTTCGTCGCGAGGGTCATCGTCTCCACGCGATCGGACTTCGTCTCGGCGGTGGTCGGGGCCATAGGAGCGCTCAAGGGGCCGTTACACGGTGGCGCGCCCGGGCCTGCCTTGGATGTGGTGTTCGAGATCGGGGACGCGAGCAGGGCCGAGGCGTATTTGCGGGAGAAGCTCGGGCGCGGAGAGCGGCTCATGGGGTTTGGGCACAGGATCTACCGCGTCCGCGACCCCAGGGCGGACGTTCTCGCCGCTGCTGCCGAACGTCTGTACACGACCGACGGGGACACGGAACTCTACGAGCTGGCAATCGATGTGGAAAAAACGGCGCTGAGGCTGCTCGAGGAGCACAAGCCCGGCAGGAACTTGCAGACCAACGTCGAGTTTTACACGGCGCTGCTATTGCACGGGCTTGGTTTGCCGATGGAGCTCTTCACCCCGACCTTCGCAGCGGGTAGGGTGGCAGGGTGGACCGCGCATTGCTTCGAGCAGCGGGCGCTCGACCGTCTGATCAGGCCGCAGTCCTTGTACGTGGGGAGCAAGGACAGGAGCTGGGTGCCGCTCGAAGAAAGGTAGAGCGGGGAAGCACGAAAAACGACCCCCGGAGAAGTCCGGGGGCCGTACCCTTCTGAGCGTTACGCAGGTATCCCGTTTTCAGCACGTCCGCCTTCACTACATGGGAGGCGGAGAAATAACCCAGGATCCCGCCGGGTGTTTTGGTGGGCCTAGGTCAGAGCCACCTCTCCCAGAAGATACCCGCGACTACTACTCGATGCGTCTATCTGGATCACCTCC
>JBKPNW010000192.1:0-4771 GCA_046732815.1 Actinomycetota bacterium | reverse complement strand
CCACGAGCACCGTCGCCACCGTCTCTACCAGCGGTGTCGGGCCGCAAACGAAGACGAGCGGACGCTCCTCGGAGGGCCAGCCGACCTCCTCGAGCATCTCCCTGTCTATGCGGCGGCTGTAGCCCGTCCAGCCTGGGGGCTGGGAGCGGGTGAGCGCGTGAAACACCTCAAGCGTTCCATCGTCCGCCGCCAAGCGATCTAGCTCCTCGGCGTAGATCGCGTCTTCACGCGAGCGCGAGGAGTAGAGGAGGCGGGTCGGTGCGTCGCTCCGTGCAGCGGCACGGTGGCGGATCATGGCCATGAGCGGCGCGATGCCGGACCCCCCGGCCACGAGGAGGAGGGGCCCTCCTTCCCTCGCTTCCCAGGTGAACCAGCCGCCTATCGGTCCGCGCAGCTCTAGCCCGTCCCCGGCCCGCAGCACGTCGGTCAGGTACGGCGAAACCTCGCCGTCTTCGAGGCGCTCGACCACGAGCGTGAGCCGCGGATCCTCGGATGCTGAGGCTATGGAGTAGCTCCTCTGGGCCTGGTAGCCGTCCTCGGCGGTGAGCCTGATGTCGACGTGCTGACCGGCTTTGTGACCTTCCCAGCCTGGCACCTCCAGAAAAAGGCTCCTGGTGCGAGGTGTCTCGGGGCGGGTCTCGACTACCTCGCCGATGCGCCAGAGCAGCCTGCCACGGACCCTACTCTCTGCCATCTCAATCCCCCCAGTAGCGCTGCTCGCGCCAGGGATCGCCATGGTTGTGGTAGCCCAAGGACTCCCAGAAGCCGGGTTCGTCTTCGGCGACCAACCTCAATCCTCGCACCCACTTGGCACTCTTCCAGAAGTACAGGTGCGGCACGAGCAGGCGGGCGGGACCGCCGTGCTCCGGCGAGAGCGGCTCGCCGCCATAAGAGTAAGCGACCCAGGCCTTGCCGCCTGTGAGCTCATCCAGCGGCAGGTTCGTGGTGTAGCCGCCGTCGCAGAAAGCGACGATGTACTCGGCGGCGGTCTCGACATCTTCGAGCAGGGTGTCCACCGAGACGCCTTCCCAATGGGTGCCCAATTTCGACCACTTGGTGACGCAGTGGATGTCGGTGGTGATCTCCTCTGAGGGCAGTTCTCTGAACTCCTCCCACACCCATCTCTTTGGCTCGTCGACCTCCCCGACGATGGAGAAGTCCCATTCCTCGAGCGGAGTGCGGGGCGTAGGGCCGGCAGAGAGCACCGGAAATCCATCGACCAGGTACTGTCCGGGTGGGAGATGGATCTCCTGTTCCTGCTGCCTGCGGCGACCCCGAAAGCCCCGGGAAAAGAACCCTTCGCTCATGTCCTATACCTCCTCGCTCTTTCCCTTGTACTCTAGCGCACCGCTCGTTCGCGCTGCACGTCACTACGATGGCGCTTCCAGGTTCTTCAGTGAACGCCGGCCAGAAGGGCAACGATGCAAACCAGATCCGCGACTAGCAAGTGGTCGGCTCACTCGATACGCGTAGAGACTTGGGAAACACTCCTCGCTCATGCCAGCCCTTCCCACACCATCTCCGAGACCTCCAACACGACGTCGAATCCAGATCCGTCGGCACGAGGGCGGACCTCGCCCTCAACCGCACAGACGCGGTCGTTCAGCCAACGGTATTGCGGGTCGTCGGTCGTATGCACGAGGCTGCCTAGCAGTTGTCGCTCGCATCTCAGTCCAGCGTCATCTCGCCGCGAGCCCCGCAACTGTCGCCGGCAGTTCGTCCCAAGACCCTGCCGGCTCGAGCGAGCCCTCGGCGATGATCGACCAGCCGTAGATGCGGCCGCCGGCGGCGTCGATCGCGTAAAGGAACCGCCCGTCGCTAGTGATGTCCTCATCGCGCAGCCCTGGCATACCATCGACTGAGATGCCGGCCGTGGCATCTTCGAGCGACAAAGAACCGTCGGCCGTGATCGCGTAGCGCGAGACGGCGCCGTCGGCGAAGTTCGTCGTGAAGGCGAACCGGTCGTCGGGTGTGATGACCGCCCAGCAGATCTCGCTGCGGCCGTTGCCCACCGAGGAGGTGCGCACCACGGGCGAGCCGTCCTCGATGGCGTACGACGATGCGGCCGCCGCTCCCTTTTCGGCACCAAAGGCCTCGGTCACGACGAGCGTGCCGCCCGAGGTGAACGCGAAGCCGTAGGGGGTCGGGCCCTCTGAAGCGATCTCGCTGGAGGCCCCGAAGGTGCCGTCGGGGGCGACCTCGTAGGTCACGATGGAGTCGGTGCCGCGCTGGGTGATGACGACCATCGACCCGTCGGGGCAGAAGGCGACCTGCGCGGGGTCGGCGTCGCCCGAGGAGAGCATCTGATCTCCGCCTTCCACCGCTGCGATGCCCTCCGTGTCAAGCCGGAACGAGGCCAGGCCAGGCTCCCCGGTGTTGAGCACTACCACCAGGCCGTCGCGCTCGTCGACGCTCCTTGGAGTGGTCCCCGTATGCAGGCGCTCGCGGAGCTCGATCGAGCCGTCTGCGGCCACCGAGAAGACGCTCAGGTCATCGCTGGCGGAGTTCGTCACCAACAGGTACCGGCCGTCGCCCGTCAAGGTGACCGAACCCTGCGACTGAAGGTGCGGCGAACCATCGCCGTCGCCGCCGGTCGCCACGCTGCCGATGCGATCGAGCGAGCCATCGGCGGCCCTGCGGAAAGCGATCACCTCGTTGGGAGCGGCGTTGGTCTGCACATAGACGGCGCCAGCGGCGGCCGTGTCGTTCGTCGGTTCTTGCTGCATGGAACTCCCCCTTTCGTGAGGATCGGTCTGCATCTCTTACTCCTCCTTCTCTCCTTAACCTGATGCGCTTAATTACGTAGATGCGGCTTGGGTGAATTTCCTTACGCGTATCCTCCCTTTGACTCGCTGGCCGGTTCGCGGCTATTCTCCGCCGCCTATAAAATGGGATCGGCGTGACTGTAAAGGAGTCCAGCAATGATCAGTGGCTCGTCGCATTGCGAGGCCCCACCAGGGACGAGGCCCTCGCGGACCTGCGCGTCGTGCTCATGCGCGGCTTGGAGGCCGCCCTGGGTGGGCAAGCGAGCAGGGGGGAGTCGTCAGTCGAAGACTTCGTGCAGGAGGCGCTGATCAAGATCCTTGATAACCTGGATTCCTTCCGGGGCGAGTGCCGCTTTACTACCTGGGCACAGAAGATCTGCGTGCGCACGGCCTTCGCCGAGATGCGGCGTAGCAGGTGGCGCGACGTCTCTTTGGATGAGGTGACATCTCAGCCTGAGGGAAGCACCGCGGCCGATCCGCAACCCGACCCTGAAAGGGCGGCGACTCAGACAATGATCATGGAGAAGTTCCGGCGCTTCATCGACGAAGAATTGACGGACAGGCAACGTACGGCCGTACTAGCCGCGCTGGGTGGCATGCCCCTAGAAGCAGTGGCCGATCGTATGAACACCAACCGCAACGCGCTCTACAAGCTCTTTCACGACGCCCGCAAGAGGCTGAGGCGGAGGATGTCGGCCGAGATGCTCTCGCCGCAAGACGTGTTGGGCGCGTTTGGTGAAGGGTAAGCAGGATAAGTCTGGCTTGGCGCATCTAGTTGAGGAGAGGCCATGTTCGACCGAGATATCTTCAAGGCGCTAATTGGTGAGATAGCTGACACTCGCGAGGTAGAGATCGGCTGCGACGAGTGCTTCGAGCAGCTAGACCGCTTCGTGGAGATGAAACTCAGCGGCCTGAACGCCGCCCAGGCCATGCCACTCGTCCAGGAACATGTGGAGATTTGCGGTGAGTGCCGCGAGGAGTTTGAGGCACTGCTGGCCGCCCTACGGGCGACCGGGGAAAGGTGATGGGGGAACTGCAAGCACAGTACGCGGTTGATTCCTACCAACCGACCCGAGGAGGCTCCTGGTCAACAGCGGGGTCCTAAGCCTTAGATAGGCTGGCTTTCTCTCTGTGCCTTGTCCTGCGTTGCACCGTATTACATTCCCGGTGTTTTACCTGCAAACTGCCACTTTTCCAAGTGGGCGATGCTGGGTTCGAACCAGCGACCTCCTCCTTGTAAGGGAGATGAGAGGGTTTGCGCGGTATTGCAGTGGCTTGCAGAATCCGCTTATCTAAGCTGGATTCCTTTCTCCGGCTTGCTCACTATAGCGGGGCATTGCACGCTAGGTGATGTAGAGGTGATGTAAATTGTTGTATGTAGTTGCAGGATTTCTTGTATCGCTGGCGCTCTACATTCCTCCGGGGATCCGCTCTGCCTCTACCGCTACTCCCACTGGGTACCTAGGAAGGTGAACTGCGCACTTTACTGCTGGCGAGATGAAGGATGCGTTGGGCTAGGGTACTGCTGGCCTCAAATGAAGATTTACTGATGCTGAATGTAGAAGAGCTCCAAAAGGGCCAGGTAGTGTCCGCGTGAGTGTGTAAAAGCTAAGGCCGTTGACGAGGACGGCCACCGTGTGGTTCCTTCGGAAGAGACGGGCCGGGAGCCTACATAAGAAAAGTACCGGAGCCCTGCATAGCCCCGCCCCAATTGGGCCAGGCACCCCAGGAGCCAGGATCTCACCCCTCGGGTATTATGCGCCCGCCGCGAGGATCGGAATGGAGGAAGGCTTAGGGCATCGGGACGGGGCAGAGCGAAGCTAGAGCGAAGGGTCGGAGCCCAGTAGCGCCGGGGAACTCCGACCCCATGAAAGAACCCGGTGCGCCGAGCACGGGAGAGTTCGATGCCGTCCAGAACAGAGTGCGCCCGCCCCACCGGGGACAGTCATGGTCTCACCGCCCGAGGTCCCGCGCAACGCTAGAGCGTAGCCAGGGCGCAAAGCGAA
>JBKPNW010000191.1:0-19918 GCA_046732815.1 Actinomycetota bacterium | reverse complement strand
GAGTGCATCGGCATCCATAAGTGCGGTGCCCGGGTGGGTGTCGAGCATCTCCCTGGCGTGGGTCATGGTCCTCGCTCCTTCCTCTAGCTTCCTTCAGGCTAGTGTAAACGCTCAAAAATGCCAAGAAAAGATCCCCGATCTCCGGGCCGAAGCACATGGCTCCGGCCTCATTTTTCTTGCCCTTATTCACCGGAGTGCGCGGAAGACGTGTTCTTCGGCCTTGGACTTCCGCTTTGCGGAGTTCTAAGATGCTAGCAACGCATAGGCAACGTCTCAAATAGTCAATTTGGGGGATGCGTACATCGCCTCCGGAGACGTAAAGTGGGTTCGTTACACCTGCGCGAGAGCCAGGAGCGGGCTATTGGGCCAAGTCTTGGCGGAAAGGAGCGGGCGATGGATGCGCGCGAAGGTGCTACTGGGCAAGAAGTCGGGGGTGACGATGCGAGCACGACGAGGATGGGAGCCGTGGCCCTCCCCGTAGGGGTCGTCTTGATCGCCATCTCGGAGGTCTTCCATCCCTCCAGGGAAGATCCCATGGACTTCCCCGCCGTTTTCAAAGAGTACGCCCAAAGCGACGTCTGGACGACCGTCCACCTGGGCGAGTACTTTGGCTTCCTTTTCCTGCTTGGAGGCCTCGTCGCCCTCTACTACCCCGTCAGCGCAAGGCCGGGGGTGGGGGCGGGACTGGCGCCCTTCGGTTTCGCGGCGGCGGTGGCGACGGCCGCCTCCTTCACCGTCCTTCAAGCCGTCGATGGCGTAACGCTCAGGTACGCCATCGACAACTGGGTGAACGCCCCGGCACCCGAGAGGCCAGCGGCCTTCGCGGCGGCCGAGGTGGCGCGCTGGACCGAGATAGGCATGAATGGCTTCTCCTACTTCCTCGCGGGGTTGACCCTATTTATCTTCGGGCTTGCGATCACCCTCGGCAGGGCCTACCCACGCTGGGTGGGGCTGATTGCAGTCGTCGCCGGGGCGGCGTTCATGTACGACGGAGCTGTGGTGGTTGCCTACGAGGGCTTCGTTCCGGATATCGTCAAGCTGGTGGGCCTTCTCCTCCTGGCGGTGTGGGCGTTCGTCATGGCGGCGCTCATGTGGCGCGACGGCGGCCGCAGGCGCATCGCCCGCCTGGGACTGCCACCTCAAGAAGCGGCGCAGCGACCCGCCAGCACGCGCTAACGGTTGCCGCGGGTGGGGCCGGAGCACCCATACTCCGGCCTTTCCTCTTATTGCCCCTAGAGGCTCCGTCAATAGGGAGAGTGTTTTCATGTAGAGCGGGCACGGATGCTCCATCATCCGGGGAGTTCCTCACGCTTCCCGAACATAAGGAGTATGTCCCGTGCCCGCTCTCCCACCATACCTCATCGAGCCGATATGGGAGCAATTCGAAGCTCTCCTCCCAGAGCACCCAACCGACCATCCGCTCGGCTGCCATCGCTCGCGCATCCCCGATAGGGTCGACTTCGAGAAATTGGTCCAGATCCTGGTGTTCAGGTGTGCCTACCAAAGGATCGCCGACGCTACCTGCTCGGAGAGCACGCTCAGGCGCCGCCGCGATGAGTGGATCGAGCTCGGAGTTATGGAGCGGATCAGGCAGATTTGCCTTGAGGCCTACGACCGCCTCATCGGGTTGGAGCTCTCTGAGGTCGCTGTGGACTGCTGCATAACCAAGGCCCCTTGCGGAGGGGAGAAGGCCGGAAGGAGCCCGGTGGATAGGGGAAAGCGGGCCTAAAGCGCTCCATGGCAGTGGACGCTCGTGGCATCCCGCTTGGCGCTGTGATGGCCCCCGCAAACCGCCACGACTCTCCGCTTTTGGTTCCTACCCTGAAGGCAGCGTCAGAGACGCTGGGGGGCTGCCCGAGGGGGCGGGCGTCCACCCAGAGAACGCGGCTACGACTCGCTTCTTACCCGCGAGCGTCTTGAGGAGCTGGGGTTCGGATGGGAGATCTCGGGGAAGGGCTAACCGGCGCCTTATTAGGCCACGTTTCGGTGGGTGGTCGAGAGGGCGAGCTCGTGGCAAGCGAAGCTAGCCCACAAGAAGCTGGTGTGGTGCACCGAGAGAGTGTGGAGGGTGATCGACTTCTGGGTGGCCTTCTTGGAGGCGGTGATCATCGTAAGGCGGCTCATCCGAGAAGGCTGGGTTCGCTACCGCTGGGATGGGCGCCCATCCCGCCGATCATGAGCCCTATTGACGGAAGCTCTTATTCACCGAAGGTTATAGAATGTACGTTCTCGGAAGTCCATATTCATCATTCTGAATATCTGTCACTATCGGGCTGGTGCTATGAGGCATTTAGCCGACCCCATGGATAGGATGCTTCCACAAGATGTAGTGGGCCTGGATAGAAATTCGCTGTGGTGAATACTAGAGCGTTGCATAGACTGAAGGTGAAGCCTACACAACGGCTTCCCCTTTTGAAGAGCGGTCGTGATCCCGCTCCTCCTTCCGACCCGGCGCACTCACCAATCCCGTCCCTCGTTCGACAGTACCCTGCGCCTCCACCAGCACTGCCTTTGCCGGTGCTGCCCGGAGAGCCGATAGCCCCACCCCGATAGCTCATGCTGCTACCACCAACGAGGGCGTAGAATATTCGCCAGGGCTGTGGCTATGGGGGTACCATGTGCGCGAAGACCGCTACCTGGGAAGGAGCAGCATGGATGCGTACAGGAAGCTTGCCGGCGAGGAGCGGCAGCTGGTGGGAGCATTCTCGGTCGAATGTCCTGAATGCGGAGCTCCTCCCGGGTTCGCCTGCCGCAAGCCAGAGGGGAAAGGCCAGTACGACTCACACAAGGCCCGCAGAGAGCGTGCGCACGCTCAAGCCTTGGCCCTGGCATACGCCACCACACGCCGACTAGAAGATCCCGATCCACGCACATGAGGACCAGGACCGGAGTATTCGTCTCTCTGCATCTTCATGCAGCACCACAACCTGTAGACCCCGCCCCGCCGCGGTGGATGCGCTCTCAGGCCATCCTCGCACCTCTCAGGGGAGATCTATGCAGGATCCTGCAAACGAACTTCGGAGAACACCCCTTCCACGCGCTCGGATTAATAACGTCTAGCCGGATCACCGGTGGGACCCGCGCTTGCTATCATCGGGGGCTCTATGCGCAAGGGCATCACTGGAAGATCCTGGCTCTACACCGTACTGCTCGTCGCCGTCACCGCCGTTTGGGGCTGGACATTCGTAGTGGTGCAGGACGCCATCGCCCTCTACGGCGTCCTCCCGTTCCTCGCGGGCCGTTTCGTGCTTGCCGGGGCCGCGCTCACCCCCGTCTACGCCAGGAGGCTCACGCGGGGCACCCTCCTCGTGGGCTGCGCCATAGGTGTGGTGCTCGCCGCAGCCTACCTCTTCCAGACGGCGGGCCTGCTATTCACCACCCCGACCAACACGGGCTTCATCACGGGCCTGTTCGTAGTCTTCGCGCCGCTTGCCGACCGGCTGCTGTTCGGGACCGCCCTCTCGCGACCGGTGATCGTGGCCGCCGTCCTGAGCCTCGTAGGGATGGCGCTCTTGGCCGGGGGAGGGCCGGCCGGTCCGAACTGGGGGGACCTCCTGACGCTTCTTTGCGCGGTGGCACTCGGGCTGCACATCGCGCTGCTCTCCCGCTACGCGGCCTCCTACGACGCCGGCGCCCTGACTCTGGCCCAGATCCTCGCCGTGGCGCTGATCTTCGTCGTGTTGTGGCCCTTCTTCGACGCCGTCTCCCTGCCCCCGCCTGGGGTGTGGGTGGCGCTGATCGCCACGGGGCTGGTGGCATCGGCCCTAGCGTACCTGGCGCAGACCACGGCCCAGCAGCACATCCCGGCGGCGCGGACCGCGATCATCATGACGATGGAGCCCGTCTTCGCGGCCGTCTTCGGCTACTGGCTCGCGGGGGACAGGCTGGTGGCCTTGCAGATCTTCGGTGGCGTCCTCATCCTCTTTGCCCTGGTGATCGGGGAGGTCGTGCCCCGCCTCGGGCGCCGCGGCCGAGCGCCGCAAGCTTAGGGCCATCGGGCGGCTCGCACAGACCAACCAGACTTCCTAGAACTCCGTATAGCCGAAGTTAGCAAGATTACCCGTGCACGCACTTGGGTGAATAACGTAGGATGCTCCGATGCATCCGGTCCATCAGCCGCGCCAGCAACCTGTCGACTCCGCGACGAGCCTCCCTATCCTCCACCAAGCTGCTCCTCGCTGCTGTACGCCTGACAGTCTATCTGACAGTTTATGGCAGACTAGTGTCGTGCTATCGTGTTTTAGCGATGGCACGGAAACCGCATAGAAATAAGCATTTCTTGGAATCATAGATGAGCACGGACGGTTTCCGGATCCGATGCTCCCAGAGATTTAAACGTATCCGACGAAAGTGAAGTTGCTTGACATCAGACGCGCTGCCTTAGGCGACGCTCAAGGTCCCAACTCAGAGAATTTGGTCACTTGAGCGTAACTCGACAAATGGTTAGATGCTGTAGAAGACACGGTATGCTAGCGTACTATGCGCAATAGGTGAACATCGCCACGCGGAAGAGCAGTCCCCCAATTAGCCGAGCAAGCGTTGCTTCACCCGTAGAAACTCTTGGTCGGTCAGTAGGCCAGAGGCCCGGACAGAGGCTAACTTCTCTAGCTCCGCCAGCACGCCAGAGGCCCGGAGAGACGCTAGATTCTCTAGGTCCGAATATAGGCTGCTCTCACTCCGAGGAGGTGACGAAACCACACGCTCCTGCTTGGCTGCTCTCTCCATAGCCCTGAGCATGTCTATGTACGGCTTGTACTCTTTCAGGCACTTCTTCGAGATCGGAAGGCAGTTCGTAACCTTGTAAGGGTCCTTATCCTCGTTCTTGAAGTTCCAGAGGCCTTTCTGCCCGTTCCCCTGATACCTAGGAGTGATGATCTCGATGACCCCGTTGATTAGTCCTGTGTTGACCTCTATGCTAGTGATGTCGCGATAGTAGAAGCCAATAACTCGCGGTCGGGACGTGTCTTCGGCCATAAACCCAGGCTTTAACATGAGCAGTCTGTCGGTTAGGGCGACGATGGCTTGATTCAATCCTCCCACTTTCTTCGAGAGGAGACAGAACTGTATGCTCTCGCCTTCGCTTATGTGTGGCTGGACAAGTGTCCTCAACCTATTGTTGAGGACCTCGGCTCCTCCGGCGACCTTCGAAGACGGTGTGCTGGTCGAGTGTAAAGGCGTAATCCTGGAGTTGAACGTCGGCACCCCCTCCCGCGACGCCGCTATGGGTGGTTGCTCCGCTCCCTGTGTCGACTTCTTATGTACTTCCTGTGACCTCGGACCCCTTGGTTTCCACTTAGGAAGACTCTCAGACCACTCTACCCATTTTGCTTGTTGCTCGCGCACCCCATCGACATCGTTCCCGAGAACCTTTAAGCGAAGGCCACCCTCTCTTTCCGGCAGGACAAGGATCGTTATAGTCCACTTTTCTTGTCCTCCGGCAGAGTTGGGCAGCGTTCGTTCTGTGGTTAGTGAAGTGAACATACGGTGCACAACACTGTAACCCTGCTCTCTAAGAAAGGATTCGGCTCGATCCAGGACCTCTCTTGGCAGCAGATCGATTGTTTCACTTACAGCAGCTAGCTCGTTAGTCATGCCATACTCCGAAGCGTGGCGGGCTACAAGGCAGACGTTAACATTGGGAACGCAGCGCCCGTCTTGGTAGCCGGACTTCCAATATCTGTGCTGGCACGTTTCGTTCTCCCCAGTAGCATAAGCTCGCCGCGTACACTGTAGCGAGTATGTAACACTTGATCTATCGTAGAGGCATACTTTTTGCAGGGTCCGCAACATGCACGACTGACCTTCTACAGAGCACACCACATATGGCCGCTCTAAGAGAACATCTTACCTTAGTGCGATACCAAGGGTCGTACTCTAGCCTCGTACTCCTTCGGGGGTAAGGATCACGGTGAGGGGCAACGACCGCGAAGGAATGCAAGAGTGGCAAGGTATGTGAAAACCGTGGACCAAGATCCTGCCTAAAAGGCGTTACTAGAAGCCGCTGGTAGAACCGAGACTTGCCTTTCGTGAGACGGACGATCCTAAGCCCAAGCTGGAGAGCGGATAGACGAATAAGTTGACAGCTTGTCCGACAGTTTATGACAGTCTATCTTCATGATACGGTGCGCAAGTGGTGACTCAGAAACTGCGTAGAAATGGGCATTTCACGGGATCACGTATGTGCAACAACGGTTTCCAGGGCCGTGTGTCGCAGGTTCGAATCCTGCCAGGCCCGCTACTTTCTGGCTGGACGGTTCGTTTTCTAACGGGCCTACTCCCTTGCTCAGATTCGGTCTTTCTGCCCCGAAAACGGTTCCTCCATACCCTGAGCTACAGGCCCGCACGTGGGGTACGCCCTAGGGCACCACCCTTCCCACCAAGACGCAGCTTATCGGGATCAGATTATTCGTATGTGCGAGGTATGAGCCCTTACTCGTAGTGGACCATCGGGAAATATGATCCCTCGTTCTCGACCTTGCCACCGCGTACTATCTGAAATGCGGGCCGAGCGAACTGCTCATCCTCCGTGACTATCGCCTTGCCCTGGTCGGAGCTTGAAAAGAGTCTGTGTGTTCAGGAGTCCTACCCGTAACGTCAGTCGTAACGTTTGGGAGACGGTAGTGCTGTAGAGTGGTGTCGTGACGGAAGGAACAAGAGGAAGGGATAAAGGAGTCGGGGAGATGAGCACTCGTCCCTCGCAGCCCCCCGCTGCCTTGCGTGGTCGCTGGCTCCTTCTCGCTCGCGTGGCATGGGTGGTCTTGACCGTCATCGTCGTTGGGCTACACGTTGGAGGCATACCCTACTTCTACGCACGCCAGATCGGAAGCCTGAACCTGGGTCGGCTTACCCCGGAGCAGGTAGGGGTCTTCAAGAACCTGGACCTTACGCCCCAGTTCTATGCCGCCTACACCGTCGCGCTACCTGTCGGCACCATGCTGGTGTTCACCGCGATCGCAACCGTGATCTTCTGGCGAAGGTCCGAGGATCGGATGGCTTTATTTGTGGCATTCACGCTCGTGGTATTCGGTGGCGCGGCGCTTACCAGCGATGTTCCACACGCCCTGGCGGCGGCACAACCTGCCCTGTGGTTGCCGGTCTATCTGCTCGACTATCTGGGGCAGGTAGCCTTCGGTCTCTTCTTCTATGTCTTCCCCAACGGGAGATTCGTGCCCCGCTTGACGCGCTGGCTCGCCGTCGCGGTCGCGTTGGTACGTGCCCAACGTCTTCCTCCCGCAATCGTCCCTCGATCTCCTTGACGGCCTACCATTTCTCGGTTTCTTGGGTAGCCTGGTGGTAGCGCAGGTCTACCGCTACCGGTGGGTATCCGGTCCGGTGGAGCGCCAACAGACCAAGTGGGTGGTCTTCGGCCTGGCGCTAGCCCTGGTTGGGTTCGCTACGTTGATCACCCTCGCTTATTTGGTTCTATCGCCCAAGTCGATGGGACCGCTGGCCTAAATGGCCGCCGTAACGTTCGCCTACGGATTCATTGCGCTCATCCTGCTTTCCATTGGAGTTGCGATCTTACGCTCCGGGCTTTACGAAATAGATACCCTCATAAACCGCACCCTCGTCTACGTCACCCTCACCGGCATGCTCATCGCACTCTACTTCGGTGGCATCGTAGTGTTGCAGAGAATCTTGGTCTTGCTCACCGGTGAGAAGTCCACCGTCGCGGTCGTTGCATCCACCCTTCTGATCGCGGCCGTGTTCACACCCTTGAGGCGACGCATCCAGGGCTTTATAGATCGCCGGTTCTACCGAAAGAAGTATGACGCGGCGAAGACCCTTCAAGGGTTCTCCGAGAAGCTTCGCGACGAAACGGACCTGGAGGCGTTGAGCGGCGACCTGGTGAGCGTGGTGAGGGAGACGATGCAGCCAGCCCACGTCTCTTTGTGGTTGCGTTCCAGAGCCCCGAAGGGCGAGTAGAGAGCGCGAGCTCTGAGGATCAGGTTTCCAGCTAGGGCTGGATTGTCGGGGTCGCATAGGTTGCTGAAGGATAAACGGAATGGGGACGCTAAGCGTGGCTCTGGTTCCAGGCCAGCACGTCGAGGTAGATCGGCTGCACGTCTGCCTCCGCGGCAATCTCACTCGCCAAGGCCATACGCGGTTGCGGGCGCTGGGAAGGGCCGAGTCCTACCTCACGCGGTACAATCCGCTCCTGTGTTCGATCTCAAGGACAGGGCCGCGGTTGCTACGGAGGTCTCGCTGGTCCTGGCTGCGACGTTCTGGGGCCTGAACTTCGCCGCGACCAAGTATGCCACCGCTACTATCTCACCTCTGGTGCTCGTCGCCCTGCGGTTCACGATCGGCGGTCTATTGCTACTGCTCATCCTCCGCATCCTCGAGCCCAAGAGCAAGCTCGCGCGAAAGGACCTGCTCCCGATGGCGGCCCTGGGCTGTATCGGGGTGGCGACGGCCCAGACGGGGTTCACGTTCGGCGTTAGCCTCTCCAGCGCGGGCAGCACGGGCCTCATCTTCGCGACGGCACCGGTGTGGGGCATGCTTCTGGGTGCATTCCTCGGTCTCGAGCGTCCCACGTGGAAGGGTGTGACCGGTGTCGGGCTCTCCATCGTGGGGGTGGCCCTCGTCGTGCTCGACGGCCTGATCTCGGGGAATGCCAACCTCGTGGGGGACTTGCTCGTCCTGCTCGCCGCCTTCTGCGTGGGCGCGTACGCGGTCCTCTCGATGCCTTTGCTGGGGCGCTACACGCCGCTCGCGGTCGCGACCTATCCTGTCTTGTTTGGGATACCCTTTCTAGTACTGCTTTCCTCCCCACAGCTTCTGAGCCTGCAGTGGGGGAGCGTGGGAGCGGGGCCATGGGCCGCAGTCGCCTACGCCGGTATCTTCGCAACCGCCTTCGCTTTCTCGGCGTGGCAGCGGGGGATCAGCCGCATCGGGGCCAACAGGGTGCTCGTCTACCAGTATCTCATCACCGTCGTCGGGGTCACCTCGGGCATCGTTTTCTTCGGCGAGACGTTGAGTATCAACAAGATCGCCGGCGGAATCGTCATCCTCCTCGGCGTCTACCTGGCCCGCCGGCAATAGAAAAGGCTTCAGGTGTCAGGTTTCAGTCGTCAGGTATCGAAGCTACTTGCAGAGGTATCTCCCTACCGCGAATGAAATAGTAAGCTGAAATGCTGAAGTGCTGACCAGCTGAAATGCTCTTTCTAGCGCCAACGGACTCTGATGTTCTCCGGTTTGAGTTCTCTCTTTTCGTTGGTGACGGAGATCTCACGTTTCTCTCCCGGCTCCAGGTCGAAGTAGTTGTCGGAGAAACGGGTGGCCTCGTCGGGGACTTCGAGGTGGACGAAATAGGCGTATGCTGGTGCCTCGAGACGCACCTGTAGTTCGCGCTCTCCAAAGGGGGTAATGCCGACGCCAGGTTCTGCAGCATCTCGCTTCAGGTCTTTGATGGCCGCGAAGAAGTAGCGGTTGGAGGGGAAGCGGTCATGGCCCGAGCTTACCGCAAGGTAGCGGTTGGGAGCGCCGGATGCCCGCTCGGCGTACCAGTGGGCGACGGGTAGACTGGCGTTTGCGCTGACGCGTGTCTGGAGTCCCTCTTCCCAAAGGGTCTCACCCTCGAAGGTTCCCAGCCGCACTCTGATGTCGTCCTCTACGTCCGAGAGGGTGTCGTTGGTGAGCCAGAGTTCTACAGAGCCGTCAGGTAGCGCTCTGAATGAGGCGAGGATCGGGGAGTAGGCGCGCCTGGCGTAGTAGTAGCCGGCTTTGCCGAAGCCGTGGTAGTCGATGACGCTCCAAGAGAGTACGGGCCAGCAGTCGTTCAGCTGCCAGAAGAGCGTACCCGAGCAGTGGGGTTTGCGGCGGCGGAAGTGTTCGAGGGCGAATTTCAGGCCTTCTGCCTGGGAGATCATGCTGAAGTCCACGTACTCGTCCAGGTCCTCGGGCAGACCCGTTACCGTCAGCATGAGGTTGTCGCCCTTGTTCTTGGGATCGTCTTTGTTGTGGTGATCCATCGAGGGGCTGTGATGATATCTCTGATCCTCGGGTATCGCGCGCCGCAGGGTCTCACGGACCGGGGCGGCGTGCATCCCGAACTCGCTTATGAACCTCCCCATATCGTCGGCGTAACGAAGGTAGGAGACGGCTTCCGGGGTCGTCTCGCGCCTCGGTTTCTCACCAAAGCGCCTGGGAGAACCACCGTGCCAGACCTCCCAGTTGTGGCGGTTGCCGCTCTCCATCGAGGCGTGGTCGTTACCTCCGAAGGGGCTGCCCGGCCAGTAGGGGGTGCGTCCGTCGAGCTCGGCGACGATGCGGGGCAGCATCTCGTCGTAGTAGAGCGCGCCGGGCACACGATCGCGAGGGTCGTCCCAGTGGACCTGGTCGTGGATCCACTGGTTCTCGTTGTTGCCGCAGAGGAGCGCGAGGCAAGGGTGGCTCCGCAGGCGGCGTACCTGGTAGCGCGCCTCCGCCTCGACTTCGGCGACGAACTCGGGTGGCTCCTCGGGGTAGGTGGCGCAGGCGAACATGAAATCCTGCCAGACGAGGAGGCCCAACGAGTCGCACAGGTCGTAGAAGACGTCGTGTTCGTAGATGCCCCCGCCCCAGATCCGGAGCATGTTCATGTTCGCTTCTATCGCGGCGCGGAGCAGCGTCTCGTAGCGTTCGTCATCGATAGCGCCGACAAAAGAGTCGGCGGGGATCCAATCGGCCCCACGGGCGAAGATCGGGACGCCGTTCAACACGAACCGGAAGAAGTACGTCCCTGGCTCGTCCGGATCAGGAGACCGGTCCAGCCCGATGGTGCGCACGCCAACGCTCTCATGCCGGCGGTCGAGTACCTGCTCCCCGTCGAGCAACGTGACCTCGAGGTCGTAAAGCACAGGCTCCCCGAGGTCGTGGGTCCACCACAGGTGGGGATCTTCGATCTCCAGATAAATGGTCCGTGTGGTCTGGCCAGCATCGAGCGCGGCCTCTCGCTCCAGGATCTCACCATCGGGGGAGACGAGACGGACGTGCGCAAGAGGCGATCCACAATCGGCGAAACGGTCTACCTCGATCCTCGCGGCCACCAGGGCTCTCTTGCGGTCGTGGCCGATCTCCAGGGTATAGAAGTGCACTCCGGAGATGGCCATCCTCTGCTCGCGTCTTAGCTCGACGGGACGCCAGAGGCCCACCGTCGGCAGTCTCGGTCCCCAATCCCATCCGTAGCCGAACTGGGCCTTGCGCATCCCCACCCTTTCGGGGTTGCGGCCCCACTGCTCGGAGGGACCGGCTACCGCGCGGTCGAGGGGCCTGTGGAAGCAGACGGCGAGCGTGTTGGTCGTTCCCGTCCTCAAGAGATCCGTCGCGTCGAAGACGGCCTCGCGGAACATATTGGAGTGACCTCCGAGTTCTTCGCCGTTCAGGTAGATGGTGGCGAAGGTGTCGAGGCCGTGGAAGATGAGACGCAACCGCTCGTCGAGAGACGCGGGAGCTTTCGGACCATCGAAGATGACGCGGTACCACCACTCTCTGTCCTCGATCCAGGCGCATTTCTCTTCGTTACGGTCGTAGAAAGGGTCTTCGATGCGCCCCGCGTCGAGCAAAGCCCGGTGCACGTCCCCCGGCACGGGGATGGGGATCCAACCTTCCTCTTCGAAACGTTCCTGGAAAGCCCCTATCCTGACCCCCTCACCCGGCGCAAAGTCTTTGAGCCGCGCCCGATCGAACACAGGGCTCATTCCGCCCCTGTGTCCCGAGCTGCGGAGCGGGCCGTCCTCCATTGCGGCGACCGTTCGGAGAGCTGCATCAGCTCGATCTCGTTGCCGTCGGGGTCGCGCGTCCATGCCTGCCAGTTGCCATCGAGGCCGACGGCAGGCTCGCGGTCTACGGGCACGCCGTTCTCCCGCAGGCGCTCGACGGTCGCGTGCAGGTCATCGGTAAGCAAGCAGATGTGCATAAAGCTCTGCGTCCGGTCCGGATCCGGCGACGGTCCGCCGGGGAAGACCTCGATAAAACGATCGCCCGCAACGTGCAGGTACACGAGCATCAGCGAGCCGTCATCGTGGTGCAGCCGGAAAGCCTCTTCGATACCGAGCATCTTGTAGAAGCCGATGGTCTCATCTACGTCGTGTGCCGCGAAGGCGGGATGTCCGAGGTCGGTGATCATGGCTCCGGCTCCTTTCGACGCAGCAGGCGGGCTATGTCTTCGGCGAAGCGGACTTCGGAGTCGTCGAAGGGCTCGTAGGCGATGACCTTCCTGGCGTTGGTGATGCTCCAGAATTTCCTGGCGTTGTCAGAGACGCCGTAGAAGATGTGGAAGGGGACACCGTACTCGTCTTGTATCTCCGGTGCCTCCACGGACTTGCAAAAGAGCTGCTGCATGTCGCGCTCGCTAATATAGCCGGCGAGCTCGCGGACGTAGCGTTCTGGCGGTTCGTTCTCGAAGAGGCTCGCATCGATCTCACGCGGCACGACTATCCGGATCTGGATGACTTCCAGCTTTCGCCCCAGGCTGCCGCAGGCGTACAAAAAGCCGAGCGGCTCGTAGGCGGCCTTGGCCCATCCGTAGAAGCTGTCTGGCCGCGGGTAGTCCTCGGGGCCGACGCGGTCTCTCAGTCCGGCGTAGTAGGGCTTCTCGTACCACTTCGCGGCCTGGTTGGTGCTCGCCGCCACCACCCGCCCCACGCCCTGCTCCAGCGCGAGCCGGTAGACGCGCTGCATCATGTCCACGTTGCGCCGCTCACCCCTGTAGAGCGACTCGGGGTCGTCGCCTTCCGGCTTTACGTGCCCGCAATGGACCACCACATCCACATCCGAAAACAAGGGCTCCAGCGTGGAGCCCTCGTCCGAGAGCAGGTCGCAGACCTCGACTCCTTCGACGCCGTTGCCCGAGGCGTCCACGTCTCTGACGTCTACCAGCCTCAGGTCATAGCGCTCCCTGAAGGCCGGCAGGAGCTGGCCTGCTATATAGCCCGTCGCGCCCGTCAGCAGGACACGCTGACGCCCTGCATGCGCATCACCCGTTTCGTCGAGGGCCAAGAGAGTCTCCTCCCAGGTCGAAGTCCGACCCCACTATCTACTCACAATCGCCGGCCTCGCGCACCATCACAGCCAAGACAGGAGCTGAAATGCTGACAAGCGGAGGCCTGAAAGGCCGGAGCGTGCTGAAATACTGACTGGCTCGCGTTCAGGAGGCCTGCAGGCCTCCTGAACGCGAAACCTCGATCTCCAGCCGGTGCAGGCGTATCTCGCCCGGTTCCAGGAGGACGACCCGTCCGGCGGCCTCTTCCGCCGCTGCTCCCTCGACCCTGCAGGTAGCGGGTTCCAGGCCGAGGACGTAAGTCCCTTCGCCCGTCATGGTCCACTGTACGAACTCGGGCAGCTCCTCGGGATAAAACCTGACGGAGAAGGTGAGCCCGAGTGCGGGGTTCTCCAGGCGTGCTTCGGCCATGCCGTCGGCCCCACCGGCGGGCCGGTGGTAGAAGACCATTTCTTTGAAACCCGGTGTCGGGGCCGCGAACCGGTCCCAAGATTCGAGTCCGTCCCGCGCCACATCGTCCCTCGGTTCCGGCGGTTCGCCTTTTCTCCCTGGACCGATCAGGTGGGAAGTCTCGCCGAGCAGCGGCCAGCCGAGGTTGATGTGGTAGAGGACCATGAGCGGCTCTGGCTCGTAGCCCTCGTTCTCGACCTCGTCTTCGATCGTCACGCGCGCTTCGCCGACGCGGGCAAAGATCCGGCGCCGCAACACCAGGTTGGGACCGAAGACGCTGGTCTCCCTGATCTGTCCGGCGGCTTCTATGACGCACCCTTCGTCATCCCACGGTGCGTCGTGGGAGACCCTGGAGGCGGGAATATGAGAAGCGCGGCCGTGCAGGCCTAGTTCTTCGCCCTCACGCTCGCCGGGGGGACCGACGTTTCTGAGGCCGCAGGTGACGAGGAGCCCGCCGGGGAAAGAACGTAGCCAGCCCTCGCCCGCAGGTTCATAGTGCGACGGTGCGACCACCCCGGTCGGGGAGAGCCAGGCCAGCGGCGTGCCCTCGTGCTCGGCGAAACCAAGGTCCATGCCGCGGTCGGGGAGGACATCGAAAGAGAGACCGCCCCCCGTCCTGAAGCGGAACGCGCGCACCCCGCGGGCCGGCCCATCCTCGAAGACGAAAGGCTCGATTCCCGCGATTTGCTCCAGCCTTCCTATCCGCCTGAGCAACTCCCTCCGTGTCAGCGGGTTGCCCGATGGGTCGGTTATCATCGCGGTCCTCCTCCTTGCGCCCGAGGCTGCCAACAAGGGTAGAATACCCCTGTTTAGAAGCGAGGGGATAGGGAGATAGGGCCGTGGACGCCTACCCGATCAAGTCGAGTTACCACGTGCGCGATTACTACTTCGGGGAGCGTTTGATCCCCGAGATGCTAGGCAAGAGAGGCGCGCCCGACGGCGTGGTGGCGGAGACCTGGGAGATCAGCGACTACCGGGAGACGACGGGTACGGTCGCCAATGGCCCCTACGCGGGACGCACGCTCCACGAGCTCGTCGAGGAGTTCCCCGATGAGCTGGTAGGAGAGGGCTGGCGCGGGCCGCACTTCCCGCTCCTGATCAAATTCCTCGACGCTTCCAACATGTTGCCCGTCCACCTGCACGCCGACGATCAGACCGCGAGGGCGAAGCACGGCGAGCCCCACGGCAAGACGGAGGCTTGGCACATCCTCTGGGCGGCCGACGATGCCACGATACTCGCCGGGGTGGACACTGACCTCTCGCGGGAGGATCTTATCGCGGCGTTCAAGGCCCAGGACTACGACGCCGTCATGGTGCGCCGCGAGATCCGGGCCGGCGACACCGTGTACGTGCCGGGGGGTATCCTGCACACCTTCGGCCCTGACTCCCTGATCCTGGAGGTGCAGCAGACTTCGGATCTGGGCCAGTTCGTCATGCCTGTCGACCTCTACGGCAACCGCCTGGACGAAGAGGAATGGGACGCCAACATAGAGGCCACCCTCGACGAGCTGAAGACGGACTACCTGCCCCGCCCGAACCCTGGACTCGTGCTGGAGGATGCGGCCAACAGGCGCGTCCTTTGCTGCGCCGGCCCGCACTTCGCCCTCGAACACTGGACGCTTACGGAGACCCACACGGAGCCTTCACACCCGCGGCGCTTCCTCACGCTCTCGAACGTCGGCGAAGGGCCGGTGGAGCTGGTTTATGAGGGCGGCTCCGTGATGCTCGGACGCGCCGAAAGCTGCATCTTGCCCGCCGCGATAGGAGAGGTGAGGGTGGGCTCTGGGGAAGCCAGTCTGGTTGCGTGCTACGTCCCCGATCTCGAACGTGACGTCATTGTGCCCTTGCGGGAGGCAGGGTACTCGGACGAGGAGATAAGGGCGCTGGGCGAGGTAGGAATCTAGCAGGTCGAGAACCAGTTACAGGGTCGGGAGGAAGTCTTGGGGAAGATAGTCGCGCTGGGAGAGGTCATCTCGGATATCTACCGGGGGGAGGAGATCTCCGCGGTCGAGCTCGGGTTCGTCGCCAGACCGGGTGGAGCACCGGCGAACGTCGCCGTGGCTGCCTCCCGACTGGGCTCTGATGCCGCCTTCGTTGGCAGCGTCGGGGAGGATCTCTTCGGAGACTTCATCCTGCAGGCCCTCGAGTCCGAGGGCGTGGACACCTCCGGGGTCGGACGCCAGAGTCCGCCGACCCGCACCTCGCTCGCCTTTGTGGAGATAGGCACCGACGGAGACCGCGAGTTCACCTTCTACCGCTCCAGTCCTGCGGCCGACGAGCTGCTCTCGCCCGAGGACGTTACCGAGGATCTCGTCTCCAGGGCCTCTTTCGTGAACTTCGGCAGCATCCCCCTTATCCGGGAGCCAGTTCGCTCGGCCACGCACCGCATCGCCGAGCTCGCGCGGCGGCTCGACGTTCCCGTGGCGTTCGACGTCAACTTTCGCGAGCACCTGTGGGAGAGCGCCGACGCCGCCAGGGAAGCCGTGGACCCGCTCCTCGACCTCTCCACCATCGTCAAACTGGGCGATGATGAGCTCGCGCCATTACTCGGCACCGACGACATCGAGGAGGCCGCGGGGATGCTCCTGGATCGTGGCGTCTCCCTGGTCCTCGTCAGCAAGGGACCCGAAGGCGCGTTCTACGCCACCACGCACTTCAGCGGTGAAGTACCGACCTTCGACGTCGGTGAGATCGTGGACGCCACCGGCGCGGGGGACGCTTTTCTCGCCGCCACCCTCGTGCACCTCTCGGACGAACCTCTGGAAGAGGCTCGGGTGCGCGAGGCGACCCTGAGGGGCTGCGCCGCCGGCGCCCTCGCCTGCACCGACTACGGCGCCATGCGCGCCCTGCCTAGGAAGGAAGAACTCGAGCAGTTCATGGAGATCGATGAGAGTTAGCACTTCAGCATGTCAGCTTGTCGGTCCCGCTCTTAGCCGAATACACGATTCGCGATAGGTCAATCCAGAAGCAGGGAGGTGGTGAGAGCATGCCTCCAGAAAAACCGAAACCTGAAGAGCTGACTAGCTGAAATGTTGACAAGCTGAAGTGCTAACCTCGACGGGCACATCCACGATTTCGGCGAGCCGGAGGGCGAGCGGCTCCAGCGACGGCAGCTCCGTGGCCTCGTGTCCGGCGTCGATCACACTCAGCCCGAGCGACTCTGCGAGCAGCGCATCGTGGTAGTCGACGTCACCAGTTACGAAGGCGTGCGCGCCCGAGGCCGCTACCTCGGGGATAAAGGAGCCGCCGGATCCCCCTAAGACGGCGACGGTCTCGATCCGGCGTCCTACGTCCGCAACGAGGCGCGCTGGGAATCCCAACGAGCCCGAGACGTGCTCGCGCAACTCCTCGGGAGTGAGCGGCTCTGGAAGGGTCCCTACTCTCCCATAGCCACAACCCTCGGGTGCACCCTCGACAGAATAGACGTCAAGTGCTACTTCCTCGTAAGGATGGGCCGCGGTGACGGCGTCTATTGCACGCCCAACGGCGTGGTCAGGGACGACGGTCTCTACGCGCACCTCCTGGACTCTCTCCAGCCGACCCTTCTCGCCGAGGTAGGGATTCGCCTCATCCCCGCCGCGGAAGGTGCCGGTCCCCCGCAACCTGAAAGTACATTCCGTGTAGTCCCCAATAACTCCAGCACCAGCCCCCGCGAGCTCCGCGGTCACGGCGTCCACGTTTTCCTCCGGAACGAAGACCACGAGCTTCCGCAGGGCTCCTCTCGGCGAGAGTACGCGCAGTGGTCCGCGGAGGCCGAGGGCACCGGCCAGGGCGAAGGACACGCCTGCGGGAGCGGCATCGTAGCTCGTGTGCGCCGCGAAGACTGCGAAATCGGCCCGGATGGCCCTGGCCAGCAGGTCTCCGGGATAGGATGAGGTGACTATGGACTCGAGTGGACGGAAGATGAGCGGGTGGTGGAAGAGCAGGAAGTCGGCGTCCTTCTCCTGCGCCTCCTCGAAGACCTCGGGCAGCGGCGTAAGCGCGACCAGGACCCGGCCCACCGGTGCCGCCGGGTCGCCGACTTGCAGACCGCAGTTGTCCCACTCCTCGGCCAGGGGCAGTGGGGCTATCCGTTCCACCGCTTCCTCTATTTGTGCCACGTTCGCCAAGGCCCAGGCATTGTACAATCCCGGGACCGTGAACCACCTCAGGCTGGCCGAACTCGTCTCAGCGTCAACCCGGCTGCCGCTCATCGCAGTTCCACTCTTTCTGGCAGTCGGAGTCGAGGCCGCCGGGGTGGCAGGCCTGCTGTGGGCCGTACTGTGCATCTTCCTGACCAGCGGGCTCTCGCTCCTCTACCTCGCCTACCTCACCCGTTCGGGTAAGGTCAGTGACCCGCGGGCCATCCCGCGGACCGAGCGGATCGGCCCCTTGCGTGTAGTGGCAGCGCTCCACGCGGCGGCGTTTGTGATCGTCTCTCTTCTCGGCGGACCGGAGGAGCTCAGGGCTGCGCTTCTCTCCTACGCCCTGGCCACGCTGGGCTTCGTGCTGATCACACCAGTGAGCAACCCGTCCCTTCACGCGGCCGGTGTCTCCGGCGCCGCGGTCTGCCTGGCTTACGTCTTCGGCACGTGGGGTTTGCCGGCATTCTTGCTCTTGCCGCCCGTGTTCTGGGCCAGGCTCGCGCTGGGTCGTCATACGCTTGGCGAGCTGGCGCTCGGCGTCCTCGTTGGGGGTGGGGGGACCTGGGTCTCTTTCCACCTCATCGGCTGAAGACCGGCTTCGGGTATCAGGCTAAAGATCAGGTACGCTGCAGTGAGTGTGGATTGACAACGGAGGGAGATCAGATGCTCACAGAAGATCCCGAACCCCCAACGCTGCCGCGTTTCCTCTCTGTCCCGGGGCTTGTGGCCGTGGCCATCTTCGGGATCTCGGTCATCGTGGCGTCACGGCTGTTCGGCCCCGAAAATATCTTGAGGGAGGTCGTCACGGAGTTACTGGCGAGCCTCGGCAGCACGATCCTGCTCGTCGCCATCTTCGGATTTCTCTTCAGAAGCGGCCTGCAGCGCTTGCTCCGGTGGGCACCCGGCGGGCAGACACTCGGGGAATCCGCCGCACGCCTGAGAGAGCTTCTGCAAGATTTCGACCGGCGAGAGGGGGAGGCCGAAGATTCCCCGGACTCAGAGAAGCTGGACCGGATCGAAGAAGGAGTCAAGGCCCTGGCCACAGATGAAATACCCCGGCTAGAGAACGAGATACGGAAACTACGGAAGATGCTGGCAGATTCCGGGCGCGGGAAGGGAGATCAAGCCTCCGAATAGGGCCGTCTTCTCAGGTTCGAAGTGCTTCCGCAGAGACAGAATGACCGGGGACTCCTTAGAATCCCCGGTCCGCACTCACGGCGTCTATAGCGCTCGCTACCTGACGGTTACTCTGGTGCAGCCAGTACCCACTTCGCGCCTGGAGTCGACGATGCACCAGTCGCCCGAGCTGCCCCCGGAGGCCGTGTCGAAGTTGTCCCCGTCGGCCACGTTGATCTTGTCCCAGCCGGTGCCGCCCTTGACTTTGTCGGTGTCGTTGGTGTAGGCGTTGGCTAGCACGACGTCGTGGCCGCCCTTCATGATTATCTTGTCGAAGACCCCGTTGCCCTTGCGCTCGTAGATCTTGTCGTCGTTGCCTGTCCCGTAGCAGGGAGCGCCCTTACAGTAGATTAGCTGGTCCGCCGCGTACGCCGCCGCCGCGACCAGGGGAACGAGCATCACCACCACTAACAACACCATCGCCGACTTGCGCAAAAGTCTTCTCCTCTCCGATCCGCGCGGGGACTCACGCCCCACCATTACACCATTGCTGGCACACTACCAGCGCTCTGCAAGAACGCGCAACCCTCAAACGAACCAATCTCGGAAAAATAGACCCCTACACAAAAGATTAAGCCCCATCGCAAACTGCCGCCAAACAATCCCGGAGCTTGCGAAAAAGAGATCGGAAGCGAGCCGCTCGGTGCCCTCCGCTGTCACAGGAAGATCCCTCCCGCACATCCGTCATCTTCCCCGATGAGGCGCTCTGTCCTGCAGAACCGGGGTTTTTCGGAGTGGCCCCGACGAGAATCGAACAACCTGCAAGCGAGTCTCCGAGAAAGCGCCTGCTGGCCGCTTCGGTGGATAGACCTTCGGCCGAGGCGCCGGTCTTCCCCATTTGTTATCCTTGACCCGAGGGCCGCTGGCGTCCACGAACGCGCTCCGCCACCCGTGAGGATACCACTGTGAAGTTCAGCTACGAGATGCTCCCGGAACAGCCCGTCCCTGCGCTGCTCGAGATAGTCGAGCAGCTCGATAAGCTGGGCTTCTACGCCTGCTACAGCGCCGACGAAACGTACCACAAAGATATGTGGCAGATCTTCGCCGTCGCGGCCACCAGGACGAAAAATGTCAGGCTCGCCCCCGACGTCACCCACGTGATCATCAAGGACCCTACCATCATCGCCCAGCAGGTCGCCACCCTGGACGAGCTCTCTGGCGGCAGGGCCGAGGCGGCTTTCTCCAT
>JBKPNW010000190.1:0-15992 GCA_046732815.1 Actinomycetota bacterium | reverse complement strand
TACACCGCTGGACAATCGTCGGCAGCGTCAGATGTGTATAAGAGACAGGGTTCAGGGGACGTTCGAGCCTGTAGTGCTCTCCCTCGAAGGAACGCTCGTCCCCTTGTTCGCAGCTCCACATCTGGAGCGCTATCTGGAGCGTCTCCTCCAGCATCTCGAACCGTTCCTTTTGCGGCGGGAAAGGGATGCCCAGCCCCTTTGTCTCCTCTTCGTAGTGGCCTGAGCCGACGCCGAAGTGGGCGCGCCCTCCGGAGAGCACGTCCAGCGTTGTCACCGCCTTGACGAGCATGGCGGGGTGACGGAAGTGTATCCCCGACACCATCGCCGTTAGGCCAATTCGCTCTGTGTTGGCCGCCAGGAAGGCCAGCATCGTGTAGCACTCCGGCTCGTTCGCTTCGGGACCGCCCATGATCGGGTGTTGCCACACGTGGTCGGCCACCCCGATGCGGTCGAAGCCGGCCTCCTCTGTGACCCTGCCGATCTCCGCAAGGTTACTGCCGAGCCGCTCCGGGCCTGCGGCCCAGTCAAAGCTGTTGAGGTGCAGCGCGAGCTTCATGATTCCAGCCATTCGGTAGTCATGCGCCCGCTGGCGTGGATGTCGATGTGTCTTGCCCGTCCCGCCCCAGAGTTCACGTACTTGTGGGGCACACCGGCGGGCACGACCACGATCTGGCCGGCCTTCGCCTCGATGGTTTCGTCGCCGGCCGTGAAAGTGACCTCGCCGTCCTGGATCACGAACACCTCCGCGTAAGGATGGGTGTGTAACCCCGGGCCGCTTCCCCCTGGCGCGTCTATCAGGAAGAAAGATACTTCCGCTTCGCCGTTGGGATGTCCTTCGAACCTGTGCGCAGTCTCGCTGTGCGGTAGCTCGTCTCGGTCGATGATGTGGGCCATGATCTCCTCCATTCTCTAGGTGGACAATTGCTCGACGAACGCCCTGGCTATCGCTTTCTGGCCGTCCAGGGAAGGGTGAACGCCGTCCGGTCCGTGAAGTTCCGGATCCACGGGGTACCCGAAAACCGCCTGGATGTTCACGATGGGGTCTCCTTGCTCCCTGATGAACTCCGCTATGGCCAGCACGTCCGCGTTCCGCCAGTGTGACTGCCCCATGCGGAAGGGCGGGTACGCGGCGGCCCTCTCCTCGTCGAAGGTCGGCGGGGTGATCCAAACCCACCGCGCGTCCGTGAGACGGGATGCGATCCGCCTCATCGCCCCCAGATTCTCGACCGTCTCTTGCAGGCTGACCTGCGCCTTGTTCGGCTCGGGACCCACGCGGGTGACGTCGTTGCCGCCGAGGAGGCAGATCACCCAGTCTGGTTTCTGCGCGACGACGGCGGGAACGAAACGCAGCAACGCCATCGCGGTGGTCTGGGCCGACACCCCCTGGTTGACGACGCGAACGTCGTCTTGCGGGCGCCGTAACCCCAGCAGATGGCGGAGGATCTCCAGCCAGGACTGCAGGTCATCGGTGAAGCTGTCGCCGATGCCGAGCACAGTATCCCCGGAGCGGAAAGGGAGCCTATCAACGTGTCCAGAAAGATCCGGGTTCTCAAGGAGTTCCCGCGCTGCCTGGCGCGCGTTCTTATCGAAGCGGTTCTTCGTGTCCCGGTACGCCGCCTCGTCCACACCGAAGAGCGTCGCCAACGTTGCGTCGCTCATGCCAGGGAGGTATCCGTAGGTCTTCTCCAGGTGCGTGTACCGGATCAGCTCTTCTATCATCTGGTTCTTCACAGCGCCTCCGATGCCGACGGGTGAAATCACGGTTTGCCCAGGATAGGGCTCAACTGTAGTCCGGCCAGCAGCCAGCGCCCGCCTTGCCGCACGAAGACGAGCGTCGCGCGGAACTGATCGTCCAATTCGAAGCGACCGTTCTCGTCCTCGTACGCTCCCCGGCTGCTCTGACGGCACACCATCACCGCCGCATCGCCGTAGAGGCGGACTTCCCCTTCATCCAGCCCGAAAGCCTCGTACGTAAGGCTCCCCGCCTCGTGGCGCGAGAGCCATTGATCCCTGGTCAGCGTGAAGCCCCGCGGCCCCACCCCGACAAAGTCGTCTGCCAGGATCGCTCCGAGGGATGAAGTGTCCCCGCGCAACTCCGCTGCGGCCCAATCCTCGCCGAGGGCCATCACCTGCCGGGTTTGATCGCTCATGAACTACCTCCAATGTTGGGTGGTTTGTCTCATCTGCTGTCACGCTCGTTGCGTCATCGTGGGCCGGTCAGGGCATGGACTTGCCCCCGGCCACGTCGAGCGTGATCCCCGTGATCCAGGACGAGGCCTCCGACGCGAGAAAGAGCGCGGCGAGTCCGACGTCCTCCGGAGTTCCGAGTCGTCCCAGCGGGATCCCGGCCACGATCTGCCGGTAACGGTCCTCCGGCATGACGCGCCGTATGCGCTCGGTAAGAATCGTGTGCGGGGCCAGGCAGTTCACACGAACGCCGTGCTCGCCGACCTCGTCGGCGAGGTGCCTGGAGAGCATAACCACCCCCGCCTTGGACGCGGCCTAGGGCGCCGGGGCGTCAGTCGGGAAGCGGGCCGCCGACGAAGCCATCGTGACGATGGAGCCACCGCCGCGTTCGATCATTCCAGGCAGGAAACTCCGAATCGTGAGGAACGTGGCCGTGAGGTTGCCGTCCACCGAGGAACGCCAATCCTCTTCGGTAACCCCCGCGGTCGGGCCGGGACGGGCGATCCCACCGCCGGCGAATGCGAAGAGCAAGTCGGTGGTACCGAACTCGCCCTCGACGCGCTCGCGCATGTCCTCGACCGCGGAGAAGTCGGTTACGTCCGCCGCGGCCTCGATGGCCAGTCCGCCCTGGTCCCTTATCTCCGCTACCACGGCCCCGATAGCGGCCTCGTTCCTGCCGTTGACGCCCACCCTGGCCCCGTTGGCCGCCAGCAAGTGGGACGTCGCCGCGCCAATGCCGCCTGAGCCACCCGTGACCACGGCGACCTTGCCCGCGAGGTCGGGATAGGTAGGGATCTTCGCTTCTCGGCCGGCCGGCGCCTCATTTTGCATCCTGCCTCCTCTCGTCTGATCGCGTCGAGAGGAGTGTATGGGGGCGCCTCTGTGCCCGGTAGTGAAGAACCTCGTGGGTTCTACGTGACGGATGTCATAGGATAGGCGCCCCCTGCCTACGTCAGCGGGTGGCTATCTCCTCCCTGCCCCCTTGCGCTCGCGGTAGAGGCGCATCTTGTGCCTCACTCCGCAAACCTGCATGTTGCACCAGCGTCCCATGCCGTTCTTGGAGGCGTCGTGGAAGGCCCAGCGGCATCCCGGATTGCGACAGGCCTTGAGACGGCCCCACCTGCCCTCGGCCTCCGCCCGGAAGACCTCCGCGAGCAGCCGGGCCATGGCACGCTCGGCCGGACCGCCCCCGCCCCCTGACCTCAGGGTAGGGCGCCCGTTCGCCCCGAAGCACACCCTCAAGGCGGCGGAGCCGGCGAAGCCGTTCAAGTCCTGTACACCAGGCCCAGGTTCGGCCGCGTCGTTGTGCGCCAGGAGCAGCACCCGCAAAGCCTCCCGGAAGTCGACCAGTCGCCGCCTCCCCGCTTCCCCGACGCTCTCGCCTTCCTCTAGCAGCCCACGCTCGGCGAGCCTGCGGTTCGCCTCCTCCACGCTACCCAGGAGGTCGCCCCCCTGTAGATAGTTCCTCGTGTTCACGAAGTCCTGCACCAGTGCCAACGTCCCCGGCGCGGGCTTCGGATTGTTCCAGCCCGTCCCTCGCCATCCCATGCTGCGCATCCCTGGATTTTACCCTCAAACCATGTTTACAGGTAACTTGTTACCGGTATAATTTTTTAGGAGTAACAGAAGCATGCGAACTGGAGAGGAGGGCATGAAGATGGAGAGAGATTGCTGCGGGTGGCCGTGGGGGTGAGAGGTGCGCTGCGTCTGGGGCTGGCGGGCTTCGTCGCGACCGCGGTTGCCTACGGGCCGGCGCGGACCGGCTACGGCCTCTTCGTCCCGAAGTTCGGGGAGGATTTCGGGCTCGCGACCGGGACCGCTGGCGCCATAGGGAGCGGCCTTCAGGCCGGGTTTCTGATCGCGCTCTTGGCCACGGTGTTGCTCGTCGGCCGTCTCGGGCCGCGGCTGCTCGTCGCCGCCGGCGGGGTTGCCGCCATAGTCGGCATGCTCCTGGTGGCCCTCTCCCCGAACTCCGCGATACTAGCTACCGGGGTCTTCGTGGCGGGGATGAGCGCGGGCTTTTGCTGGTCTCCCTACAACGACCTGGCAGGGCAGACGGTACGGGCGCCCTCGCGGGCACGCGTGCTGTCGGCGGTGAGCACGGGCACCACGTTGGGCATCGCGATGTCGGGGCTGGTAGCGCTCTTTGCCGTTGTGGGTGGGTTGCCCTGGCGGGCGGCCTGGCTCGTGTTCGTCGCAGCCGCGGTCGCTTCCGCTCTCCTGAACGCGCTGCTCCTGCCTGGGGTGCCCCCCGGCGAGGCGGGGCAACAGGGCGACGCGGCGCAGGGTCGACGCCCTGGCGTCGGGTGGTTGTTCCGTGCGGGATCGGCCGCTTTGTTCGTCGTGGCGTTCTCGTTCGGGGTGGTCAACGCCTTCTACTGGTCGTTCAACGCGGACATCGTCTCCGCCGCAGGGCTACCCCTCCCGAATGCGGGCCCGATCCTCTACGCCGTCCTGGGCGCGGCGGGCTTTACCGGCCTCCTCACCGGCGACCTCGTCGACCGTCTCGGGCTAGACCGCATCCTCCGCCTCACCCTCCTGTGCCTGGGCGCCGGCACGGTGCTCCTCGGGGCTGCTCCCGGTTCTCTGACCGTCGTGGGTGCCGCGGCGGTGCTCTATGGGGTGGGGGTGATGCTCATGAGCGCGTTGCTTTCCCTCTGGAGCTCCGCGGTCTTCGAGGAGCGGCCCTCGCAGGGCTTCACGGCGGCCCTCCTCTTTTTCGGAGTCGGCGGCGTCGTGGGGCCGGCCGCCCTGGGGGCGCTGGGTGGCGCGTTCGGGCTCGGGCCGGCCTTCGTAGTGGCCGCCGCCCTGATCCTCCTGAACCTGCCCGTCCGCGCGCCAAAAAAGCGTCGGGACGGGGATCGACGCTGAACCTCGTCCCGGCCGTACCGTAGTCGGGGGCGGTGGCCGTCAGCCTCCGGCAAGAGAGCTGACTGGCTGAAATGCTAACTACCTACCGGAGCGGGTGCTGAGCCAGTCGCTGACCTTGGGCCAGAGGCCTTTCTTGGCGCCGCGGCCGGTCATGAGGCCGACGTGGCCGGCGTCGAGGACGAAGAACTCCTTGTCCTCGCTGCCGACGAGGTTCATCGTGGCCTCGGCCTGCGGGAGGGTGCAGATGTGGTCCTTCTTGCCGGCGATGTTGAGGAGTGGAACCTCTATGTTCGAGAGGTCCACGCGGCGGCCCCGGAGGACTATCTCGCCTTTGGCGAGTTTGTTCTGCTGGTAGAACTCCTTGATCCACTGCCTGAACGTAGCGCCTGGGAAGGGGGGCCCGTCGTTTACCCACTTGTTCATCGCGAGCCAGGTCTCCATCGGCTTCTCCTCGAAGATGCGCTCCCACATGTTGACGTAGGTGCCTACGTAGTTTGTCACGGGTTTCAGCATCCTGTTGCCGGTATCGATAAGGTCGCCCGGGATGTTGCCGAAGGCGTCCGCCAGCAGGCCGGGGTTCATGTACTTCTCGCTCGTAAACAGGCTGTAGAGTCCCATCTCGCCCTCCGGGAACTCCACGGGGGCGGTCATGAGGATCAAATTCTTGAGGTGCTCGGGGAAGAGTGAGGCGTACATGGCGCTCATCGTGCCGCCCATGCAGTATCCGAGCAGGCTGAACTCGTCGGAGTGGGAGTGCCTGAGGACCTTCTTGACCGCCCTGGGCAAATAATCGAGGACGTAGTTCTCGAAGGTGAGGTCCTTGTCCTCGTCGCCGGGGATGCCCCAGTCCAGCATGTAGACGTCGAAGCCCTCGCCGACGAGGTACTCGATAAAGCTGTTGCCAGGCATGAGGTCGAGGATGTAAGGCCTGTTGATGAGGGCGTAGACCATGAGGATGGGGACGGGGTGCTTCTTCTCGGCGTTGGGGGCGTAGTGGTAGAGCTTCGCCTTGTTCTTGGTCCAGACCGTCTCCTTGGGAGTCTGTCCCGTGTCGGCCTGGGCTCCCTCGACGACGATCCTCATCCCCCGGCTGTACTTGTCGAAGAAATTCTCTACGTCCGAGGGTACCGCGGCGTCGCCCGAAGTAGGAACCGCGCCGTAGTTGGCGGTCTCGGTCATCTAGCTCTCCTCCTTCTCGCGCACGTCCTCGACGGCCGACCCGTTGGTCTCCGCCTGCACCCCGCCGTCCTGGCTATCGCCTTCGAGCGCCGCGAGCAGCCGGTCGAGCTTGCCCTCGACGCGGTCGAGTCGTGTCTCGAGCTGCTTGACGGACTCACTCGTGGCGGGCTCGGCGTACCCGTACTCGAAATCCTCGAGGACCTCTTCGATGCGGTCCACCTTCTCCTCCAGGTTCACGACGAGGCCGGCGATCCTGGAGAGGTCCGAACGGACGGGGAGCTGGAGGTTCTTGAGGTAGTCCTCGGAGTTGCGCTTGAACACCTTGTAGAAGCTGGCGTAGCTCTGCAGAAAGCGGCTCGAAGGCTCGAGGAACTCCTCGCGCTCTATGACATCCCCGACAAAGTCCGAGAAGGGCCCGCTCGTGGCGTTGTACCACTGGGTAGTGAGCTGCAGGGGATCGCTCGGCGGGGCGCCTCCGGCCAGAAGGTTGGTGCGCGCCTCATCGAGCATCTGCATCCAACGCGGAAGGATCTCCATCGCGTTCTGGCCCATCTCGGCGCTCTTCTGCCAGTAGTCAGCGCTCAGCTCGAACCACCGCTGCCAGAGCTCACCAGCCCCGAGGTCGCCAGCGACGGGTTCGGGGGAGGCCCCGATCGCCCGCTCCTGCATCTCCCTCATGCCCTCGAACCACCGGCGGTATGCACCGTAGGGGTCGGCCTGGCTACCCTGGGCCATCTCCGACCACATCCTGCTCCCCGACTCCATCCACCGGCGCCAGAGCTCGGCAGGGTCCATGCCGGATGCCGCTTCTCTCTCCTCCGTCAACCGAAAACCTCCTGCTCATGCCGAAAACTTCATCCTCGCCGGCACCCTATCTCGCTCACACCCGAGCCGATGCCAAGTACGGAGATTATACAAGCAAACGAAACTTATATGTTAACGGCATATACCGGGCTATCGCCGGGGCCCTCCGGTTGCCGCTGGCCGGGTGGGGGCATATATTGATCGGGGACCGTATTTCGGGGATTCCGCAGAGGGGAAGGAGCGCTATGACTGCAGGCGAGAACGGTCGCGAGACCATCTTCACCATGGAGGCCACGCCGCTCAAGTACGGCCCCGGCGCCTCGGAGGAGGTGGGCTGGGAGCTCAAACGTATGGGCGTCGGGCGGGTGATGCTCGTCTCCGACCCCGGCATCGTGAAGGCGAACATAACGGGCCGCATCGTGGAGCTGATCGAAGCCGAAGGCGTTGAGGTCGAGGTGTGGGACCGCTCGCGCGTCGAGCCTACGGACGACTCCTTCCAGGCCGCGGCGGAGTTCGCCGCCGAGGGAGACTTCGACGGCTTCGTCGCCGTCGGCGGAGGGTCGAGCATCGACACCGCGAAGGTCTCCAGCCTCATAGCGACGCACGGGGGCGAAATAATCGACTACGTCAACGCCCCCATCGGCGGGGGCAAGAAACCACCGGGCCCCTTGAAACCACTTCTTGCCATCCCCACGACAGCGGGTACGGGCGCCGAGGCGACGACGGTCGCGATCCTGGACATCCCAGAACAGAGGGTGAAGACCGGAATCTCCCACCAGTACCTACGCCCCAACCGCGGCGTTGTCGATCCCCTGCTCACGGTGAGCATGCCGCCCGAGGTCACCTCCTCCTGCGGCCTCGACGTGGTCTGCCACGCCGCCGAGTCCTATCTCTCCAAACCCTACGATGCCAGGCCGAAACCGGAGAGCCCCGACGATAGGCCGCCCTACCAGGGGGCTAACCCCATAGCGGATATGTGGAGCGCGAGGGCGCTGGAGTTCGGCGGCAAATACCTCAGGCGCGCCGTCGAGAACGGCGAAGACGTCGAGGCCCGCGGCGCGATGATGCTCGGGGCTTCTCTCGCCGGCGTCGGTTTCGGGTCGGCCGGGGTCCACATCCCGCACGCCTGCGCCTATCCCATCGCGGGCCTCAAGCACGAGTGGCAGCCGCCCGGGTATCCGGAGGACCATCCCTTCGTGCCGCACGGCTGGTCCGTCATCGTCACCGCGCCTGCAGCCTTCCGGTTCACGTACCGGGCGGACCCGGAGAGGCACCACAGGGTCGCCGAGTTGCTCTCCGGTGAGAAGATCGATAGCGCCGACGAGAACACGCTGCCCGGGGTCTTGATCCAGCTGATGAAAGACGTGGGAGCGCCGAGAGGCGTGCGCGAGCTCGGCTACTCAGAAGACGACGTGGAAGACCTCGTGGAAGGCGCTATGAAACAGCAGCGACTCCTGGTAGGAGCTCCCAGGGACGTGAGCGAGGAAGACCTGGCCGACGTCATCCGCGAATCGATGGAGAACTGGTGAAGTAGGTATCAGGCTTCAGGAAGCCTGGGTGGCGCGATGGTGTGCCATCAGGCACAATACCTTTCGTTGGTTATGTGACGAAGGAGGGTGGGGATGGGGCGTGCGGTTTCTTTGGCGGGTACAGTTTTTGTCCTGTTGTGTATCGCCCTGGTCCTCGTCGCTTTACCCGCAGGAGCCCAGGACGGTGGTGGCATACCCCCTGGCACGGCCGCGAACGGCGTGGACACCGACAACAACAACAGTCCTCCCGACGTGATCCTTGTCGAAGCCGATGCTTGTACCGTCTCGCCGGGCGCCTCGATCACCCTCGAAGACGGCGACGGGACGCAGGCGATCTTCACCGACGGAGAGCGAGAGATCACGATCTCAGCCGAAGACGGGAGCCCGAAGATAGAGGGCCCGGTCGACGACTACGTCGGCGACCACGCGACGTTCCCCGACACCGACACGGCGTTCGACACGGATGGCGACTACACGGTCGTCTCCTCGACGGGCATCACGTGTGAGGGAGGGGACGCGGCAGACGACAACGCGACGCCGCCGGCCGACGACGGCACGACCCTGCCGGCCGACGACAAGAAAGTGACGCCGGTGGAAGATCAGTACAAGCCGGGCGAGAAACCTGGAGATGTCGATAATCCTAAAGACGTGGTGCCCGACACGGCCGTAAACGGGAAGAAGATACCGAACACGGGCGGTCCTCCCTACCTTGCCCTGGCGGCCATTGCGCTACTTTCTGTGGCCCTGATCGCAGGTCGCGGCATCCTGAGACCGTAGCGCCAGCCAGGTGGAGGAGCGGGACTCTCACAGAGATTGGCCTCGAAGGGCAGCCGTCATCGGGGCGGGCACGATGGGGTTGGGCGTCGCCGAGTGCTTCGCCGCGGCCGGTATCGGGGTGGTACTTACCGATGCGACGCCCGAACTGACCTGGGAGGCGAAGGAACGGCTGGTACGGCGGGCAAGGGGGCACGCCGATGCCGGGTTGTTGGCCGAGAGATCCGTGGGAAGAGCCGAAGCTGTAGAGACCGCGGACGATGTTGCCGGCACCGTGGCCGGCGCTGAGCTAGTCTTCGAAGCCGTTCCGGAAGACATCGGGTTGAAGGAGGAGATCCTGAACTCCTGTTCGGCCGCCGCTCCTCAAGAAGCCGTTATCGTCTCCAACACGTCTTCTCTTCCCATCAACGACCTCTCGGAGTTCGTCGGGCGGCCGGGACGCTTCTGCGGTATGCACTGGTTCAACCCGCCGGAATGGACACCTGGCGTCGAGGTCATACCCTCCGCCGCGAGCGCCCCCGAGATCGTCGGGCGGCTGGTCGAGTTCTTGCGCTCTATCGGGAAGCGTCCCGCCGTGGTCGGCGACGGTCCGGGTTTCGTGGCCAACCGCATCCAGAACGCCCTGTTTTTGGAGGCTGTACGGTGTGTCGAGGAGGGTCTCGCCTCCCCTCGAGAGGTGGACGAGGTCGTGCGCAGTTGCTTCGGTTTTCGGCTGCCCTTCTTCGGGCCGTTCCAGATCTCCGACATGGCCGGACTGGACGTGTACGAGGACGTACTCGACGTGTTGAGAGAGGGCCTCGGAGGCCGTTTCGAGGCGCCGGACTCGTTGCGGAAGCTGGTCCGAGAGGGGCGCACGGGCACCAAGAGCGGCGCCGGGTTCCTCGCATACACGGACGAGGAGCGGGAGCGGCTGCTCCTCGAGCGCGACCGGCGCTACGCGGCGCTGAACAGGCTGCTGGAAGATCTGCCACCCGTCGATGCGGGATCCGGTGACGACCCATGATAAACACCAGCGTCCTCGTGGTCGGGGCCGGCGCCATCGGCGGCGTGACGGCGGCGAAGATGAAAGACGGGGTGCGGCGCGTGAGCGTCCTCGACGCCAACGAAGAGCACTCCGGAATGATGCGTGACCCTGGCCTCCTGCTCGACGAACTCGGCGAGGAGCGCCACGTGCAGCTCGATGCCTACTCTGATGCTGCCGACCTCGAAGGTTCCTTCGACTTCGCCCTCGTAACCCTGAAGGCTCCCCACCTCGAAGCCGCCCTCGGTCCCCTCGTTGAGCGCAGCCTGGCACAGACGTTCGTCTCTTTGGGAAACGGGCTCGTGCAGGACCGCATAGCCGCCACGGTCGGCGGCGAGAACCTCGTCATAGGCACGGTAGAGTGGGGGGCTACGAACCTCGGTGCCGGACATCTCGCCCAGACCACCAACGGTCCGTTCGTGATCGGGGAGCCTGACGGCGATACGAAACAAAGGACCCGCCGCCTGGCCGAAGCACTCGGAACGGCGACCGAAGTGCGTATAACGGAGAACATCATCGGCCAGGTCTGGTCCAAGCTGCTCGTCAACAGCGCCTTCTCCGGCCTCGGCGCCATCTCGGGCCTGCTCTATCGCGAAGTCGTCGCCGACCCCGCAGGAAGGGAGGCCGCGCTCGCCGTCTGGCGCGAAGGCTACGACGTGGGGGTGGCCCAGGAGATCACCCTCGACGAAGTCCTCGGCGTCTCCGCTGAGTCGCTCGTCGTCCGTGGCCCCGAAGACCGCCAGAGGGCCGACGAAGCCCTCGACGTGGCGATGGGCTACGCAGGGGCGACGAAGGCTTCCATGCTCCAGGACCTGCAGAGGGGCGCGAAGACCGAAGTCGAGGTCATCAACGGCGGCGTCGTCCAGCGGGGAAGAGAATACGGCGTCAAAACACCCCTCAACGAGCGCGTCGTCGAACTGATGCACTCCATGGAACGGGACGAGCGCCGTCCCGGCAGGGACGTCTTCGAGGACCTTCGAGCTCTCGCCGGTTAAAGCAATTCAGCACGCTCAGGCTCCGCCTTCGCTTGTCAGCACGGCGGCTTTGCCGCCTCGTCAGCAAGTCAGCAAGGGCTCGCAGGCGCGAAAGCTGAAGTGCTGAAGTGCTTACTCGGCGGCGATGATGCCGTCGGCGACCTCGCTGAGGTTGGCCCCGATCACATCGGGACGTGCGACGAGCGGATCGAAGGGCTGTCTGGCGACGAAGGCCGCTGCGCAGCCGGCGCGTAGGGCACCGGCGACGTCCCAGGCGTGGGCCGCTACGAGGCGCATCTCACGCTCGGGGATCTCCAGCGACCGTGCGGCCATCCTGTAGGGGGCGGGTGCCGGTTTGAGGCGTTTTGCGGTGTCGGCGGAGAGGATGTTTTCGAACCTGTCCGTGAGCCCCGCATTCTCAATCTGGGCCCCCGCGACCTCCTGCGTCGAGTTGGTCAGCGTGGCGAGGCGGAAACCCGCCTCGCGCAAACGGTCCAAACTCTCGGGTACTTCCGGGTGCGGCGGGAGGCTTCGCAGTCCCATCAGGATATCCTGCCTGTCAGCATCGGAGATCTCAACGCCAAGCCGCTCTTCCGTCATCCGGAGTGCCGCCGCAGCGGCCTCGCCGAAAGGCACGTAGGCATCCGTTATGGTGGCCACAAAAGCCGACTGCAACATCTGGTTGAACCACAACCTCCGTACCGAGGCGTCATCGAAGGCCCGCTCGAAGAGCGGGTCGAGGCCCGCAAGGTCGAGTAGGGTCTCGTTCACATCGAAGACACAAACCCTCTTCACAATGCTCCCTTCTCCACAGCGATTCGCAGAGGTATCGGCCTACCGTTGGTCGCGCGCGCCAGGCTACAAACGATCAGCGACAAGATAAAGCTGACAAGCTGAAACGCTGACGAGCGAAGTCCGCAGGGCTGAGCGTGCTGAAATGCTGAACCGCCGCCAGGCGGTTCTAAAACGCTACTGCGGCGCGACCCTTGAGGTCGAGCGCCCTGCGCGCCTCGTCTGGAGTGGCGGGCTCCCGGTCGAACATCTCGCCCAGCGCCACGGCCTTCTCGACCAGCTCGGCGTTGGACTCCGCACGCTTCTCGCGGCTGACACGCAGGTTGTCTTCCAGGCCGACCCTGACGTGGCCGCCGAGCATCAGGCACATCGCGGCGAGGTGGTATTCGGCGGGGTAGCCGACGCCCGCGGCGGACCACGTGTAGTCCTCTCCGAAGAGCTCCGTCGCCGTGCGGCGCATGTGCATCATCTGCTCGATGGTGGCGGCATTCGCGCCCATAACGCCGAGGACGAACTGTATGTGTACGGGGGTGTCGAGCAGGTCCTTACTCAGGAGGTACTTTATGTTGTAGAGGTGCCCGACATCGTAGGCTTCGAGCTCGGGCTTCGCGCCGGCCTCGCGGAACATGGTGCAGACCTTCTTCATATCCGCGAACGTGTTGCGGAAGATGTAGTCGCGGGTGCCCTCCAGGTAGTCGATCTCCCATTCTTCGAAGTCTCCGCCGCGCTCTGCGATAGGGAAGAGGCCGAAGTTGAAGCTGCCCGTGTTGAACGTGGCCATTTCCGGCTCGAGCTCCGGCAAAACGGCGGCCCTCTCCTCCAGAGTCATCCCCTTCCCGCCGCCGGTGGTCGGCTGTACGATCACGTCGCACCGGTCTTTGATCCCCGAGACCACCTCGCGGAAGAGCCCGATGTCCGAGCTCGGTTTCCCCGTCTCCGGCTCACGAACGTGGAGGTGAACGATCGTCGCCCCGGCCTCGTGCGCCCCTACGGCCGAGTCGATTATCTCCTCCGGCGTAATGGGGATGGCCCCGCTCTGTCCTGGCACCGTCATCCCGCCCGTGATCGCCGCGCTGATTATGAACTTCTCCACGCCCGCTCCCTTCGGTAGAGTCCCGACCCCATACTAGATACCCAATCAGACCGCCGTAAACCAGGGCAGGCGCGCAATTTCCGTATGCCAAGCTGAAGCGCTGACCAGCTGAAATGCCAATTCAGGTCGTGGCGAAGCGCCCGATGGTCCTCTTCGGCCTGACCTCGCCGAGGTCTTCGGCGAAGATGCGGTAGTAGGCGACCTCTTCGCGGGTACGCAAGGGAGGTTCGACCTCGTGGCGCTCCCGCTCGAACTCCTCTGCGGTGACGCTCGCCTCCATGCGCTTTTTGAGGACAGAGGCAGCCCCCGAGCCGTCCCCGAACTGGGCCTTCTTGCGCCACAGGAAATCGTCGGGAAGCCAGCCTTCGAAGGCCTGGCGCAGCAGGCGCTTTTCTTCCTGGCCCTCGCCGGCGAGTTTCCACCCGGCGGGGAGGGAGAGCCCGAGGGAGATCATATCGAGCTCCAGGAACGGTACCCGCGCTTCGAGGCCGTGCGCCATCGTGACGCGGTCGGCCCTCTGCAGATTCAGGTCGTGCAGCCCCTCGATGGTTCGTACGAGCTCGTCGTGTAACTCCTCCTCCGTGCGGAAGTTCTCGAGGTACTCGTAGCCGGCGAAGATCTCATCGGCCCCTTCCCCGGTCAGGACGACCTTGACATACCTGGCGGTGAACTCGGCGAGGATGTAGTTGGGGACGGCGCTGCGTACCAGCGAGGGGTCGAAGTTCTCGATGGTGCTGACTACCGTGGGCAACGTCCCGAGCGCTTCCTCCGCCGTGTAGACACGCTCGTGGTGCTCGGTCCCGAGGTATTCCGCAACGGCACGGGCGGCCAGCAGATCGGGGGAATCGTCGAGGCCGACGGCGAAGGTCTTCAATCTCTCGCCGCGCTCCGCGTACCAGCGGGCGGCGATGGCGGCGACGAGGCTCGAGTCGAGGCCACCCGAGAGGAAGACGCCGACGGGCACGTCGCCCATCATCTGACGCCCGACGGTCCCGATGAGACGGTCACGGACCTTCTCCAGTATCTCATCAGGGATCGGGGCGCCAGGCTCGCCAGGCCCTTCGAAGTACTCCAACTCGTCTCTGGGCGGGACGGGAGCGGCGAACTCGACGAGACCGCCTTCCGGGGTCCAGTAGTGGCCCGGCGGGAAGGACTCGACGTGGGACTGCCAGCCTTCGTCGAAGGCGCTCATCTCCGAAGCGAAGCGGACGAGGCCGTCCTGGCGCGCCCAGTACAGGGGCTTTATGCCGACGGGGTCGCGGGCCGCGATGAAGGAGCCGTCCTCTTCGGCGATCAGGAACGCGAACATCCCGAGCAGCTCCGAGAGGGCGTCGGGCCCCCGCTCGGAGATCAGACGCAGGGCGACTTCGTTGTCCGAGCGTGTGCTCATCTCGCCGTCGTCGAGGGTCGCCCTGATCTCTTCGTGGTTGTAGACCTCGCCGTTGCCGACGAGGTAGAGGTCGCCGTCCGGGGTAACGAGCGGCTGCTTGCCACCATCTACATCGACGATGGAGAGGCGCCTGTGGCCGAGCACGTTCCCGGCGACCTCTGTGCGCCCTTCGTCGTCGGGCCCTCTGTGGGCGACCCGCTCCAGCATGCGCGAAGCGGTGTCAGGGTCCATGCCTCCGTATCCACCGATGATTCCGCACATGTCTCTCCATTCTACTCCGGGTATCTGGCCAGCATAGATGTCACCTTCGTACGAGGGTACGGGAGCCGCCGGGCCCCTGACTTACTGGCCCTCTTCGGCGGAGCTCTCCTTGCTCTCCGGTTCTGCGGACGGGCCTCTGCGCAGGTCTCTCCAGATGCTGCGGCCGACCAGGAAGAAAACGAGCCCCGCCGAGGAGGCCACGAGTACGCTGATGATCCTCTCGATCCCATCGGGCTGCCCTAGCGCGGAGACGGCGAAAGAGAGGATCAGGGCTGTGCTCAACGCGGCAAGGACGGCCGCAACGGATACCACGCCAATCCTTACTACCAGGCTCAAGCACCCGGAACGCACCCTGCTCCTCTCCAATTCCGACTCTCTACGGTCTCGTCCATCGCCAGATACTATACCCCCGAACACACGAGTAAGGACCGGGGCTTCGTCGGCGGTTGCCGTATGGACTTGACAAGCGCCCGAATACATGTAGACTACGAGTTTGGCAAGATCTTAAAAACTGCCTGCATTCCCGCATCCATACAACTTCGCGTAACGAAGGGCTGCGTTCGCGCGGCGTTTTTCTCTGGGGCCGTGGCATCCGGGGGTACGGGTGCGGTGCGGGATTTCGAGGACGAGGCGATTTGAGGAGCAAAGAGGAGGCGTTTGATGGAAACCATGGGAATAGCCAACAGGCGGCGGAGCGAACGGCCTGCGGAGACCCCGGATCTCATCCCCGGGTACTTCGCGCGCATCGACAAGGGGAACCTCCTCACGCACAGGGAGGAGATCGACCTCAGCAAGCGGGCCAAGGCCGGCGATGACAGGGCGCGTAAGAAGCTGGTCGAGAAGAACCTCAGGCTCGTGGTGAGCGTTGCCAAGAGGTACCGTGGAATGGGTTTGCCTTTCGAGGACCTCATCCAGGAGGGCAATGTCGGCCTGATGCGGGCCGTGGAGAAGTTCGACCCCGACAGGGGCTGGAGGTTCTCCACCTACGCCACCTGGTGGATCAGGCAGGCTGTGCAACGTGCTGTTGCGGACAAGGGCCGTACCATAAGGGTGCCGGTACACATGGGGGACAAGATAAGGAAGATGGCCCGTGCCTACAACGAGCTCTCCTCCGAGT
>JBKPNW010000189.1:0-6893 GCA_046732815.1 Actinomycetota bacterium | reverse complement strand
CTCCTCCTCGTCCTCGAGGCCATGAAGATGGAGCAGCCCATCACAGCCCCCCACGCCGGCGTGATCCACTCTCTCCCTTAAAACGAGGGATCCCTCGTCCCAGGAGGCGCCGTGCTCGTAGAGGTGCAGGAGACCTAGAGCAGTCTGCAAGGAGGATTACAAGAACTTCGGGATTGCAAGCACTTCGTCATTTCAGCTCGGCAGCACCCCAGGTTAATTGTACCGAGTCCGTTTTTTGGAGAGAGCGTTTTGGCTAAGGGCAACCAAAGGTGGCGCTCCTTTAGTTGTCATTCCCGCGAAAGCGGGAATCCACTACGAGGAGGCCCGTGGGTGATGGTGGCCTCCCTCGTGCTATTGGCATTCACCTGGCTTTGGAATCGATTCGTGTTACGGTAGCCCTCACGCATGGTCGTGTTGCGGAGCAAGAAGGAGATCGAGGGCTTGAGGCGGGCGGGTGATCTCGTCGCCCGTGCTCTGGTCCTAGTACGTCCACACGTCCGCGCCGGGGTCAGGCTCAGCGAGCTGGACCGCATCGTCGAGGAGTTCATCCGCTCCGAGGATGGAGAGCCTACCTACAAGGGCTACCGGCCCTCACTCTCCGTCCCTCCCTTCCCCGGCACCATCTGTACCGCTGTCAACGAGGAAGTCGTCCACGGCATCCCAGGGCCGAGGAGGTTGCGAGATGGGGATATCGTGGGCATAGACGTCGGCGCCACTTTAGGTGGTTGGGTCGGCGACACCTGCTACACGTACCCGGTCGGCGACGTCTCGCCACGGGCGGGCAAACTCCTGGACATCGCCACGGAGTGCCTGGAGGCCGGGATCGCCGAGGTTGCGCCCGGCAAGCGTTTCGGTGACGTCGGGGCAGCTATCCAGGAGCTCGCGGAGAACCACGATTATGGGGTCGTGCGGGAACTCGGCGGCCACGGGGTCGGCCACGAACTCCACGAAGAGCCCCACATAGACCACCTCGGGCGCAGAGGCCGTGGCATGCGCTTTCGAGAAGGCATGACGCTCACCATCGAGCCCATGATCAACGAGGGGACTCCCGAGATACGCTATCTGGATGACGGTTGGACCATAGTGACCGCGGACAAGAGGCTCTCTGCGCAATACGAGCACACGATCGCGGTTACATCCAGCGGCTGCGAGATTCTGACCCCTTGGCACCTGCACATGCGCAAGACCCCAGAGCCCGCCTGAGCCAACACCGCCTGCTTTGAAATTCTTGACACAAGTTTGGCGGACGCCTAAGATTGTATACAAGGGGTTCTCCGTGGGTCGAAAGCGGGGGTTCGAGTGGGACGTGTTGTGCGGGGTCCGGGGAAGGGGACGCGGCCTGTCGGGATCGTGGAGCGGTTGCGGGCTTTGATCCTAACGGGTGAGTATGGTCCGGAGGAGCGTTTGGTCGAGGAGCAGCTGGCGGAACAGCTCGGGGTGAGCAGGACGCCCGTACGGCAGGCCCTGACCATGCTCGAGGCCGAGGGGCTCGTCGAGATCGCGCCGAACCGCGGGGCCACCGTGTGCTCGTTCTCTATCGAGGACGTGTGGGACATCTACGACCTGCGCGCCGTCCTCGAAGGCCACGCTGCCAGGCGCGCGGCGGGACGCGTAGAGGGAGGCGAGCTGGAGCGCTTGCGGGAGCTGAGTGTCGAGATGGAGGGGCTCGCCGGCCGGTTCGATGACCACGAGGAGGAGATCCGGGCCCTCGTCGCGCTGAACCAGGAGTTCCACGCGACCATCGTCGAGGCGAGTCGCAACAGGCGCCTGAGGCACCTCATCAATCGCACCGTGGAGATACCGCTCATGTTCAAGGCGTTCTTCTGGTACACGCCGCACGAGCGCGCCATCTCCAACCACTATCACCGCCAGATCCTGGAAGCTTTAGAGAAAGGCGACGCCGACAGGGCGGAGATCATCATGCGCGAGCACGTCTACGAGGGCCGCGACTTCGTCTTGGGAGCCCTCAAGGAGGACATGAATGACTGAGAGTGGCAACGGGTCCCGTCCCCTCGAAGGCGTACGCGTCGTCGAGATGGGCAGCCTGCTCGCCGGCCCTTTCTGCGGCCAGCTCCTGGGCGACTTCGGCGCCGAAGTCATCAAGCTAGAGCCGCCGGGCAAGGGAGACCCCATGCGGGTCTGGGGCCGCCACCGCAAGGAGGGACACACCCTCTGGTGGCCGATCATCGCCCGCAACAAGAAGTCCGTCACCATCAACCTGAGGGAAGAAGAGGGGCAGGACCTCGCCCGCCGGCTCATCTCCGAGGCCGATGTGGTCGTCGAGAACTTCAGGCCTGGAACGCTCGAGAGGTGGGGGCTCGGGTACGAAGATCTTGGCGAGATCAACGCCGGCCTCGTCATGGTGCGGGTCTCCGGCTACGGACAGACGGGACCATACAAGGACCAGGCCGGGTTCGGGTCCATCGGCGAGGCCATGGGTGGGATAAGGCACGTTACAGGGTACCCGGACCGCCCACCGCCACGCGTCGGCATCAGCCTCGGCGACTCGCTCGCGGCTACCTTCGGCGCCCTCGGCGCGGTCACGGCCCTCTACAACCGCGAGGCGCGCGGTGGTAGGGGTCAGATCGTCGACGTGGGGATCTACGAGGCCGTCCTCGCGCTCATGGAGAGCACCATCCCCGAGTACGCGCTCGCTGGCCACGTCAGGAGCCGCACGGGGGCCATCCTGCCTTTCGTCGCACCGTCGAACACCTACCCCACAGGCGATGGGGACTACGTCGTGATCGGCGCCAACGCCGATACCGTCTTCGAGCGCTTCGCCGGGGCCCTCGGACATCCCGAATGGGCCGAGAGCGAGCGCTACGCCACCCACCACGCCCGCGGCGAGAACCAGCAAGAGCTCGACGATTTGATCTCGGACTGGACGAGAGAACGACCCGCTCAAGAGGTGCTCGAGGCCATGAAGGAAGCGGGCGTCCCTGCCGGGAAACTCTTCACCGCCGAGGACATGCTCACAGACGATCAGTACGCCGCCCGCCAGAACATCGTCACCGTCGAAGACCCGGAGATCGGACCGTTCCCCATGCAGAACGTCGTCCCCCGCCTCTCCGAGACACCTGGAGAAGTGCGCTGGACGGGCCCCAGACTGGGCCAGCACAACGACGAGGTGTTCACAAAGTTGCTCGGAATGAGCGAAGACGAGCTCGACGGTTTACAAGAGCGGGGCATCGTCTAATGCGCATCGAGATAGTCGACGTCGGCCCGCGCGACGGCCTCCAGAACGAGGACCGGACGCTCTCCCCCGAAGTCCGCGCCCGATTGTGCGAGAGACTCGCTGCCGCAGGTGTCCCGCGAGTCGAGGCGGCCAGCTTCGTTAACTCGAAACGCGTCCCCCAGATGGCCGGCGCAGAAGAAGTAATGGCGATCCTGGACCGTTCCCCTGGCACTAGCTACGCCGGCCTCGTCCTGAACGAGCGGGGATACGAGCGGGCCATCGCGGCCGGAGTAGACGAAGTCCGCTACGCCTTCCCCGTAACAGAGACGTTCGCGGAGCGCAACCAGAACACCACCGTGGCCGACGCCACGCAACTCGCCACGCGGCTCGTAGAGCGGGCCAGGCTCGACGGAGTGCGCGTCTCCATAACACTCTCCGCCGCCTTCGGAGACCCCTTCGAAGGAAGAGTCGAGCCCGAACACGTACTAGAGATCGCCGGAAGCGTAGCAGCATCGGGCCCGGACGAGATCGTACTGGCCGACACCATCGGTGTAGGGGTCCCGAGCCAGGTACGCAAGCTAGTCGAAGACGTCGCGACCCACGGCATAACCGTCGGCTGCCACTTCCACGACACGCGCAACACCGGCATAGCCAACGCCGCAGCGGCCGTAGAGAGCGGCGCGACCGTCCTCGACGCTTCCGTGGGCGGTACCGGAGGCTGCCCCTTTGCCCCCCGCGCCACAGGAAACATCGCCACAGAAGACCTCGTCTACCTCCTCCACAACATGGGCTACCAGACAGGCATAGACCTCGACGCCCTCATCGAAGTAGCGACCTGGCTCGCCCGGCAACTAGACAAAGAATTGCCCGGACAACTCCACAAAGCAGGAAACTTCGTATGAGCATTGAGCATCTCAGCACGCTCCGGCTTCGCCTCCGCTTGTTAGCACGGCGCCTTCGGCGCCTTGTCAGCACGGCGCCTTCGGCGCCTTGTCAGCACGCTCAGCCCTTGGGGCTTCGCTTGTCAGCCAGTCAGCGAGGGCTTGGGCATACGAAAGCTGAACTACTGACAAGCGACAGCCGGAGGCTGGAGCGTGCTGAAGTGCTGACAAGCGCCCGACAGGGCGCATGCTGAAATGCTGAGCGACTGAAGGGAGCGACCATGCACAACGTAGCAGTCGACGTCGGCGGTACGTTCACCGACGTGCTCATCTTCGACGAGGAGACCGGCGGGTTGACGGAGGGCAAAGTGCTCACGACGCCGGACGATCCTTCACAGGGGGTGGTCGAAGGCATCGAGGCCGTTTGCGAGAAGGTCGGCGTCTCTTTTCCCGACCTGCAGTTGTTCTTCCACGGCACGACCGTCGTGACGAACATGATCCTGACCAACACGGGATCGCGGGTCGGCCTGCTTACGACGAAGGGGCACGAGCAGATCCTGCACCTCGCCCGCGCCTGGACCCCCGGCCCGCTCTACGGCTGGATGGCCCTCCAGAAACCCGACCCCCCCGCAGATCCCACGGATACCATCGGCATCTCGGGACGCATCACCGCCGCCGGTGAGGTGCTCGAGGAGCTGGACGAAGACGAGGTCCGTGAGGCGGTAGACAGGCTGGTCGACCGCGGCGTCGAGTCGCTCGCTATCGGTTTCCTGAACTCCTACGTGAACCCCGCGCACGAGCGGCGCGCCAGGGACATCGTGCGCGAGGCGCATCCTGACCTTTCGGTCTCTATCTCCGCGGACATCGGGCAGGAGTACGGAGAGTACGAGCGGACGCTGACGACGGTGGTGAACACTGCGGTGCAGCCGCGCACTATGCTGTACATGAGGAATTTCGAGGGATCCATCGACGAGAAGCGATTCGGCGGTACGCTCTCCATCGTCCGTTCCGACGGCGGGGCGATGAGCACGGAGGCGGTGGCCGAAAGCCCGATCCAGATAGCCCTCTCCGGGCCTTCTGGGGGTGTTACCGGCTCTGCGTACCTGGCTCGTGAGATCGGTGTTCCCGACATCCTGACCTTCGACATGGGCGGCACGTCTACCGACGTCTCGCTGTGCCGGGGCGGCGAGACGCCGGTTCGGCGCGATATCCAGCTCGGGTACTTCCAGTTCAAGTCTCCCGCCGTGGACGTCCACAGCGTCGGCGCGGGAGGAGGTTCGATCGTGTTCGTCTCCGCGAGCGGCGCCCTGCAGGTCGGCCCCGCGAGCGCCGGCGCCGACCCGGGGCCTGCGGCCTACGGGCGCGGTGGCGAAGCGCCGACCGTAACCGATGCGAACGTCGTTCTGCACCGCATCCCACCTGGCGTCGCCCTGGGCGGCACGCTGGAGATGGACGAGGAAGCCGCGCGGAAGGCTGTAGGGACCATCGCGGAGCAGCTCGGGATGGGCGTCGAGGAGGCGGCCGAGGCGATCATCGAGATCGTCAACGAGAACATGCATGCCGCCCTGCGCGTCGTGAGCGTCGAGCGCGGACACGACCCCAGGAACTTCGGACTCGTCGCCTTCGGCGGGGCCGGTCCTATGCACGCCAACGCCCTGGGGCGTTTGATCCGTTCCCGGTCCGTGATCGTACCCCCGACTCCCGGCGTGATGAGCGCATTCGGCTTCCTCACCTCAGACATCCAGAACGAGTTCCCCGAGACGTACCTCCGCGTTGCCGAGGAGACCCCGGCATCCGAGCTCAGGGAGACCGTCGAAGGACTTATCTCGCAGGCCGACGAATGGCTCGAGGGCGAGGGGGTCTCGGAAGAGAACAAGCGCTTCGACCTGTACGCCGACTGCCGCTACTACCTGCAGAACATCCAGATCCCCTGTGGCTTCGAGCTCGAGGAGTTGCAGGACGGCGACAGCGTCTTCCTGCGCGAACGGTTCGAGGAGGCCCACCGCCAGCGCTACAACTTCGACCTGCCCGACTCTCCGCTGGAGATCGCCACCGTCCGCGTCGTCGGGCGAGGCACCATAAAGGGCGTCAGCCTCATCGAGAGCGAGGACGGGGCCGAGGAGGATGCCTCTGGCGCCGTCACGCGCACCGAGCAGGCGTACTTCGACGGCGGGTGGGTCGAGACCCCCATCTACAACCGAAGTGAGCTCGGACCCGGAAACTCCGTTGCGGGTCCCGCTATCGTCGTACAGGACGACACCACGACGGTCATAGAGCCGGGCTACACTGGCGCCGTCGACCGCTTCGGGAATATCCTGATCGAGGAGGCATAAGAGATGGTGTTGCACGAGCAGGGAAGGCCGGATTTCGTCAGGGAACACGACATAGACAACGTGACCCTCGACATTATCGAGAACGCCCTGAAAAACATCCGCTACGAGATGGACCGGGTGCTCGTTACGACCGCCGTAAGCCCCGTTATACGCGAACAGGCCGACGAGTTCCCCCTCATAGCGGACCGCAAGGGCCGCATGGTCGTCGGCCAGTTCGGGAGCCCCGTGGATACCGTGTTGGAGAACTCCCCCTACACGGTCGAAGACCTGAAAGACGGCGACGTCATCGCCCTCAACGACCCCTACATGATGGAGGGGAGCACGTCGCACCTGCCCGACATCCTGCTGGTGCGGCCGATCTTCTACGAAGGCGACCACATCGGCTACGCGCTGCAGTGGGGCAACCTCATGGACGTCGGCGGCTCGACCGCTGGTTCCATCCCCATCGACGCCCGCTCTATCTACGAGGAAGGTATCAGGCTGCCCCCTGTCAAACTCTACGAC
>JBKPNW010000188.1:0-35064 GCA_046732815.1 Actinomycetota bacterium | reverse complement strand
GTCCTTGCCCTCCTTGTCCACGATCCCATCGCCGTCGGTGTCCTTCCATCCCGCCTGCTTCAGCAACTCTTTCGAGCGCTGCATGTCGAGACCCTGCAGCTCGGATTTGTCAAGCTTGAGGTGGTACTTGGCGAGCACGGGAGGTACGAGCGTGGAGCCGGGGACGCCTTCGCCTTGCAGGACCTTCTCGGTGAGCGCGTCTTCGTCGATGGCCCAGTTGATCGCCTCCCGCACCTTCGGGTCCAACAGGGCGGGGTCTCCGGTCGTGGTCTTGGGGGCGTCGAACTCCTTTATCACCTCGGGCGATGGCTCGTACAGGTTGAAACCGAGCTCGGTGAACCCGGGGTCAGGGGCCGAGTTGGTCTGTATCCCCTCCTGGTTCTTTAAAGACTTGAACAGGTTGATGGGTATGCCCGAGATGTAGTCCACGTCGCCGTTCTTGAGCGCCTGCACCATGGTGTCGTCGTTGTCGTAGAACTGGAAGATGATCTCATCCAGCTTCGGAGCCCCCCGAAAATAATCGGGATTGACCTTCAGGCGCGCGTACTGGCCTTTCTTCCACTCCACGGCCTGGAAGGGCCCCGACCCGATGGCGGGTTCGTTCGGGAAGGTCTTGGTCTCGTCCGCTGGCACGTCCTTCCAGATGTGCTTGGGCAGGATGTAGACGTACATCGAGAGCATCTGGACCGAAGGGTCTTTGGTCTTGAACACCACCGTATGCTTGTCGGGGGTCTCGATCTCGTCGATCTGCCTGACGTAGTCGATGAACAGGCCCTGTTTCTCTTTCAAGATCCGGTTGAACGTGTACGCGACGTCCTCGGAAGTTACCGGCTTACCGTCCTGCCAGGTGGCATCCTTGTTGAGGTGGAAGGTCCAGGTGAGACCGTCTTTGGAGTGCTCCCAAGAGTCGGCCAAACCAGGCACCGGGCTCGAGTCCTTCGGGGAGAAGTCCACCAGCAGGTCGTAGGTGAGATCCATAACCTCGAAAGAGGGGACCTCCACGAGCTTGAACGGGTTGAACCCGTCGATGTCGTTGGTGTCCCCGATGCGGAGGACGAGTTTCTGGTCCTGCCCGGACTCATTCTGCGCGCCCGCGCTCGTGGCGCCGGTGAGCCCGACGATCAAAGTCACCAACACCGCGACCGCAGCGATCTTTCGCATATCCCCTTTTCCCTTCACCCCGCAATTCCAGCAACGCTGGTCTATTCCAGTAATGCTGCTTCCTCGATTGTAAGGGTTCTCGAATCTCCGCTCAAGGTTACGGGGACGCCAAGGGGGATGGTGCAGAGGCGTTCGCCGTGGCCCAGAGGGTAGCCGTAGAGGGCGGGGATGCCTAAAGGTTCGATGTAGCGCTCCAGCACGTCCTCGATGGAGAGCGTCTGCGGCCACTCCGGGCGCTCTTCGCTCCAGTCGCACTTCTCGAGCTCCCCGACGACCACCCCTACCACCTCGTCCAGCATCCCCGCCTGGCGCATCTGGTTGAGGAAACCGTCGATGTACCAGGGCGGCGCTTCCACGTCCTCGAAGAAGAAGACCTTGCCCGCGAGATCAGGCTGCCAGGGCGTCCCTATCGCCTGGCACAAAAGCCACAGGCACCCGCCCACCATGGGAGCGCTGACCGTACCGCCCCCGAAAGACCGTATGTACTTGTTCTCCGGGTCGCGCGGCACCTCCCCGAGGGGTCCATGCGAGGTAAGTGCTCTTAGCAACCGCTCCTGGGTGAAGGGCTTGGTCTCTTTGTCGTTGACGCCGGCGAGGCCGGGACCGTAGAACGTCACCAGTTCCGTAAAGTGACGCAGGGCCGTATGCAGCGCGGTGATGTCGGAGTAGCCGATGAACGGCTTGGGGTTGTCCCTAATGGCGTCGAAGTCCAGATACGGGATGGTCTGGGCGGCACCGTAGCCACCCTGGAAGCAGTGCACCACGTCCACCTCGTCGTCGGTGAACATGTCCATGAGGTCCTGCGCCCGGCCTTCGGGAGAACCGGCCACGTAGGTATCGCGGGCGAACACGTTGCGGCCGAGCTTGACTTTGTATCCCTTGCCCTCCCACCACTCGACCCCGCGCAGCACCTCGCTACGGTTGTGGTAAGGGCTCGCCGGGGCGGGGACCCCGATCGTGCCGCCGGGACGCAGGACGTGGCCCTTGAGCGTCAATGGTGGTCCTTTCTCTTCGGGATCGGCATGCTCCGTAACTCCGCGACGTAGGAGGCAATCTCCTGCGCGGCGGCCTCGAACAATGTCTCGCCCTTCGCCGCCGTGGCCTTGCTCGCGTCACCCTGGACGCCCGACTCCGAGAACGAAGACCACCACGGCATGACTTTGAGGGGCCCATCCGACCAGTCCATCCAGGCGTGCTCGGTCTCGGCGTAGCCGTGCTCGTCGACCGCACGGGACATGTCTACGGCTTCGGGATGCAGGTGCAAATACAAGGAAGTCTCCAGCTCGCAGGCGTGGGCCATACCGCCCCGGCCCGAGTCGCGTAGATCTTCGATCACGCGTGCGCTCCGCTCGGAGACCAGATAGAAGCTGGCGGCGACGAGCGACTCCGGCTCCTCTACCATCGCGAGGCGGGCCGCGGTCTCGACCAGGTTCTGGTTGGATCCGTGGCCGTTGACCAGGAGCACTCGCTCGAAACCGTGGCGAATCAATGACAGCGCCACATCCGTGCAGTAGTGGCAGAAGGTGTCCCAGCGGATCGAGATCGTACCCGGAAAATCCATGTGGTGCGGCGAGTAACCGTGCACTATCGGGGGCAAGAGCACGGTCTCGGCGGGAAGCCGCTGTGCGGAACTCCGGCATACCGCCTCGACCAGCGTGACGTCCGTGTCGATGGGCAGGTGATACCCGTGGTCCTCGAGCGTCCCGATGGGTACTATAGGGACACGCCCTTCGCCCGCCGCCCGCGACACCTCGGGCCACGTCAGCTTCCCGAACTCCAGGGGCTCACTCCACACTTGATCCTCCTCGGTCGCCGTCCTCTTCTGGAACCTCCCGCCGCCTTACCCCTCCGCTCCGGCGGTCTTGGCGAAGCGGTGCAGGAAGGCTATAGACTGGCGCATGTGCGTCCTCAGGCCTGCGACGGTCGCGTACTCGTCGGCGGCGTGCGCGCCGCCCGCGTGCCCCGCGCCGCCGGAGGCGAAGGGTACCTGCAGGGTCTGCTCGAAGAGGTAGAAGGGCGCCCACCAGGGGGCCGAGGGCCACACCTGCGGCGGCGGACCCACGTCGCGCTGGGACTCGACCATGGCCCGCGCGACCGGCGAGAGCGCGGTCGTCCTCGACGGTGGGCAGAGTTGCACCCCCTCTACCGTTACCTCGGGTGCGACCCGCGCCATGATGCGCTCGATCCCTGCCACCACCGACTCGACGTCCGTACCGTAGGGGATCCTGACGTCGAGCGCGGCCCTGGTTTCGTGGGGTACGATCGTCTTCCCCGTGACGCTGCCCGAGGAGAACCCGTTGAGGTTGAGTACAGGCTCGTACATGAGTGCCTTAAGGAGTGAATGTGCGTCGGTCGGGCCCCGGTACGCGAGCGCGCCCACTTCCTCCAGATGCGCTGCCGGGTCGAAGTCCCGCGCCAGGGCGTCGAGGAGTTCCTCGTCCTCAGGAGGAACCGATACGGGCCCGAGGCCATCGATGGCGCCGTTGTCGGCGGCTTCATTCAGTGCGTCCAGGGCGCGCACCAGAGACCAGGCGGGGGATGAGACCACCGCTCCCTCGCTGGAGTGGAGCGCCCTCCCTGTGGGCCCGCCCCACTCGCCACCCTGACAGCTCAGGATGAAGGACACGATGCCCTTGCACCCGAGGAAGACCTCCGAGATGCCACGCCTGTCAGCGGTCAGGTCCGAGTCGAAGGCGGCCTCGGACGCGAGGTCCGCGCGCCGGTCGGACATCACCTTCGGCAGGCTGGGGCTTCCGAGTTCCTCCTCGCCGTCGATGAGGAATACGATCTCCGCGGGCAACTCCGAGACCCTGCGGGCCGACGCAAGCGCCAGCAAGAAGGAGGCGAGCGAACCCTTGGAGTTGGCGGCGCCCCGCGCCACGATGCTCGGTCCCGCCCCCGGCACATCGGCCGTGATCGCGGCGAAAGGTGGCGAAGACCATCCCGGCTCGTCGGCCGGCTGCACGTCGTACATCCCGTAGCGCAGGAGTCTCGGGCCGTCGCCTCGGATGCGGCCGAGGACCGCGGGGTGTCCAGACGTGGTTATTATCTCGGCGGTTCCGCCGGCGCCCTCGATCAGGGCCGCAACCTGCTCGGCGCCGGTGAGCATGTCGTCGTCCGAAGCGGAGACGGTAGGACACCGCAGGAAGTTACGGATCTCCTCCAGATGCTCCTCGAAATCGGCGTCGATCCGGTCCCAGGCCGGGGACCAGGGGGCGTCCCGACCTCCGCTCTTCAAGTCGATGAGAATCTCGCGGGGTCGAGAAGACTGGCCACGCGCTCGATCGCCCGGGAGCAGGCCTCGAGCGTGTCGTCTATCGTCTGCTCGTCCATGGCCGTTGACGTGTTCATGAAGCCACGCGGCGCGAAGTAGACTCCTTCGTCGAGCGCCGCGAGATGGAACCCGGCCGCCACGGGGCTGTCGGTGTTCAGGTCGGAGTACTTGCAGATCTCGCCCTGTGTCCCGAAGTTCACGTGCAGCAGGGACCCACAGTTGTTCACCACGGCGTGGAGATCTGGCCTCTCCGCCAGGGAGCGGCGTAGCCCTTCGGCCAGTCGCTCGCCGAGGGCGTTGATGCGCTCGATCTCCCCTTGCGGAAGGAGGTCCAGCATCACGCAGCCCGCGGCCATTGTCATGAGGTTGCCGTTGAAGGTCCCCGAGTGGTGGAGGTGGTGTGGAGAGCGGGGGTCGAAGACTTCCATCACGTCCGCGCGTCCGCCGAAAGCGCCGACGGGGAGGCCACCGCCGATGATCTTACCCAGCGTCGTCAGGTCAGGCCGGACGCCAAGGACCTCCTGGTAGCCGCCTACGGAGAGCCTCAGGGTTATCACCTCATCGCAGATGAGGAGCGCCCCGTGCTCGTCGGCCAGGCGCCGCGCCGCCGCGAAGTATGCGGGGGTGCCGGTGAAGACCCCCGTCCCTGTCACAGGCTCGAGGAGTATCGCTGCCACCTCCTCGCCTTCCTCTTCCATGGCCGCCTCGAGCTGGGGCACGTCGTTGTAGTCGACCATGCGCAGCAGCCCGCGCACACCATCGGGCATCGCGGCCCTGTAGGGGTCCTGCTCCCAGGAGACCGGTACCTGCTCCCACATGCCGTCGTAGCCGCCTTCGGCTTTGATGATCTTCTCCCGCCCGGTGAAGGCCCTGGCCGCGCGCACGGCCATCATGACGGCCTCGGTGCCCGAGTTGGCGAAGCGCACCCTCTCCACCGACGCCACCCGGCCGACGATCCTCTCCGCGAGCTCGGCCTGCAGCTCGCCGGGGGCGGGGAAAGCCGTTCCCAGGGCCGCCTGATCTCTCATGGCCTCGTTTACGGCAGGCACGGCGTGGCCGTGGACCGAGGCGGTGTAGTTGTTGAGGAGGTCGATGAACTCGTTGCCGTCAGCGTCCCAGATGCGGCAGCCGGAGCCGGAGGAGATCACCAACGGGTAAGGAGAGAAGTAGGCTAGGGAGCGGGTGTTTCCGCCAGGGATCGAGCGCTCGAGCCGCTCCACGATCTCGCGCGACCTTTCGGTCCTGATACCGTACCCTATGTCCGTGATATCCACTGTGTCCTCCTGGTCAGGATAGCGTCCCACAGCCGTTACGTTAGTACAAATGAGCACGGACCGCTAATGGGTCTCACAAGAATCGTCCCCATTTCCTGATCTGCAGTAACTCGTAGCCGAGTGCTCGAAACCCTCCTCTCGTGTACCATCGTTCGGTCGGCGGGACCTGGAGGCACGTGTGAAGATAACAGGCATCGAGACATATCCGGTGTGGGGTGGGGAACGAAACCATTTATTCGTGGTCGTAGACACCGACGAGGGCATCCACGGCGTCGGCGAAGCGGGGCTCACCGGCCGTGAACTGGCGGTGACGGGGACGATCGAGCATTTCGAACCTTTGCTGATGGGCGAGAACCCGTTTCGTACCGAGCACCTCTGGCAGCTACTCTTTCGGGGAGGCTTCTTCCCTGTCCGGCACGCAGTCTCGGCGGCGCTCTCGGCCGTGGACGTTGCGCTGTGGGATATCAAAGGAAAAGCCCTGGGGGCCCCCGTCTACGAGCTCCTCGGCGGGCGAACCCGCGACCGCGTGGTCTGCTACCCGCACAACGCGGAAGCCGGCACGGACACGTCTGCCCTCGTAGAGTCCTGCTCGAGGACCAAAGAAGCGGGGTGGCGCTTCGTGCGCTGGGGCTTGCCCCAGGAGGGCGAGGTCTTCGAGCCCCGTCGTGCCGTGCGCACCGCCGTCGAGCAGCTCGCGGCCGTGCGCGGTGCTGTGGGAGAGGAGGTCGAGATGATACTCGACGTCCACACCCGCCTGGACATGCCCGACTCTCTGCGGTTGTGTCGCGAGGCCGAGCCGTTGCGGCCCTTCTTCGTCGAGGATCCCTTGCGCTCCGAAGATCCCCGCTCTTACGAGATGTTGCGGCTGCGCACCGCCGTGCCCCTGGCCGCCGGGGAGCAGTTCGGCTCCAAGTGGGATTTCAGAGAGCTGGTGGAGAGGGAGTGGATCGACTACGCCCGCGTCGACCTGTGCATCGCCGGGGGCCTCACCGAGGCGAAGAAGATCGCCGCCATGTGCGAAACGCACCACATAGATCTCGCCGTCCACAACCCGCTAGGGCCCGTCTCGACGGCCGCATGTCTGCACCTGAACCTCTCGTGCCCGAACTTCGGCGTCCAGGAACAACCCTACAGACCAGGAACATTCCTCCCCGACGTCGTCACCGTGCAGCCCGAGTGGGAGGAGGGTCACCTGCTGCCACCCGCGCTCCCCGGGCTGGGCGTGGAGTTCGACCGCGAGGCGGCAAAGGACCATCCCTTCCGGAAGGTGGAGCTCCCCCACCTCCGCCGCCCGGACGGTTCTGTTACCAACTGGTAAGCGGGCCACATCCTGCGAAGCGCACCTCCGGCCACCTTCGCTGCCCATAAAGACGCAGATGACGAGCCGATCCTGCCGCAGTCATCGTGGCGGTGTAGCTCGACGACACCATGGGAACAGACAGACCTGTGGCAAGTAGGGACGCGCAGACGGACGGACGGCTGCGGGCGCGTCCGGGGCGCACAACCGGAGCTGCGCCGGTCGGACTGCAACCGCTGATGCTCGGCGTTGCACGCGACAGCTACCTGTACGTGCCAGCGACCTACCGAGTTGAGCGTCCTGTTCCGTTGGTGCTCTTGCTACACGGCGCGGGTGGACACGCGCATCAGGGCCTGGGCCTGCTTCGGAGCCTGGCAGATGCTGCCGGGCTGCTTCTGCTCGCTCCGGCCTCACGCGGGCGCACGTGGGATCTCCTCGTAAGCCGCCGCTACGGCCCCGACCTGGCCTTGATCGATCGCGCGTTGGAGCAGACGTTCTCGCGCTACGCCGTCGCTCCAGAGCGCGTGGCCGTCGGGGGTTTCTCGGATGGGGCTTCCTACGCCCTCTCCTTGGGGATCACCAACGGCGACCTCTTCACGCACGTGATCTCGTTCTCGCCGGGGTTCATGGCCCCTGCCGGGCAGACGGGCTCCCCGCGCGCCTTCGTCTCCCACGGCACTCGCGACGGGGTGCTGCCGATCGAGCGGTGCAGCCGCAAGATCGTCCCCCAGCTAGAGCGCGCCGGCTACGACGTACTCTACCGCGAGTTCGACGGTGGACACACGATCCCGCCCGAGATTGCCCTGGAGGCCGTAGGCTGGTTCGAGCAAGAAAAGTCCCTATAGTGGATCGTGAAGACTCCCGTTCTGCGGCCGGATCCTCTGGCGGCCCCCCGCAACACCGCATGGCATCGGTGGGATGACCTCCAGTCGCGCATTACGCGGCCGGTTCGCCCGGGTACTGCGGGCCGCCAGGTCTCTGCTCGGCGGTGCCGCCAAGGCGCAACCCCCGCCGCGAGAGCCTTACGTGCAGGGCATCACGGCCTCCTCGGCGGTCGTCTGTTGGGTAAGCCAGCGTCCGGACGCGGGTGTGGTGGAATACGGCAAGACCCTGGCACTGGTACGTGAGGAGACCGACCTCCGGGTCGGCAGACGCCACGCGGTCGCGCTTACCGGCCTCGACCCCGACTCGACCTACCACTACCGCGTGCGGAGCGGGAAAGAGGCGTCCGCGCTAGGAGGCTTCCGTACGGCCCCCGCGGGCGAGGACTCCCGCTTCAGTTTCGCAGTCGTCGGTGACAGCGGCAGCGGTGGGAAAGGCCAACTGGCGGTGGCCGGATTGCTGGAGCGTCTCGGGCCGGACCTGATCCTGCACACGGGCGACCTGGTCTACCCGTCCGGCGAGGAGCGCCACTACGACCGGCGCTTCTTCGCGCCGTACCATCGCCTCATCAAAGAGGTGCCCGTCTTCCCAGTACTTGGTAACCACGACGTGCGTAAGGGGCAAGCCGCCGCCTTTCTCGAGAACTTCCACCCGCCGCTCGACAGCCCGCGTAGCTCGAAACGCTTCTACTCCTTCGACTGGGGCGGCACCCACTTCGTCGCCCTCGACAGCGAGCTCTACTACGACGACAAGGGTTCCGGCCCCGAGGAACAGAAGGACTTCCTGGTGCGAGACCTGGCCGCCACGCGCAAGCGCTGGAAAGTCGTGTTCTTGCACAGGTCCCCCTACGGCTCCTCGAAGCACGGCGGTGATCTGAGGGTAAGGGAGGACCTCGAGCCGCTCTTCGCGAAGCTCGGGGTGGATCTGGTCTTCGGTGGCCACGACCACGTCTACGAGCGAACCGTGCCCGTAAGAGGGGTGACCTACGTGGTGAGCGGGGGTGGCGGCAGGAGGCTGTACCGGGCGGGCAAGAGCGAGCGGACGGCCTTCTCGAAGTCCGCCCACCACGCCGTGCTCGTACGCGTCGACGGCGGCCGCCTGTCGCTGGAGGCCGTAGAAGCGGGCGGTACGGTGGTGGATCGCATGCAACTCTTCCGGCCGTACGCGAGGTGATGGGCGAGGATTAGATTCGCAAGCCGCAGCAACTACAGCCAGCCGGAGCGCTTGAACCAGGAGTAGAGCAGACCGGCGACCACCACCATGAGGATGATCATGAGCTCGAAACCGTAGGGGGTGTGTTTCAGCCACACGCCCTCGAAGTTCATGCCGAAGATACCAGCGATCAGGGTGGGTACGATCAGGATCGCCCCCCAGGCGGAAATCTTCTGGCCTACCATGGCAAGGTTCACGTTGAGAAGACTGGAGAGCAGGTTCTGGAAGCCTTCGAGTTTCTCGCCCACGCGCCTGACCCGGCGCCGAGCCTGGGAAAGGTCTTCGCGCACCTCGGGTCCTGCGTCCCCGAGAAAGCGATCTAGCGCCTCACTGAACGGCTCTATCGCCTCGTGCATCTCGATCACCACGCGGGTGAGCGCGTGTACCCGTCGGGAGGCGACCGCGCTGCCGTCGAAGACTTCCCTCTCTGCCTGGGAGACGTCCGTGTCCAGGTTTTCGACGACCCGGTCGTAATTGTCGAAGGCCTCCTTCATGATTTCGCGCAGTAGAAGCCAGGGGCTCTCCCAGAGCCGCTCGGTCTCGTTTTCCAGTTGTTGCCTCACGTTCTCGAGCTCCCCCACGCCTTCGCCGAAACTGAGGGCGACCAGCAAGTCCTCGGACAGGAGCACGCAGATCCAACCGATCCGGGCACCTACTTCACGGCTGGTGTAGCGCACCGATGCTAGCCAGATAACCAGGAGGTTCTCACGGCGCTGGATCGTGGCCCGGTGCGGGCGCTTGATGGCGTTCTCCACAAGCACCTTGCTCAGGCCCAGTTCGCCGGCGATCGAGTCGATCTCCTTTTCACTGGGCTCGTGTACGGCAACGGACGCGAAAGTATCGGATCCGTGACGGCCTCGAAAGGCCTCCTCTAACGTGTCGTGCGCAACCCGCCGACCTTCGGCAAAAACGGAAACGTCGAGTATCATAGCTACACCCTCCCAGACTCGTTCGGATGCTCATCTTGTATGAGGTTTCCAGTCACTACCTGAGAGCCCGTGTTCCCTAGCTCAGATAATAGTAGGTGGCCGCAGACGCCGCACCCCCAAGTGGGTAATGTCCCCGAGCCCATGTAGGGTAGTGAGGATTCGCTTGCCGGATTCTTTTAGGCACCCCTCGACTCATACCGAATCCGGGTGAATGGCAACCGCAATGCGGATCGCCACCGCACGGGTCCACCTCTGGTGCCAGGCGTGGATTCCCGCTTTCGCGGGAATGACGGATGAGAAGGTCTGGCACGCCACAAGCCGCAAAGCGCTACCCTTCAGACGGATTCTGTATCACATCAGGATACGAAATTGGAAGCGCTCGTTGATTTCGTCCTCCTCTGCTAAAGCGCCGTGCCCGGAGCTTGAGCCTTGGGCGATATCGACTGGTGCGGTGGATGAGGATGGGACTGAAGCATTCCTCCCCGATAATCTCCCTCGCTAGTCGGTGGCCTCCGGCGCGAGCGCCAGGATGTCTGGCAGGTTACGGTGGGCGCCGGCGTAGTCTATCCCGTAGCCGACCACGAACACGTCGGGCACCTCGAACCCGACGTACTTGACTTCTATGTGCACCTGCCTGCGCGAGGGCTTGGAGAGGAGGACAAAGCACTCCAGGGAAGCGGGTTTGCGGGTTAGCAAGAGGTCGTGGAGGTAGGAGAGCGTGAGGCCCGTGTCGATGATGTCCTCGACGATCAAGACGTGCCTTCCGGTTATGTTTTCTTGCAGGTCTTTGAGTATCCGAACCACTCCGCTGCTCGTACTTCCCGCGCCGTAGGAACTGACCTCCATAAAGTCTATCTCGCACTCCAGGTGCACGTTTCGCATGAGATCCGCCAGCACCACCACCGCCCCGCGGAGGATCCCCACCAGGAGCGGTTTCTTGCCCTGGTAGTCCTCGCTGATACGCGCCCCTATCTCACGCACCTTCTCCTGTATGTCGGAGGAGGGTATGAGCACGTCTGCCCCGATCGTCATCCCCGAGATCACCTCCGTGTCGGCGTCGCGCGTAGGGCCGATCGGCCTTACGCGCGACGAGCATGTCAGCTGGTCAGCTTTTCAGCATTTCAGCAACTCAGGCGCGGTCGAAGAAGATATCCTGGGCTCCCTCCCACAGGATCAGCTCCCCGAGTGGCCTAAGGTGCTCCTTCCCCTCGGTCACGGTCAGGAAGTGGTTGCCGGCGAGTTGCCCCGCCTTGCTACAGAAGTGCGTGCCCGCGTAGGGGAACAGGATCTCGGTCTCCGAGATGCCTCCCGGGTAGAACAGGATCTCTCCAGGGGCCGGATAGCTCGTAGGATCCTCGAAGTCCACCCCGAGGTCGAAGTCACCCAAGGGGATCCAGCACGACTCGCCGCTCCAGCGGACGTGGATAATCTTCTGGCGGTACGGCAACAGCTTCTCGAAAGCCCCACAGGTCTCCGGCGACTTCTCCCTCTCCCACCTGGCCCCAAACTCGAATAGTCCGGCTGTGATCCTCAGGTCGCTCACCAGTGTTGCTCCTTTCCAAAGCTGCTTGCAAAGAGGTTCCCTCTTTGCAAGCACTTCAGCATGTCAGCTAGTCAGCATTTCAGCAAAAAGCTGACTAGCTGACATGCTGAAGTGCTGACCAGAGCGGGTCAAGGAGGGGTCGACCCCTCCTTGACCCGCTCCAGGAACGACCCATGACCTCTACGGCGACGCCCACGTCCTCCTGTGTGATCGACTCCTCCGGGTTGTGGCTTATGCCTTCCTTGCAGCGCACGAAGAGCATCGCCACGGGCATGAGCCCGGCCATCTGCGCGGCGTCGTGGCCCGCCCCGCTCGGTAGCCGGTGCACGGCCATGCCCGAGTCCTCCACGGCCCCGGCGAGCAGGTCGCTGAGGCCCGGGTCCGTGCGGACCGCGGGGGTCTCCTGGCGAAGGAGCCACTCGCAGTCGCAGCCGCGGGACGCGGCTATCTCTTCCGCTCTCGTCTTCAGGTGATCCCGCAATAGTTCTCGTACCTCGTCGTCCGGGTGCCTGACGTCCAAGGAGAGTTCCGTCCTACCGGGGACGACGTTGGCCGCTCCAGGGAGCGCGGAGATCTCGCCCACGGTGGCGACGGATGCGGGCTCGGCCTTCGCGGCGCGCTCGACCTCGAGGACGAACTCCGCCGCCGCGCACAATGCGTCTTGCCTCCCTTCCATCGGCACGGTCCCGGCGTGTCCGGCCTTGCCGCCGAAGACCAACCCGACGCGGCTCTGCCCGCTGATGGCCGTGACGATGCCAACGGGCAGGTCGTGCTCCTCGAGCACGGGTCCCTGCTCTATGTGGACCTCGCAGTAGCCGAGGAAGTCTCCGTCACGACTGTCTTCTGGCCTCAGGGCGTCAGGGTCGCCGCCGAAGACGCGGACCGCCTCCCGGAGGGTCACGCCTTCCTGGTCCTGGAGGTTCAGAAGTTCTTCATCGAACGCCCCAGCGTACACAGAGCTTCCCAGGTAAGTCGTGCCAAAGCGCAGCCCCTCCTCGTCGGCGAAGGCGGGGACTTCTATTGCGAAAGGCAGCCGCTCTCCTCGCTTGTGCAGCCGCTGAACGCAGGCGATCGCCACCAGCACCCCGAGTATGCCGTCGTACCTGCCGGCATCGCGCACGGTGTCGAGGTGGGAGCCCAGGATGAGGGTCTCGTCGCCGGTCCCCTGGTAACGGCCGATGAGGTTCCCGATCCCGTCCTGGCTTACGGTCATCCCCGCCCCGCGCATCCATTCGGCGACGGTCTCCTTGGTTTCACGCATCGCCGGGGTGCCGTAGGGGCGGGTGAGGGCCTCCGCTTCCTCGCTTACTTTGCCCAGCAGCTCGCAGCGCTCCATGACGGTCGACGCGATCTCCCGCACCGGAAGTCCTCCCGGGCCACGAGCTTGGTGGCCGCTTCTTGGGTCTGGGGTGGCCGGGGGCGGGTGGATCTCAGCTCCCCCGGTAGGTGGCGTAGGACCAGGGCGAGGTCAAGAGCGGCACGTGGTAGTGGGCCGCCGGGTCGGCCACGCCGAAGCGGACCGCCACCCGATCGAGGAACGGCGGATCGGCGGAATGCGTCTCCGGCTGACCCGCGAAGTACTCGCCGACCCCGAAGACGAGCTCGTAGACGCCCCGACTCAGCTCCCCTTCCTCCACCAGCGGCGCGTCGGTTCGCCCTTCTGCGTTCGTGCGGGTCGCCGTGATGAGGTCACGCCCTTCACCGGTCCCTTCGAGTCGAAAGAGCTCCACCCGCATGGTGGCGGCCGGACGGCCGCGCGCGGTATCTAGGACGTGGGTGGTCAGGAAGCCCCCCACGCGCTCACCCCCTCTCCACCCAGCCCTCTATCTGGCCGTAAGGGTCCTGGGTCGCGTGGAAGATCTCGTTGTCGTTCTCTATCCCGAAGCGGTCGAGGTCGTAGGCGATGTGGTGCACGTTGGGGAAGGAGTACCAGATCTTCTCTATCTCCGGGAACCTCCCGAGCACCGCCTCGCCCGTACGATACAGGGTGTTCTGGGCCGAGGGGCTGTAGTGGTCGGTGAAGGTCTTCAGGGTCTGGTCCAACACCCCGTTCCACAGGCGATCGAAGTCCGCGTGCGTGGTGTTATACACCCACCTGGAGGTCACGATGGTGGCGAGCATGCGGTCGTTGGTCTCCGGAAGGGTCGTGAAGCGTTCCCGGAAGAACCCTTCCCATCCCGAGTTGGTCGTCTTGAGCACGTAGACGTCCCTGATCCCGGCTTCCACCCTCCGGTCGCCGCCCTCGTCGCCAGATACCCTCGCCTTCCGCTCGCCACGGCCCCGGACGAAGGAGTGCTCGTGAGGGCGGCCGTCCACCTCGATCCTGTTCCACAGGAACTGGGTGATCTCCACCCGGGCTCCGTTGACGGTCGGGCCTGCCTTCAGGAAGTGGTCGACCAGGGCGAGACCGAAGTCCTCGATGCTCCCGGTGAGCTTGTCCTTCGCCAGCGCGTAGACCGTGTTGCGCATGGTGTCGGTCGCCAAGAGGCCGGCGTTGTCGCCATCGACGTAGGCAGCCTCGAAGTCGCCCTCGAGCACCACGCGGACGTCCAGGTCCCATATCTCATGGCGGTCGGTGTCCCGCCTTACCTTGAAGAGCCGGATCTCCGACTTGCCGTAGTTGTTCTGGCCGAGGACTATCTCTCCTCCAGCCACTCCCTTGTTAGCCGCCCCCGTCATCGTCCACCTCCCTCGTTCTCGAGCAGGTCTTCCAGGCGCGAGGCGGCGATCTTCTGAATCTCCTCCAACGCGGTCTTTACCTCCTGTTCCCTGGTGTTCGCCAGCCTGGCCTCGGCCTGCGCGAGGATAGAGTCTTTCGTGTGTTCCCCGACGAAGACGACCATCGGGAAGCCGAACTTCTCCCGGTAGGCGGCATTCACGTCCGTGAACCGCTCGTATTCCTCCGGCGAGAGCCGGTCGAGGCCCGCCGAAGCTTGCTCCCGCTCGGACTCTTTGGTCAGTTCGCCCGCCACGGCCGCCTTCCCCGCCAGGTCGGGGTGGGCCCGGATGAGGTCGAGTTGCCGATCTCGCGGGGCCTCCTGCACGGCGCGCCAGAGGGCGCGGCGCAGGTCTTCCGGTCCCTCGAAAGGACGCTCGCGCCAGGCTCGCCCGGCGACCCAGGGCGAGCGCTCGTAGACCGATCCGAACGCACGCACGAAACCTTCGCGGTCGAGCCGGTTGGCCTCGGAGACGGTGATCCCGCCCATCAGCCCTTTTGGCCGAACCTTGGTGAATCTCCCTCGGTCTCCACGTTCACCTGCACGGCGTGCGCCCCTGCGTCGAGGGAGGCTTCGATCACCGCGCGCATGGCTTCGAGGACCTCGGAGCGCCCGCCGGCGAGCGCCGTGGTCTCTGGTCCCGCTTCGCGCGCCAGGCCCGAGTCGCCAGCAGCGCGCCGCGCCGCCTCGATCTGCTCCTTCGGGGCCTTCTCGGCGTCTGCGGACGCCAGGACTTTGAGCTCGGCGGTTAGCTCCGCCCGGTTGTATCCTGGCACTACGTCTCGCTCCTTTCGTCCAGCCTGCCGATATCGGAGTACCCGCGGCTGCCCGGCTGCGGGGGCTCTCGCGGGGGCTTTTCGGCTATGCCCACGAGCTGATCCGGCTTCACCGGCACCCTGGCCAGCTCCTGGCCGGTGGCATCGCGCAGGGCGGAGACGATGGCCGGGGTGGAGGCGATAGTCGGAGGCTCGCCGACGCCTTTGAGGCCGTAAGGAGCTTCTGGGTCGGCCAGCTCCAGGATCTCGGCCCTCACCGCGGGCATGTCCAGGATGGTGGGGATCAGGTAGTCCGTGAAGGAGGCGTTCTGGACCTTGCCCTCTTTGACCTGGATCTCCTCCAGCAGGGCCAGCCCCAACCCTTGCGCGATGCCGCCCTCGATCTGGCCCTCCAGCGCCTGGGGGTTCATGGCCTTGCCGACGTCCTGGGCCGTGGCTATCTCCACCACCCGCACGAGCCCTAGCTCGACGTCGACCTCCACGACGGCTCGATGGGCCGCAAAAGCGAATTGGACGTGCGCATCTCCCTGGCCGTTCTCGTCGAAGTGGAACGTCTCCTTGTGATGAAACTCGGCCGTCTCCTCGATATCCTCGCCGCCGAGCAGCTCGTCGAGCGTGACGAGCAAGTCACGGCCCTCGGAGAAGACCTTACCGCCGTCGAGCGAGAGACCGCCCGGGTCCTCGCCGAACTCCTCGCGCACCATCCCGAAGAGCCGGTCGCGGACCGCCTCGCAGGCCATCTTCACCGCGCCTCCCGTCATGTACGTCTGGCGGGAGGCCGAAGAGGATCCGGAGGATCCTACTCCGGTGTCCGCCGGGAGCACCCAGACGCGCTCGACGCCGAGCTCCGTGCGGGCGATCTGGGCCTGGATCGTCACCAGGCCCTGCCCCACCTCGGCGGCGGCGGTATGGACCCTGACGAGCGGCTCGCCGTCCTCGACCCGGAGGGTCACGCGCGCGGTCGAGTAGTCGTCGAAGCCCTCGGAGTAGCAGACGTTCTTGAAGCCGACGGAATAGCCCACGCCGCGCTTTACGGCCTCGCCGTGCGTCGCGTTGGAGACGCCGCCGGGGAGCTCGCGCAGGTCCCGGCCCACGGTCTCCTTCTCCTCCGGCAGGGGCATGTCCTTGACCCGCTCCAGGATCTCGGCCACCGGGGCGGGAGGGGGCATCTCTTGCCCGAACGGTAGCCTGTCCCCGGGCTCGATGGCGTTCTTTATGCGCAGCTCGAGCGGGTCCATGCCGAGCTCCCTCGCGAGCTTGTCCATCTGGGACTCGTAGGCGAAACACGACTGCACGGCGCCGAAACCGCGCATCGCGCCGCAGGGGGGGTTGTTGGTGTAGACCATGTAGGTGTCCACCAGCGCGTTCGGCACGTCGTAGGGGCCGCAGGAGAAACTGGCCGCGTTGGAGCAGACGGCGGTCGAGCTAGAAGCGTAGGCGCCGCCGTCGAGGACGATGCGCGCCTTCACGTAGACGAGCCTCCCGTCGCGGTCGGCGCCGTGCTCGTAGCGCAAACGGGCCGGGTGCCGGTGCACGTGCCCGAAAAACGACTCCTCGCGGTCGTACATCATCTTGACCGGACGCTCCGTGTGGAGGGCGAGGAGGCAGGCGTGGGCCTGTATGGAGAGGTCCTCGCGGCCCCCGAAGGCGCCGCCCACGCCCGAGAGGGTGAGCCTCACCCTCTCCGGGGGAAGGTCGAGGCTCTCGGCCAGCTGGTCCTGGTCGACGTGCAGCCACTGCGTGGAGATGTAGAGGTCCACCCCACCCTCGCCGTCGGGCACGGCCAGGCCGGACTCGGGGCCGAGGAATGCCTGATCCTGCATCCCGATCTCGTACTCCCCGGTAACGACGACGTCCGCCTCCGCATTCTCGGCGTCGCCGTGGACGGTGTGGATGTGACGCAGGAGGTTGCCAGAGGGGTGCAGTTTGGGCGCCTCCTCGGACATCGCCTCCTCGGGGTCGGTCAGGGGTTCGAGCACCTCGTACTCCACGGCTATCTTCTCGAGCGCGCGCCTGGCGGTCTCCGGGTGGTCGGCGGCGACGATGGCGACCGCCTCGCCCTGGTAGCGGACGTGCTCCCAGGCGAGCACGGGCTGGTCGGGGATCTCCATCCCGTAGACCTTACGCCCGGGGACGTCCTCGTAGGTAAGCACGGCGCGCACGCCAGACATGTCCTCGGCCACCGAGGTGTCGATGGACCATACTTTGGCGTATGGGTGGGGGCTCCTGAGCGTCGCCCCCCACAGCATGCCGTCCATCCACAGATCCGAGGAGTACTCGAACTCGCCCGTGACCTTCGGGACGCCGTCGGCGCGCACCGTCTGCTCCCCTACTTTCCCTGGCGTCGAGACCGGGGGACGCTCCCGGGTGGGCGTCGTTGGCACTGTCTGCCCGCTCGTCATGGGGCAACCTCCTCTGCTTTCTCGATGAGTCGTCGGCTCGCGCCGGCTATCTCCCTCGCGATCGTGCCTTCGTCGGCCGTCTTCAGCTGTGCGTCCCGCACGACCGGTTCTCCGCCGACGAGCAGCAACTCGACGCGCGGCGCGGGGCCGAAGACGAGGGCGGCGACGGGATCGGAGATCCCCGCGCGGGCGAGGTCGTCCACGTGCCACAGGGCGACGTCGGCGAGCTTGCCTGGCTCGAGAGAGCCGATCTCGGCCTCCCTGCCCAGGCAGCGGGCGCCGTGGATGGTGGCGAGCTCCAGCGCCTGCCGGGCCGTGAGCGCCTTCGGGCCGCCGGCCAGGCGGGCGAAGAGCAAGGCCTCGCGCATCTCCATCCCGAGCTCCCCGGCCTCGTTGGAGGCGGCGCCGTCCGCGCCCAGGCCCACCGGTGCGCCTGCGTCGACGAGCGCGGCGACGGGCGCGATGCCGGCCCCGAGCCTGGCGTTGGAAGACGGGCAGTGGGCGACCCCGGTCCCGGTTTCGCCGAAGCGTTGTACCTCGCCCGCGTCCAGGTGCACGCAGTGGGCCAGCCAGACGTCGTCCCCGAGCCATCCTAGATCCTCCAGGTACTCGACGGGCCTCACCCCATAGAGCTCCAGGCAGAACTCCTCCTCGTCTTTCGTCTCGGCCAGGTGGGTGTGGAGCCTCACGCCGCGGCTGCGCGCCAGCTCCGCCGTCTCGGCCATGAGCTCGCGCGTAACAGAGAAGGGCGAGCAGGGGGCCAGGGCGATCCTCAGCATCGAGCCTGGCGAGGGATCGTGGAAGCGGTCGATGGCCTCCTCGCTCGCGGCCAGGATCTCGTCGCGGTCCTCCACCACCGCGTCGGGGGGAAGCCCGCCCCGCGAACGCCCGAGGTCCATCGAACCGCGGCAGGGATGGAACCGGAGCCCCAGTTCTCTGGCGGCCTCGATTTCGACCTGGAGTAGATCTCCGGCTCCGCGGGGGAACACGTAGTGGTGGTCGGTCGTGGTGGTGCAGCCGGAGCGGGCGAGGGCGGCGAGCCCGGCGCGGGCCGCCGCGTGCTCCACGTCCTCGTCTATGAGAGCCCACGCCGGGTACAGATCCACGAGCCACTCGAAGAGCGTGGCCTCCTGCGCGAGCCCGCGGGTCGCCCACTGGTAGAGGTGGTGGTGGCAATTCACGAGCCCCGGCGTGGCCAGGCACCCGCTCCCGTCGACGCGCGACGTGCCCTCGCCGAGGTGTTCTTCCGGCACGTCGCCCCCGCCGATGGCCGCGATGCGGTCGCCCTCGATTACGAGGTAGCCGGAGGCGTGCTCGGTTCCAGCAGGATCTACGGTGGCGACGGCGCAGCCCTCGATCACCGTGCGCTTCAAGCCGGCTCCAGCCTCGAGGCCGCCAGGTGGACTGCGTCGAGGATCTTCTCGTAGCCGGTGCAGCGGCAGAGGTTGCCGGCCAGGGCCTCCCTTATCTGCGCGTCGGTAGGGTTGGGGTTGCGGCCGAGCAGGTCGTGGGCTGCGACGATCAGGCCGGGCGTGCAGAACCCGCACTGCACGCCCCCCGCCTCGACGAAGGCCTCCTGCACCGGGTGCAGGTCCTCGCCGTCGGCTATCCCCTCGACCGTAACGACCTCCAGGCCCTCGGCCTGCCCGGCGAGCACCAGACAGGAGCAGACGAGCTCGCCGCCGAGGTACACGGAGCAAGACCCGCACTCGCCCTGCTCGCAGGCGTTCTTCGAGCCGGGGAATCCGAGCCGTTCGCGCAGGACGTAGAGGAGGCTCTCACCCTCCCAGACGTCCTCCGCCTCTTTGACCTCGCCGTTGACCTCCATCCTAAGCCGCACGGTCGCCTCCCCGGTACTCGTCCCAGGCCCACTCGAGCGTGCGTCGGGCCAACACGCCCACCGCGTGGGTCCGGTAGGCGGCCGTCCCGCGGACGTCGCCCACGGGGTTGGCCGCCATCCGCGCTAGCTCGCCGAAGCGCTCGAGCGCGGCCCTGTCGATCTCCTTTTGGGACCCCCACTCGAGGAGCCCTTCGATGAACTCCTCGGCCTCCCCACAGCGCACCGGCGTCGGCGCCGCCGAGCCCAGGCAGACCCCGACCTTCTCCTGCTCCGGGTGGAGGGCCAGGCCTACGGAACATACGGCGATGACCATCGCGTTGCGCGGCCCGATCTTGGCGTACTGCTGCGGCCCTTCGGATGCGGGTATATGGAAGGCCGTTATGAGCTCGTTCGACCCGAGGGCGTTCCCCTTGGGCCCGGTTACGAACTCGGTGACGGGGACGCGGCGCACGCCCTCGGTGGAGGCCAGCTCCACCTCGGCGTCCGAGACGTACAGAGGGGGGAGAGCGTCGCCGGCCGGCGAGGCGGTGCCGAGGTTACCGCCCACGGTCCCCCGGTTGCGTATCTGCGGGGAGCCTACCGTCCGCGAGGCCATCGCGAGCCCCGGCAGCCTGTCCCCGAGCTCGTCGATGATCCTGGTGTAGGTGACCCCGGCGCCCACGCGAACGCGCCCGTCTCTCTCCTCCCATTCCCTGATCTCGGATACCTGGGTCAGATCCAGGACCCCCTCGGGCCGCGCCCGGTCGAAGTTGATGTCCACCATGACGTCCGTGCCGCCGAAGATGGGCAGGGCCTCGGGGTGCGCGGCTTTTATCTCCAACGCCTCCTGCCAACTCTCGGGCCGAAAGAACTCCAAAGCTCTGTCCCTCCGTTCTCGCTCTAACTCAAAGTCGCTACCGGAACGTACCCACCCGTCCCGTCTCGCCGCTTTCAATCCCGCTCTAGGGTGTCTACCAATCCGAAGCCGCTGTCGTCCACCCCCACGAGACCCTTGTCCGAGACGTGGAGCTCGGGCAGCACGACGAGCGCCAGCAAGGAGAGGGTCATGAAGGCGTAGTTCAGCCGGCAGCCGGCCCGGACGAGCGCCTCGCCGACTTCCCTGGATCGCTCTGCCACCTCTTCGTAGGGCTCGGGGGACAAAAGCCCGGCGACGGGCAGGGGGAGCAGCGTAAGCTCATTCTGCGTGGCCACGGCCACGCCGCCCCCCTCTTCGGCGACGGCGCGGGCCGCCCGCGCCATCACCTCCTCCGAGTTGCCCATGACCATCAGGTTGTGGCTGTCGTGGGCAACGGTGGTGGCGAGCGCCGCGGGCCGGTCGAAGCCGAGGCCGGCCACGAAGGCCGTGGTGTGGTCCCCCGTCTTGCCGTGGCGTTCCACGACGCAGATCTTGGCGACGTCTTGCTCCGGGTCGAGACTGACGAGTCCCCCCTCCACCGGCAGCTCGGTCCACTCCTCCTTCGTCTCCGCGTGGTTCTCGACGACCCTGATGGTCCGGGCCCGCACCCTCCCGTTCTCCAACGGCGCGCGGACGTCGAAGGTCTCCTCGGAGATGGCATCCCCTAGCTTTACGGTGTTCATGGCATCGTCCGGGTACTCGAAGGGGGGTAGCTCGGCCAACATCCTTCCCTCTTCCGCGACGACCTCGCCGGCCGCGATGGTGAGGGAGACCTCGACGTCGGCGAGGTCTCCGTCGAGGAGGATGATGTCGGCGTAACGCGCCGGGGTGACGCTCCCGACGTCGCGCCACACCCCGAAGCGTTCGGCCGGGTTCAGCGTCGCCATCTGGAAGGCGGTTATGGGGCGAACGCCCTGTCCGATGGCGTGGCGCACGACGAAGTCCATGTGCCCCTCATCGACCAGGGATTCGGGGCTGCGGTCGTCGGTTACGAGCAGGATGTGGCGGGGGTCGAGGCCGAGCTCCGTGTGGGCCTTTATGGTCGCCTCCACGTCGTGCCAGGCCGAGCCGCGCCTGAGCTTGGCGTACATGCCCTGCCTGAGGCGCCACGCGGTGTCTTCCGGCGTGGTGCCCTCGTGGCAGCCGGTTATGCCGCTCGCGGCGTAGGCGGCGAGGCGCCAGTCGTCGGGGGGCCAAGCGAAGTGGCCGTCGGCCATCTTGCCAACCCGCAGGGCGGCGGAGATCTCGCCGTGCATCTTCTCGTCGCCGAAGACGACGCCGGGGAAGTTCATCACCTCCCCGAGCGCGATCACGTCCTCGCCCCAGCCGAGGGCATCGGCGACCTCCTCAGGCCCGATCACCGCCCCCGACGTCTCCAAACTCGTCGAGGTTGAAGGCACGCAGGAGGCCACCTGCATGTAGGCGGCCAGGGGGGTGGTGCGGGCTTCTTCGAGCATCAGCCTCAGCCCGCGCAGGCCCAATACGTTCGTGATCTCGTGGGCGTCGAAGAAGCCGCCGGTGGTCCCGAGCGGCAACACGGCCCGCGCGAACTGGGTGACGGTGAGCTGGCTGCTCTCGATGTGGCAGTGGCCGTCGAGGAAGCCCGGCGCTATGTAGCGGCCCTCGGCCTCGACTATGCGGGTCTCATCGCCCAGCGTATGGCCAGCGTCGGGCCCTACGTAGGCGATGCGCGATCCTCGCACCGCGACGCTCATGTTCGGTAGGACCTCGCCCGAGGTCACGCTCAGGAGCGTCCCGCCCCGGATGACGAGCGTCGCGGGGATCTCGCCCCTCGCGGTCGCGGCCAGCTCCCTGGTCGTCTCGTGCAGGGGAGTCCTCTCGTACGGCAAGACTACCCTCCCCACTCGCCGGGCCACCGGGACGGCCCCGCTATCACCGGCTCAGCAGCCAGAAGTTGATAATAAAAGCGGCGCTGATGAAGTAGGTGATCCAATGCACCTGCTTGGCCTTGCCTGTGAGCACCTTAAGCAGCGTGTAGGAGACGAAACCGAAAGCGAGCCCTTCCGCGATGCTGAAGGTTAGAGGCATCATGAACATGGTGAGGAAGGCCGGTATAACGTCGGTGTAGTCGACGAAGCTGATGTGCCGGATCTCGCTTAGCATGAGGGCGCCGACGAGCACGAGCACCGGCGCCGTGGCCTGGGCGGGGATCAGGCCGACGAAAGGGGCGAAAAGGAGGGCGAGCAGGAACAGGGCGGCCACCACGAGCGGCTGGATACCCGTGCGCCCCCCTTCCTCTATGCCCGTCGCGTTCTCTATATAGGCGTTCATCGCCGTGGAGCCCAGAGCCGCGCTGGAGAGCGTCCCTACCGCGTCAGCGGCGAAGGCCCTGTTTATGTTGGGGATCTTGCCGCTCTCGTCCATCAGACCAGCCCTTTTAGTGAGCCCGATGAACGTGGCGAGGTTGTCGAAGACCTCGACGACGGTGAAGGTAAAAAGCACGCTCAGCAGCCCGTAGGCCAGCGCCCCCCCGATATCCATCGCGAGGAAGGTATCTGACATGTCGGGCAGCGAGAAGGAGAAGACGTCTCCAACGCTGGTGGGTGCGGCGGAGAAGCCGACGATCATGGAGACGACCGTCGTGATCAGGATGCTGAAGATGAACGCCCCCCTCACCCCCCTGGCCAGCAAAAAGGAGGCCACGATCAGGCCCAACAGGGCGAGCAGCGGCCCTGCGCTCGCGAGGTCGCCGAGGGCGACGAAGTTGGTATCGTCGGAGACGACGATACCGGCGTTCTTCAGCCCTATAAACGCGATGAAGAGGCCGATGCCGACGGCTATGGCCGACCTCATCACGGCCGGCACCCCGTCTATCATCAACTCGCGGATGCCGGTTACGGTAAGGATGAAGAAGGCGATGCCTGAGATAAAGACCGCCCCCAGCCCGGTCTGCCAGCTTAGCCCCTGCCCCTGGACGACGGTGTAGGCGAAGAAGGCGTTCAGCCCCATGCCTGGCGCCGTGGCCACGGGGAAGTTCGCCCAGAGCCCCATGAGCGTCGAGGCTATCACGCTCGCGTATATGGTCGCGCCGAAGGCGGCCTGCTCGGGGATCCCCGCGTCGGAGAGTATCTGCGGGTTGACGAAGATGATGTAAGCCATCGTCATGAACGTGGTGAGCCCGGCGACGAGTTCTGTGCGCAGGGTCGAGTCACGCTCGGAGATCTTGAACCACCTGTCGAGAAAAGAGGATCCCGTAACCTCGGCGGTCCCCTGCCGTCCGGCTTCAGACATGGCCTAACCTCCCCACGGAGCGCACGAGCCTAACGTCGGATCCGACGCTCGCCCTCTCAGCGCATCTTCTACCTTCCCACCTCTCCGCAATACGAACGCGGAACCTGAGAGGAGTGTATATTTCTGCAGACTCTCGTGTCAAGCGGACCTTCCGCGGGATCCGATGGGGGCCCCGCGGCGGTCGCGGAAACGAAGCTCCGGCGCTTCACCGCTCGTTAGGGTCAGCTCCAGGGGCTCCAGGTGCCCAGGCTCACCGGGATCCTCCCCAAAATGGTGGAGCAGTATCGCCCGCAGCACGGGCGAGTGTGTAGCGAGGACGTAGCGTACCGGATCGTCTTTCTGCCCTTCCGGCAAGCTAGTGGCGAACGTCATCTGGCGCCGGGCGACGGCCACCGTGTCCTCGCCCGGCGGGTCGGGATGCTCCACCCAGTAACCGATGCGGTCAGGGGAAGACCAAAAAGCGCTGAAGAACGGGTGATCGGCGAGTGTCGCTGGGTCCACGCGTGGTGCCGAGAGCTGCTCCGCGAGGGCTTCGACGCTGCTTACCAGCTCGACCCTCTGGCCCGCAACGAATATGTCCGGGTTGCGGATGGCCCACTGTTCGGTGATCGCGAGGAGCTTTACGCTGCTTTCTGGTGCCAGAGCCTCCTCCATGCTCGCCCTGACCTCCTCGATCGTCTGCCGGGCGCGGAGGGTAGGGGCGTGCATGAAGTAAACGACCTCGCCGGCCGAGATCTCTTCGGCGAGCGCCCGACCCCGCTCTCTGGCCTGAGAGAACCCTTCGTCAGTCAGGGGGACGTCGCCCCTGTGCGAGGCCGTCTTGCCGTGCCTCAGCCAGTGGATCCTCACGGTGGACACGGGATCAACAACTCCAAACCCCGTTCGAGGTCTCGTTCCACACGCCGTCTGCCGTCATTCGGGGTCGATCAGCGCGAACGCGCGCGCCGGGGCGCTCTCTACCCCTTCGAACTTGTAGAAGGGGGCGAAGAACCGGACCCTCGGCGGCAGGTCCCTCAGGTTCACTAGCCCCTCGACGAGCGGGATGCCCGCGCCCAGGATCGCGCCGTGCACCACGAACTGGTCCGCCGTCCAGCCGGGCTGCCGGGCCACCGGTTCCTCGAAGAAGTCGCAGCCCACGGATCTCGGTACTTTCTCTGCGATCCAGCGCGCTGCCGCCTCCGTCAGGCCGGGCGATTCCGTGAAGTACTTCTTGGTCCCGATGTGCCGCTGCGCCCAGTCCGTCCTGAGGAGCAGGATGTCGCCGGGCCTGCTCGACTCGCCCGAGGCCTCCAACCTTTCCTCTGCCTCCTCCAGGTCGGCCACGTCCAGTATCTGCATCGGCTCCGTCGGGGTGAGGTCGAAAATGACGGCGCTGCCGATCACGCGTTGGAGCGCTACCTCGTCTGTGGACTCCCCACCCTCGACGGTGTGCAGGGCGCTCTCGACGTGCGTTCCGGTGTGCAGGCTCATGAGGTCCAGCTGCGTGGACTGCCAGTAGCCCGGGTCGGACTTGGTACGGACGTTCATCTGGACGCCGAGGTCCGTCGAGGGAGGCCCCTTGAAGCCGTGGGGCACCGCCGGGCTGAGATCGATTATCTTCACTGGCCTGTCCCCCTTCGTCTCCCTAAACGTCGATGGTCGTGTAGAACTCGCGCTCGCGACTCTCCAGGAGCGGTATCGCGGTGCCGAAGCCTAGCCTCTGGAAGTGCTCGGACTCGCCGTGCGCCTTGTAGGCGTCCTCGTCCACGTACTGCTCGTAGAGGTAGAACAGGTTGGGGTTCTCGGGGCTGCGGTGGGCCTGGTAGAAGAGGTTGCCCGGCTCCTCCCGAGAGATGGGCGTGAGCTGCCTTATGCACTCCTCGACCTTGTCCGCCTCGCCCTCCCTGGCCGTCCACTTCGCCACAACGATAAACGCCATCTTCTACCTTCCTTTCGTTCCGACGGTGTTCCTGAGGACGCCGATGCCCTCTATCTCCATCTCGACTACGTCGCCCTCGTTCAGGTAGCGGTCCGTCTCGATGCCCGCTCCGCCCGCGGCCGTCCCCGAACCGAAGACCTCGCCAGGGTAGATCGTCTGCGCCCGGGAGGCGTAGGAGATCATGTCGGCGAACTTGTGGTGCATGTTCCCTGAGTAGTCCTCGCCCCACAGCTCACCGTTGACGCGGACGCTCATCCGCAGGTCGTTCGCGTCGACCTCGTCGGCGGTTACGATGCAAGGACCGAGGACGTTGGAGCCGTCCCAGTCCTTCGCTTTCGAGGGGCCCATACCTACCGGCAGCTCCCGCGACTGCGTGTCGCGCGCCGAGAGATCGTTCCAGATTGTGTAGCCGAAGATGTGGCCGTCCGCCTCCTCGCTGGGGACGTCCTTTCCCCTGCGCCCTATTACAGCGGCGAGTTCCAGCTCGTGGTCGAGCTTCTCCGTGTAGAACGGGTAGGGGATCGTCTCGTCGGGCCCGATGACGGTATCGGGCATCCCCCGGTAGAACGCGGGCACCTCGTACCACTCCTCGGGGATGGGGCGGTTCAGCCGCCTGAAGGCGTTCTTGAGGTGCCCCTCGAAGGCGAGGAAGTCGCGAAGAGAGCGCGGCCTCAAGGGAGAGAGTAGCCGGGCGTCTTCGACCCGGGTTGTCTCTCCTACGGGGGCACCGGCCTGGATAAAGGCCACCATGTCGCCCTCGAAGCCGGCGTCCAGCACGACGTCTCCTGCGAGTACCCCGACCCTCGCCCCCCGGCCGGCGTCGTAGGTTACTAGCCTCACTTGCCTTCCCTTCTGGCCTTGCGGCGAGCACCCACGCCACCCGCCACGCCGCTTGCGGTGCTATCCGCCGCGAGGTGCACGGCGTCCTCTATCTTGACGTAGCAGCCGCAGCGGCACAGGTTTCCGCCCATGTAGGTCTTTATGCTCTCGGGTGACGGGTCGGGGTCCTCCTCGAGGAGCCGCTTGGCGGTGAGGATCATGCCCGGCGTGCAGTAGCCGCACTGGAACGCTTCCGCCTCGACGAAGGCCTCCTGTACGGGATGGCTCCCACCGAGCCCTTCGACCGTGGTGATCTCACACCCCTCGGCGAGGGGGGCGAGCAGTATGCACGTCGAGATCGGCTCCCCGTCCACGAGCGCCGTGCACGCACCACAAATCCCTACGCCACACGTCTCGCGGACGCTCGTGAGATCAAGCTCGCGCCTGAGGACGCCGAGCAGCATCTCGTCGGGGCGGGCTTCGACCTCGACCCTCTTGCCGTTTACGGTGAACGCAAGCTTCAAGCTCCCTCCTCAGCGCCACTGACGCGATCGTAACTCAACGGTTCTCGCCGCCTCGCCTATAGAGCCAGATGAGAAGTATCGGCACCAGTCCCACCCCGAGCGTCCCGAAGAAGAGCTTCGACGACCCCGAGGTGGCCAGCCTCCTGGCCCCGGCGAAGAGTCCGGCGGCTTTCCCGTCCGAGGCGCCGGGCGTTCCGGCGGCGAAGACCTTCTCGCCCGGTCTGTCCCCCTCGTGCCCTTTGGCGGACACGGGATGCGCCCCGGCCATCGCGGAGGCTTCGTCGCGGGCGTCCACGGCGTCGAGGACACGCTCCGCGGAGATCGGCAGCTCCCTGACGTGCAGGCCGCGGGAGTAGAGGGCGTTGCCGATGGCGGGCGGGACCGGCGGGAGCGCCGTCTCCCCGAGACCCTGGACCTCTCCGCCCTCGCGTTCGACCAACTCGTGGGAGAGCGCCGCGGGTATGTCGCCTGAGGCGGGGATGTTGTAGTCGGAGAGGTTGGCGTTGGTGACCTGGCCTTCAGAGAACTCGTTGCTCTCGAAGAGGGTGGTACCGAGGCCCATGATCATGGAACCCTCGTTCTGGAGCTCGGCCGCCGGGCGGTTTATGACCCGGCCCGCGTAGATCGGCGCGTGCAGCCTGAGGACGCTGAACTTGCCGGTCTCCTCGTCGACCTCGACCTCGGCGGCCGCGGCCCCCTGGTGCCAGTGCGACGACGCCACGCCCTGGCCGGTGTCAGGGTCAAGCCCCCCCTCGTCGACGACCTCACCGCAGCCGCGACCGCCGTTCTTCTTCAGGTCGGCGACGGCGACCTCGAGGGCCCGGTGCATCATGTGCGTCGAGCGGCTCGAGGTCGTGCGGGTGTCGTAGGGCACGACGTCGGTGTCAGGGTCGGGGCAGGCTACCTTCTCCACGTCGACGCCGAGCATCTCGGCGGCCATCATGCGCATGACGGTCTTCGCGCCCTGGCCCATCTCGGCCGTCGCGCAACGGACGGTGTAGGTCCCGTCCCCGTTGTCCTCGACCGCTATGGAGGCCCGGCTCGGGGTCTGCATGCCCTTGAGCATGACGCAGAGCCCCTTGTTCTCCCTGCCCTCCGACCAGCCCACGGCGTCCGCGGCGTCCTGCAGAAGCTTCTCGAAGTGCACGTCGTGCATGGTCTCGCCGGTACAGTAGGTGTCCCCGTCCCTGAGGAGGTTCTTCATCCTCAGCCCCAGCGGGTCCGTCCCGAGCTTCCGCGCGAGGAGGTCCATGGTGCGCTCCCTCGCCCAGGTGGACTGCATCTGTCCGTAGCCGCGAAAGGCACCGTTGGGGGGCAGGTTGGTGTAGACGGCGCGGGAGTCGACGCGGACGTTCGGGATGCGGTACGGGCCGGGGGCGGCGAAGCCCATCTTCTGGGCGACGCCGGGGCCGCAGTCGGCGTAGGCCCCTGTGTTGGCCCAGCACTCCACCTCGCAGGCGACGAGCGTCCCTTCGCTCTTCGCCCCGATCTTCACCCTGATCGTGGCCGGATGGCGGTTTAGCGTCATCCACATCTCGTCGCGCCCGAGCACGACCCTGACGGGCCTTGCGGCCTTCCGGGCGAGGCACGCCGCTATCGCCTCCGTCCTGATGAAGGTCTTCGCCCCGAACGACCCTCCCATGGGGGGCGAGATGATCCTGACCTTCTCCTCTTCGAGGCCGAAGAGCCCGGCGAGGTCCATCCGCATGTTGAACGGGGTCTGCGTACCGGTCTCTACGACGAGCCTGTCCCCTTCCCAGGAGGCGAGCGCAGCGTGGGGTTCCATCGGGGCGTGCGTCGCACCCGCCGTCCGGTAGGTCTCCTCGACCACGGCGTCGGCCTGCGCGAAACCCGCTTCGACGTCGCCGTGGCGGATGCGGAACAGGTGGCAAATGTTCGTCCCTTGCTGGGGCCGGATGCCGAAGTACGCGGCGTCGTTCTTCGAGAGGTGGATCTGGTCGTGGACCAGCGGCGCGTCCTCGGCGCACGCCTCCAGCTCGCCGAAGACCGCAGGCAGGTCCTCGTACTCGATTTCTACGAGGTCGACGGCCTCGTCGGCTTGCTGCGGGGTTTCGGCGGCGACGGCGCAGACGACATCCCCGGCGTACCGAACTCTCTCCTGCGGAAGGACTTCCTGGTCCTTTATCTGTGGCCCGTACCTGCCGAGGTCAGCGACGTCTTCGGGCGTCAGCACGACGCCGCCGTCGGGTACCGACGAGGCGTCGACGGAGACGATCCGGGCGTGGGCTACGGAAGACCTCACCAGGCGGGCGTGCAGCATCCCCTCCGCCCGCACGTCGTGCGAGTAGCGGACGGCCCCGGTTACGCGTGCGTCAGTCATCCCCAAGGTCCTCCAGCGCCCGCCTGACCTCGACGGCGATGACGCGCTTGCGGTAGCGCTCGGAGCCCCGCGAGTCGGAGAGAGGCTCTACCTCTTCGGCGTAACGACGCCCGATCTCCGCGGCCAGCTCGTTCGTTATCTTCTCTCCGCTTGCGAGGGAGCAGAGCTCCGGGAAGTATTGCGGCCTGTCCGCAACCGCGCCGACGACGACCCTGAGGTCTCCATCGTCCCGCGCGGCCGCGACCGAGACGCAAGGCCGGTCTTCGCTGGAGCGGCTCCGGAACTTCCTGTAGACCGAGGGCCCCGATCTGTGCGGGACGCGAAGCTCCGTGACGAGCTCGTCCTCCTCCAGGGCCGTCGCGTAGTGGCCGAGGATGAACTCGTCCATCGGGATCTCGCGCTCCCCGCGCACGCTGTTGGCCACGACGCGCGCCCGGAGCGCGGCCAGCATCGAGGGCGGGTCGGAGGCGTAGTCGGCGTCGGCCACGACCCCGCCGACCGTCGCCTGGTTTCTCACCCTGGGGCTGGCAACGACGGAGAAGGCGAACGCCAGCGCTGGCCAACCCTCTTGCACGAGCCCGTGCCGCTCGACGGAGCGGTGGGTCGCCATCGCCCCGAGCCTGAGCATCCCGTCGCCGGCCTCGATGTAGTCGAGGTCGAGGACTTTTCTGAGGGCGACGAGACGGGTCGGGGCGAGGAGCCTCTGGTTTATGATGATCCCGAGGAAGGAGCCGCCCGCGACGACGGTCGCCTCGTCCCCGTGCTCGGCGAGCAAGGCGAGCGCCTCTTCGAGCGAAGTTGGCTCATGCCACTCGGGCGCTGTGGTCGGCATCCTGGCGGTCCTCTCTACGCAGTCGGGGCGCCTACATGGTGGTAACGGGGCGGGACTGGAGGAGGAAGATCTCCTCCCCGACGATCGCCCACTCGATGTCTTGCGCGGCCCCGTGCCTGTCCTCGAGTTGCCTGCCGAGCTCGCCGAGCTTCGAGAGCTCCCCATCGGTGAGGACGCGTTCGCCTATGATCTTCTGGCGTTTGAGGTTCCCTTTGCGGTCCAGGGTGTACTGGTCAGGGGTCACCTCGCCGGAGACGACCTGCTCGCCGATCCCGCGCACCGACTCGACGATCATCCGGTCGCGGCGACGCCTGACGGGGTCCACGGTAAAGATTACGCCGGACTTCTCGGGGTCCACCATCTCCTGCACCACCACGGCCATGCGGAGGTCATCCAGCGAACCCTTCTCCGAGCGGTAGAAGAGAGCGCGTTCGGAGAAGAACGAAGCCCAGCAGTCCACGACCCGCCGGCAGACCTCCTCCGCGCCCTCGACGAAGAGGTAGGTCTCCTGCTGGCCGGCGTAGCTCGCCGCCTCGGAGTCCTCGGCGACGGCGGAGGACCGCACGGCGACCCTCGCGTCGCCCACGCTTGCCTCGATGAGGCTTTCGTAGGAGGCCGTGATCTCCTCGGTCGGGGGTTGGCACCGACTCACAAGCTCCTGCAGCCCCTCTGCCGACCGGGTGGCGGCGAGCTCCAGCATCCTCTCCGTGTCCAGCGATTCTGCGAGCACGTAAGAGGGGATGACGAAACCGGGCGGGACGGGCAGGCCCTCGGCGCTCATGCGGGCCAGGCTAGCCCCCTTGCCGCCGGCCAGGCCCACATCCTGGCAAGCCTCGTCGGCAAACCAGATCACGGCACTTTTCTGTCCCTGGTTCGTTTTCGTCTCCTCTGTGTTGCGTTCGGTCATCGTGGATCGTCCTTCGAGTCTCTCAGTCGTCGATGATCGCCGCCGCACGGACCGGGGCTCCCGTGGTCCCGACCCACTTGATGGGGAGCACGGAGAGCTTGAAGCCGTGGGGAGGTAGCTGGTCGAGGTTCGTCAGGTTCTCCAGGTGCCAGTAGTCCTCCTCCCACATCACGCGGTGGGCCTCCCAGAACTGCTCGCGCTCGAACATCGCCCACACCGGCGGGTCGAAGGTAACGGCGTCTATGCCCATCATGCGGACGCCCCTGGAGATGAGGTGGAGCGTGGCCTCCCTTGTCATGCCGCAGTGGTCGCGGAGGTAACGTTCCTGGTCGTCGTTGTAGGCCGACGCCCCGGTCTGGATCAGGACGATGTCCTTCTCCTTGAGCTCGTAGCCGATCTTGTCTAAAGCCTCGTCTATCTCGGCGGCGCTTATGCCGGCCCCGTACTCTTTGTGGCGGAAGTCCAGCACGACCCCGTCGGAGAAGCAGTACTCCAGGGGGATCTCGCTCGCGCCAGGGCCGTCGGGCCTGATGTGCTTGAGGGCGTCCATGTGGGTGCCTGCGTGGTCGCTCTGGATGATGGTGTAGGAGGCCGTCAGCTTGTCCACGCCGTACTTGTCCGCCCCCACGCCCTTCGCAAAATCCTCCCAGGAATCGAACATCAGCATCTGGGGCGGGTTGATACGTGGGAAGGTCACCATGTCCCTGTGCATGGGCATCGAGAGGTCCACGATGGTGCTCATACGTTCTCTCCCCTCTTCATCATCGTTCGCAACAGCTCGAAGTGCTGGCGGAGGGCGTCCCCCGCCTGCTCCGGCGCTCCTTCTCTCAGCGCCTCCAGCAGGGGCCGGTGCAGCTCGGCCAGCTCGTTGAGGTCTATGTCCGTCTTCAAGGCCGTGACCACCACGCGCGCCTCGACCCGCAGGGTCCTCCACGTATCGAGGAGAACCCTGTTGCCGGCGGCCTCGACGATCAGGCGGTGGAACGTAGCATCGTGGGCGGCGAGGTCCTGCAGGTCGTCCCTGGCGGCGGCCCCCCGCATGGCCTCGAACTCCTTTTCGAGCTCAGCCACCCTCCCGTCGAGCCTGCCTGCGGCTTCCTGGGCCGCCAGCTCCTCCAGTGCGGCCCGCACGGGGTAGATCTCGGCCAGCTCTTCTGCGGAGATCCTGCGCACGCGCGTCCCTCTATAAGGTTCGTGCTCGACGAACCCCAGCGATTGGAGCTCCCTGAGCGCCTCCCGCACCGGCGCCTGGCTCGTACCGAGTTCCTGCGCTATCTGGAGCTCGACGATCCGGTCTCCGGCCTCGAGCTCACCGCCCAGGATGCGCTCCAGGAGGAGCTCCCGAATCTGCTCCCTAAGCACGGTGCGGGTCAGGCTCACGCGAGTATCTCCACGACGCCGCTGGAGCCGTTGACCCTGAGGTGGTCTCCGCTCTTGATCTTCCTGGTGGCGTCGGAGGTTCCTACCACCGCCGGTATCCCGAACTCGCGGGAGACGACCGCGGGGTGGGAGACGGTACCCCCCGCGTCGGTGACGAGACCGCTGACCTTGGTGAAGAGAACCACCCAGGCCGGGTTCGTCATCCGGCAGACTAAGACGTCGCCCTCTTCGACCTGGTCGGATTCCTCTATGGAGGTGACGACGCGGGCTGTGCCCTCGATCACGCCGGCCGACGCGCCGAGGCCGACGACCTCGTCCGTCTTCTCGGAGGGCTCCCTGTAGAACTTCTCGGGGAACCCCCAGAGCGCGTTGTACGGGAAGTCCAGGGCCTGCTGGGTGGCCGTGCCGAGCCACTCGGGTGGCCGCATCTCGTAGGCGTCCTCCTGCTCGTCGCGCCGGTCGGAGACCGTCTCGCGGGCGTCGATCTGCTCGGGGTCGAACATGAGGACCCGCAGCTCGTTGTAGCGGAGGAACATCACGTCCTCGGGATCGTCGAGAAGGTCCGCCTCCACAAGCTTCTCGCCGATGGCGATAAGAACGAGCCGCACACGGGCGTTGGTGCCCTGGTCGATGTAGAAGTGGTGGTCCGGCGTCAGCGGGTTCATGCGCAAGGAGAGGTCGAGCGCGTTCTGGAGCTCGTCTCTGCCCTCGGAGACGTCGTCCATGAGCTCCCGCTTGGCGGCCTCGAGGTCGTCTCTGACGGCCTGGATGGCCTTCGGGTAATCGTAGTCAGTTGCGAGGTAGCCCCTTACGGCCTCCAGGATGGGAGCCGGGTTCTCCTTCCAGGTCTGGTACTGGAACTCGTGGGCCCAGATCGCCTTGTAGCCGAACTCCTGCTGGTGCGCCTCGAGCCGCTCGGAGACGAAGCGCCTGCCGCGCTCCGTGCCGTTCAAGGCCTCCACGATCCCGGCCGCGGTGTCGGCCTCGAAAGCCTGCTGTAGCTCCTCGTCGCCCTTGATCTCCTCTTTCATCTTCCACAGGTCCTCGACGGCGTCCCAGTTGCGGTCCTCGGTGGAGCTCTGCAGCCTGCCCACGAGTCCCTGGTCGTCCTCGCCCTTGACCTCCGCGATCGTCGCGTTCAGGGCCGTGGTCGCCGAGAACTGGGCGAAGTTGAGCATCCAGTGGATCTTCCAGTGCCGGTCGTGGATGTCTATGGCGTCTTCTAGCAGGACGGCGAGCTGGACCATGTCCATGCTCCCTGTGTCCTGACCGTCGAGGTAGGCGAAGTTGCGGTCCATCTCGGGCCTGAGCCTCTCGCGCCACCAATCCAGGAAGTTGTACGCGTAGTGCGGCAGCACCGCGCCAAGGTAAGCGCCGATCCTACCCGCGTACTCGCCACCCTCGGGCACCCGAGGTACGTAACGGCTACCGTACTCGCTCGCCTCCCCGTAGGCCGACGGGTCGGCCGGGACGGCGGCCGTGTAGAGGTAGCCGTTCACCCGCTTGGCGATCCAGTCGGAGGCGAAAGGGGTGCCGAACCTGCGAAACATGTGGTCGCAAGTGAGCCACCATCCCCCGATATCGAAGAACATCGGGCTTACGGGGTTCGGGCAATGAAGGTCGTCGAGGATCCAGAACAGATCCTTCTCGCCCTCTTTCCACTCTACAGGAAAGTCCCCTTCTCCAAACCGATTGCCAAGTACCTCAACACCAGCCTCGCCCATGCTTCCTCCTTGCCTTCCTCCTCACTACCAATTATCGATAATATATTATCGAGTAAATCCTGTCAAGGAGCGTGCGTTGTTCCCCACCCACGTCATGGGCGATACGAGGGTTCAGAAGGGTAGCTGGCGCAGGTGTGGGGGCGTCTCGGTCCGCAGGTACTCGAGTTCCTCCGGCGTGGAGGCACGGCCGAGGATCTCGTTGCGGTGCGGGTGGCGACCGAAGCGCGCAATGACGCTGCGGGCGGCCTTTGCCTGGGAGATACCGAACTCGTACATCGGCTCGAGGCCCGGCGGGGCGTGGGCCGCCTGCTCTTCGGCGTAGCGGACGGTGCGCTCGTGGAGGGCGAGGTTTTCGGAGTGGCCAAGCGGCAGCCAGAAGAAGTTTCGCTCCGCGGGCGTCAGTTCGCGGTCCATCCCCAAGTCGATGCCTTCGAGGGCCAGCCCGAGGGCCTTCTCGTCCTGGGAGTAGGAGAGGGGCGAACCGCGGTAGACGTTCCGGGAGAACTGGTCCAGCACTATGATGAGCGCCAGGCGTCCTCGCGGGGTGTCTGCCCAGTTGTCGAGCTCGCCACGTCTGGCCCGCTCCAAGAGCGCGCTGAATCGTTCGGTGATCTCGGTGTCGATCTCGGGACCGCCGGCCATCCACCGTTTTCCGTGCCGCCGCAGCGTCTCCAGATCGGCGTCGGCCAGGTCTTCGGGGAACCAGTAGGACAAGACCTCCTCGGGGTCCACCGTTCCTCTATCTCCGCCTGAGCTCTCCGCTTCCACGCCGCCGCTCCCTTCTTCGCGATCATCAATTCCAGCGTTGCGTCCCTGCTCCCATAGCTTACCCGAGGCATTTTCGACAGATTCTATTGCGTATTGTGCGTGTCGGGCCAACCTTCGAGGGCTAAGAGGGACGCCACAAGCGTATCGCGGTGAGCTCGATCCAGGCGAGCAGCGTGACGATAAACAGGTAGTACGCCACACCCGGCAGCAAGAGCAACAGTATCGCTAGTATCCCCGTGGCCAGGGTGTAGCGTGCGTGGACTCGCCAACGAGGATAACCTTCGAACCTCCGCCACAGCGAGAACAGGGCTACCAGGAAGGCGAGGACGAAGATCACGAAGGCCGCGTCGTGGATGAGGCCGTGCAGGCTGCGGGGCCCGGTCCTCCGTATCGGGTC
>JBKPNW010000187.1:0-18022 GCA_046732815.1 Actinomycetota bacterium | reverse complement strand
CTCGATGACCCTCCGCCGGCTTCCCTTGACCCGCAAGTAGTCTCGGGCGGCGCCGGCCATGGTGCTCACCTCGGGTCCGCCGATGTCGGGAGCGCGCCCGGCGGGCCCGAAGAGCGCGAGTTCTACCAGGCGTCCGGCGACCTCACCCGCGTCTATGGGCTGACCGAGGAACCGTTTGGGGACCGCCATCACGGGTAACCGCTCGAGGAACCGCATGACCATAAAGACGAGGTCGTAGAACTGCGTCGCCCGCAGGATGGTGTAAGGGATCGGACCGGCCTCGACGACACGCTCGGTCTCGAGCTTTATCCGGTAGTAAGGGTATGACTGGGCCCGGTCTATACCGACGATGGAGATGTAGGCGAGATGCGAGACTCCGGCCTCGGCGGCGGCCTGAAGCAGGCGTTTTGTCCCCTCGACGTCTACCTGGCGGGCCTTGCGGAAGGGGCTGGACGCACAATGGATTACGGTATCGACGCCCTCTACAGCCGTCTTCAGCCCCTCTCCCGTGAGGAGGTCCCCTCTTATGGTGCCTGGCCTGCCACTCCGGCTAAAGACCCGCGCCCAGACGCCCTCGGAGCCGAGCCGCTCTACCACGCGGTGGCCCAGCACCCCCGTTCCTCCCGTGACGAGGACCTGCGGCGGGTTCATCCTGGTCCCTCGTCTTCTTCTGTCTGCTCGAGCGGCGGCACCTTCTCGAGCTTCTCGGGGTTGACGACGAGCCGGATGGCCGTGATGCTCCCCTCCGATACCTCGATGCTCGCGACGCTCTGGACACTGCCGTCCCCGAAGTAGCCGACGAGGCCAGGCCTCCCGTTGACGCGCGTTTGCCTCACGGCGAAGTCGGGCGGGATGTTGCCCAGTATGCCAGTGAGGAACCTGGCGACGTTGTCGGCGCCGTAGATGGGGTTCAGCGCGGCGCGCGTCTTTCCCCCACCGTCAGAGTAGAGGATCACGTCCTCGGAGAGCAGCGCGAGCAGAGTCTTCATATCGCCGGCGAGGCTGGCCTTGAGGAAGCCCTCCATCAGGCGTTCCTCCTGCTCGGGGGAGCTCTCGAAGCGGGGCCGCCTGGCCGCCACCGCCTGCCTGGCGCGGCGTGAGATCTGACGGCAGTTGGCCTCGCTCTTTCCGACGAGGGACGCTATCTCCGCGTACTCGTAGTCGAAGACCTCCCGCAGCAAGAACACGGCCCGCTCGACAGGGGTGAGGCTCTCGAGCAAGACCAAAAACGCCATCGAGAGCGTATCGTCGAGCTCGGCCCTGTCTGCGACCTCCCCGGCCCGCTCTCCGAGCACCGGTTCGGGCAGCCAGGGGCCGACGTACTGCTCGCGGCGTACCCTGGCGGAGCGCAACCTGTCGATGCACAGACGGGTAATGACCGTCGAGAGGTAGGCGGTGGGAGAGCGAACCTCGCCTTCGGGGGCCTGTTGCCAGCGCACGTAGGCCTCCTGCACCGCGTCCTCGGCCTCCATAACACTCCCCATCATCCTGTAGGCGATCGAGAACAACAAGGGCCTGTTCTGGTCGAAAACCTCGAGGCGGTCTACCATGGTCCCACCTCGCCTTCCTGGGACGTCCTCCGAAAACGGCTTCTGTGCTTTCTACTAAGCATCCCACTCTACGAATATGACGAATTAATCTGGTCTACCGTGACAGCCTCCGCTTGGAAGTGCCGGGTGTATTGCGCGGTGGATTTCCGCTGTCGCGGGAATGACGGGGTAGTGGGTTATACGTCGCGGAAGAGATCCTGCGGGTTGCCCATCAGGCGCTCTTTCGGACAACGTCGAGCGCCGTTACGTAGGCGTTCAGCGGACGGTTGTCGTCCATGGGCACGACCGTCACGTCAGCGCCGCGTCCGGCGACCACGGCGAAGGCTGGATCGTTGGTGTCCATCACTACGACCGTGGGCATACCGGCGGCGATCGCGGCCCCCGCGAAACCGTGGTCGGCGACCACCAGGTCGACCGCCCCTGTCTGCCACAAGACGTCCCGCATGGGCTCGGGGGCGTGGGTGTGGAACAGGCTGGCCCCGTCGCCGAGGGTGGCTACCGACTCCGCCCAGTCCAGCGACACACCGCGTTCGTAGCGCCCGCGAGTCTCGACGGTGAGCACGTCGCCGCCCAGCTCTTGCGCCCACCGAGCGAGCCCGAGGTAGTAGAGGATCATGGCCCCTGGATGTCCCGTGGCGAAGATCAGACGCCCACCCGACCCTGCGACGGAGCCCACGCGCCTTCCCGCCTCGATCAGGCCCGCCGCCGTGCGTGCCGGGTCTATGCACCCCCGTCCCGCATTCTCCTCCTTGTCCGGCGGGTTGCCGATCTGATGGGCGACTGCATCGTAGGCCTCCCCGAAGTCCACGCCCTGCAGCAGGTCCTCCATCCCGAACGTGTTGGACTCGTCGTGCTCGAGGAGCAGCCCTATCTTGTGGAGGTTGTTCTCGGCCCCGTGGGAGGTGCGATTACCCGCGACCCCGGCTTCGGAGAGCCGGTAGGCTTGCTGTTCGAGGAGAGGGTTCACAGGGCCAGAGTTTAGCAGAGGTCCACGGCCCCTCACCGCCGGGCATGGCGCACCTCTTTGGTCAACAGGGCTATCGCGAGCACGACTCCGAGCTGTAAGTCCCGCGAGACCCGCCATCCGAGTGTGAATACAAAGGGGCGGTAGAATGGTCGGTTATGGATAACGTCCTGTCGTTGCTGGAGGCACACCCCTACCTGCTGCTCTTCCCGCTGGTGATGCTGGAAGGGCCGCTGACAACCATCTGCGCCGGCTTTATGGTCGCTGCAGGTTTCGCGAGCTGGCCCATCGTCTACGCGATCGCCGTCGGAGCCGACCTTACCGCGGACACCCTCTATTATCTCCTGGGGCGTTCCGGAAGCCGGCCGCGTCCCCGGCGCCTCATCCGTCGCTTCGGCCTGACGGAAGAGAGGCTGGCGAGGTTGGAGAAGGACGTCCGCAGGAACGCGGCGAGGGCCCTGATCGGGGCGAAGATCGTCGACGCGGTAGCGATACCGGTGATGGTCGCCACCGGCCTGGCGAGGGTGGGCTACGGGCGCTTCCTGGCCTGGAACGCGGCGGCGACCCTGGCCAGAGCCGCGGTCTTGATGACCCTCGGTTTCTTATTCGGGGAGCGGGCCATCCGGTACCTCGATCGAACTTCGGCGTTCGTGGTACTGATCGCACTGGCGCTGGCCGTGTTTGTGACGGTCCGCATTTTGTCTAATCGAACCTCCAAGGAGGATGACGATGGAGATCTTGCTCGGTAACGACACCTATCCTCCGGACGTCAACGGAGCCGCCTACTTTACCCGACGCCTGGCGGAGGGACTCGCGCGAAAGGAACACGCGGTCCACGTGATGTGCGCATCCAGAAGCTTTCGGACGGAGGTGGCGGTCCGGAATGGGGTGGTCGAGCATCGGATGCGTTCGGTGCCCGTCCCGTTACACGCGCCCATCAGGTTCTCTCCGCCTCCGTTCCTCTACCGTCGCGTCCTGCGCGAAGTGGAGCGCGTAAAGCCCGACGTCATACACGTCCAGGGTCACTTATTAATCGGACGAGCCCTGGTACGCACGGCCAGGGAGCTCGGCATCCCGGTCATCGCCACCAACCACTTCATGCCCGACAACCTCGTCTTCTACCTGAAGTTGCCCGAGAGGGCCGAGGAGGCGGTCGTGAGGTGGGCTTGGCGCGACTTCGCGAGCGTGTTCAACCGGGCCGACGTGGTCACCGCGCCGACCCCCTTCGCAGCCCGTCTGGCCGAGGAGAAGGGTGTGAAGGGACCGGTGCTCACCGTCTCCAACGGGATGGACCTTTCGCGTTTCCATCCGGACAACGACGGCGACGCCTTCAGGCGGAGGCACGGCATACCGCGGCGACCGACCTGCACGTACGTGGGGAGGCTCGACGCCGAGAAGCGCGTGGACGAGCTCATACGCGCCCTCCCCCAGGTGCGCGAGTCCGTTGACGCACAGCTCGTGATCGTCGGCGACGGCCACGAGCGCCGGCGGCTGATCGAGCTGGCCGAGGCGGAAGGCGTAAGAGGCCACGTTACCTTCACCGGTTTCGTGAAGGACGAAGAGTTGCCCGGCGCCTACGCGGCCTCGGACGTATTCTGCAACGCCGGTATCGCCGAGCTACAGAGCATAGCCACCATGGAGGCGATGGCCACCGGCAAACCGGTGATCGCGGCCGACGCAAGGGCCCTTCCGCACCTGGTCCACGAAGGAGCCAACGGCCACCTCTTCGAGCCTGGCGACGTGGACGCTCTGGCCTGCCGCCTCGCGGAGATCCTCACAGACGAGGAAAGGCGGGCGGCCATGGGACGTAAGAGCCTCGCCATCATCGCCCGCCACGACATCGAGGAAGTTCTCACCGCTTTCGAAGTGCTCTACGAGCTCGTGATGCCGCCGCGGCGAAGCGATGTCGGGGCGCCGCGGGGCAAGTCAATTGTTGCGAGGCACGCGATCCGCGGCCTGACAGCCTTCGGCAAGAACAAAAGGCTGAGGGCAGAAAGCTGATGGCGCTCAGTGCATTAGGGCTGAGCCCTAATGCACTGTAGAGATAGCGGCGAACACCATGAAACCCTACATACTCGACGACGCCTCGACTCTGGAGGACCAGCGGCTCGAGCTGATGTCCAGGATCCTAGACCCCTGGACGTGGGGGTACCTCATCGCCCTCGGGGTCGGACGGGGTGGCAGTGCCTCGAGCCGGCTTCGGCGTCCGTATTACGGCTTCCCTGGTGCGAGGCGGAGGAGTTCTTCTGGCATCCTTACGGGTTTACCTGTGGTCAGGTCGACGCAGGCGTGGCGGGTGTGGCCCTCGACGAGCAGCTCTCCATCTCTGAGCACTTTGTAGTCGAAGCGGAGGGAGACTTTGCCGAGTTCGGCGAGGTGCGTGCTCAGGGTGAGTTCGTCGTCGAAGAAGGCCGGTCTGCGATAGTGGAGGAGGGCGTCTACGACGACGAGGCCGCGTCCCGTGCGCTCCATCTCTTTGTAGGAGTGGCCGGTGGCGCGCAGCCACTCTACGCGCCCGACCTCGAAGTAGGAGAGGTAGGTGGCGTTGTTTACGTGACCCTGGGCGTCTATCTCGCCGTAGCGGACCCGGATTTTGGTCTCGCGGGCTATCGTCCCTGGAACCCTGGTTTGCGCTTCTCGGAGAAGGCGTTCATGCCCTCGCGGGCGTCCTCGGTGGCGAAGAGCAGGGCGAACTGGTCCGCCTCGTACTCCAGGCCGCTTATTAGGTCGACGTCGAGCGACCGGTTCGCGGCCGACTTCGCGTGCCTTACGGCGAGGGGACCGTTGGCGGAGATCTCGGCCGCGAGCTCCCTGGCCGCGTTCAACGCCTCGCCCTCGGCGACGACGCGGTTTACGAGGCCTAGCTCTCTAGCCACCTCGGCGCTTATGCGGCGGCCGGTGAAGATCAACTCCTTGGCCAGCGCGGGCCCGACCAGACGGGGCAGCCGCTGGGTGCCGCCCATGCCGGGGAGTATACCCAGGCCGACCTCGGGGAAGCCGAAGGTCGCGTTCTCGGCGGCTATCCTGATGTCGCAGGCGAGCGCGACCTCACAACCCCCGCCGAGCGCGAAGCCGTTTACGGCCGCTATGCTCGGGATGGGGCTCCTGTCGAGCAGGGCCATCGCGGCGTGCCCGATCTCGGAGAAGCGCTTGGCCTCGAGGGGACTCATGACGCTCATGGCCCCGATGTCGGCCCCCGCGATAAACGCCCGCTCGCCCGCTCCCGTAACGACGATCGCGCGCGGTCCTTCGGCCTCGAGCTCGAGCAGCGCCTGCCCGATCTCCTCGACCACCTGGGGGTCCAAAGCATTCAACTTCTCCTGGCGGTCGATGGTCAGGACCGCTACGCTATCGTCGTAATCTATCGTGACGTAGTCCATTTGCCTCCCTCCGGTCGGCAGCTAGTCAGCAAGTCAGCACTTCAGCATTTCAGCTTTTTCTCTTGCTGACCGGCTGACAAGCCGCCCGGCGAAGCCCGGCGGCGTGCTGAGATGCTGACTAGCTATGTTCCAGCAGGCAGTGCCTGCTGGACATACTCTACAGCTTTCTTCGTCGGTGTTCCCGGGGTAAAGATTTCGCCGACGCCGAGCTCTTTAAGTCTTGTTATGTCTTCTTTGGGGATGGTGCCGCCGACGAAGACGAGGATGTCTTCGGCCTCGTTCTCTTCCAGGAGCTCGATTATGCGGGGCACGAGCGTCATGTGGGCGCCAGAGAGGATGGAGATGCCGATGGCGTCGGCGTCCTCCTGGATGGCCGCCTCGACGACCTGCTCGGGGGTCTGGTGGAGGCCCGTGTAGATGACCTCCATCCCGGCGTCACGCAGGGCGCGGGCGATGATCTTGGCCCCCCTGTCGTGCCCGTCGAGGCCGACTTTTGCGACTATTACTCTTATTGTGGGCGCCATGGTGTCCCCATTCTAACCGGAGCCCGAGTCTCGCGCGGCATTGCTACCTTCTGAGTTCGCGCAGGTTGTCCCAGAGGAGGTAGAAGCCCAAGGCGAGCACACCGGCGACTACGAGTTGCCAGAAGAACTCGTAGATGATGATGAGCGTTGCGACTACGGCGAGCCCGATGTTGGCACTGCTGATTACGTTGACGAGGCGGCCCCTGAAGCCGGCCTCGACGAACGTGAAGAACGCAATGCTGAAGACGAGCATGGAGATCAAATGTTCCCGTTCGAACATGGCTATCCCGACGAAGCTGATGAGCATGAGGCTCACGCTTACGGCCGCCCAGGCCTCGGCCACGCGGCTCACCCTCAACTCGTCTTCGGAGGCCGGCCTGTGGGCGCGCGAGATGTGGGCGCGGGCCGGATCACGCTCCCCCGCCCTCAGCCTGTCGGCGTACTCCCGGAGCGACTCGGAGATGGCTTCGTCTGTTGCAAGTGTGGCGCGGAGCCTGTCGAGCTCTGCCGAGAGCTCGGCGACGCGCCCCATCCCCTCTTCGTACGGCGTGTCGAGGTGGGATCTGTCGCGCATCGCCGCGAGTTCGATGCCGAGCTTCTTGAGTCGCCGACTCTTGTCGCCGATCTCGGCCCGCAGGGCCTCACAGCGCGAGATGATGTCATCCCGCTGTTCGAGGATGGCCCCGAGCGTCTCGGTCGGGGGAGGCACCTTGTCCAGCCCGGCCCATCCCACGGGGTCGTACCAGGCGCGGCTGACGCTCTTGTCGCGGTTGTACATCGGCCCCGCGGGGGCATCCTCGCCCTCGAAGGGGTCCCTGGCGTAGAGACCCCACAGACCGCGGTAGCCGGAGACCCAGTCGGGGGGCGGGTCCGTGATGAGCCTGGGCTCGTCCCACGCCCTGTCTCCCCCCTCTCCCACGCTCAGGCCGTCCCCGCGCGCGTAGTCTACGAAGGGGATGCTGAAGTATCCACCGCCGTCTTCGCCGTCCCCCACGTACTGGCCCAGCCTCGTCTTCCAGAAAGACCGAACCGCTTCAGTCACCCTCGCCAGAGGTCTGGGCAGGGGGAGGGTCAGCTCCGTCAGGTATTCGCCGGGCGCGTAATAGCTGGCGTGGGAGCCCGCGCCCACGTAGATCACGGGGTGCTCCCCCACCTTATCGACTTCGGGGTCGTCCCAACGGCGACGGAGGTTGTCCCCCGTGTAGTTGTGGGCCGCGTAGGCCACCCACTCCGGGCTGACCTCTACATCTTCCGACTCGGAGAGGTAGACGAAGACCTTCTCCCAGTCGGCCTCGTGGTCGTTGGCGCCGAAAAAGCCGCTCCTCCAGTCGTTGAAAGGGTAGAAAAGCCAGTACTGCAGGACGATCCAACCCCCCTGGCGCAGCACTCGTCCGTGGTAGCGGAAGTGTTCGTTTTCGGCCATTATGCGCTCGTAGGCCACCGAGGCAGCGGCGGCCGATTCCCCAGGCACCCTTCCGCGGGCGAGCAGCGCGATCGAGTACAGGGCATCGACGAAGCGGGAGAAGTAACCGACGCGGGCGAGACGTCCACGCCCGGCCCGGAATGCCCTCCTCGACCCCTGGCGGTCCATCGCGCGTTTCAGATACAGGCGCGCGTCGCGCCCGAGGTCGTCTTCATCCGTGAACTTGAGGAAATGCACGGCCCCGGCCTCATCCATGGGCTGTTGCGCGAGCCGGTCCAGGGTCAGCTCATTACCTGGCACAATGCATCTGGCTCCCTCGCCGGGACTCTGCACCCAGAGGCTGCAGGCCCGCACGTAGGGCTCGACATCCATCGGGAAGAACTTGTCACCCCTGGTCGAGCGGATCACCGGCTCGAAGCGGCGGAGCAGGGATAGGGCCGTTGCGCTCTCGATGCCAGGGCGCTCAGTTTTCATGCGACACTCTGTGGCTCCGTCTGGGTTGGAACACCACTCTCACTTCCTGGGAGTTGAGGTAGAGGACCATGAGAACGCAGTAGCCCATGATCGGGTAGACATAGCCGGGCTGGAACAGGGCGTAGAGCCACAGGCACACCGCAAGGCTCAGACCCTGCGCGATGGCGGCCAGAAGCCATCCCCTTTGGTGCAGCAAGAGGAAGCTGAACGCCGCGAGTAGCGTCAGGATGGCGGAGGGGATGAAGAGGGCGAAGACCGCCGCTTCGACGGCCCGATGCTGCCGGCCTTGCATCTCTATCCCCCTCCAGTCGATCTGCAAGAACTCGTAGGCGCCGAGGACGACGAGCCCGATCACCTGAAGGATCAAGAGCACCCCGATCGCCCTTACCGCCCGGTATGATGTCTTGCCCGGTTCCATCTGTCCCCAACGTCTCCTCTCGACAACCCACAATTCTACAGCCGCCAGAGGTCCGAGGTTCAGGGCGAGGGGTGGCTACAAAGCAGAGAACCTCCTCGAGGGGCGGGCCGGGGAGACAGGAGGCGCCTCCGCAGGGGCAGGACGGCCCCGGGCAGATACAACGGCGAGTTTTCGGCGATCTTCGAACCACGTGCGGCGGGTCCAGATCACACCCGCCGCACGCTTACGCCTGGCCTCCCGCCGTAGTGCCACCGCCTGGCGTTCCGTTGGTGGGGGTTCCGGGTTCCATGTGCGTAGCCATCTGGGCGGCGGTCTCCTGGGCGACGGCGGCACCGTGAGGAGTAGTGGCCTTTTGTGCCGTGGTTTGGGCGATCATTTGAGCGGCCGTGGCGCTCTGGACGGCACGGGCGGCTTGGGCGGCGGTCTTGGTAGCCTCGGCGGTTTGAGAAGCCGCCTGCATGGCCGTCTGACCGCCGTAGTAGAAGCCCATAACCGCGCCGATCAGCCCCACGAGAGGCGTCAGGAGGGTTGCGCCAACCATGGGTATCACAGTGTTGAGATCATTCTGACTCAGATTACTGATCAAGAGGTAAGCGTAGGTACCAACCACCACGGCGATAAGAGTGTACACCAGCGTGACGCCCAGCCGCCCACGCATCTTCTCTCTGGTGTCCTCGGGGTTCTCCGCCTGACGTGGCCGGAGTCCGAAGAGTTTGCGAAAGAATCCTCTCGAACGTTCGAGCTCGAGCTCCGCCCGGAGTTGATCTATCGACCCTTCCAGGTCCCCTCTCTCCTGCTGGATCGCTTGATTTGCTTCCGTGAGCTGTGTTCGCAATACCGCTGCACGATCTACGGTTTTCTTCCTGCGTGGGCTACTAGAGCAGCTTAGGCGTCCGCCTCGACGGGGTTGGTCAGGGTTCCTAGGCCCTGTATCTCGATGCTGACTTCGTCTCCGTCCTTGAGCCAGACCTGCGGGTCGCGGGCCGAGCCGACGCCGGGGGGCGTGCCCGTGACTATGATGTCGCCAGGGACCAGGGTCATGCCCTGCGAGAGGAAAGAGACGAGCTCGGCGACCGGGAAGATCATCTTCTGCGTCGTCCCTTCCTGCATGACCTCGCCGTTCAGGATGCAGCGTATGGAGAGATCTTGCGGGTCTTCGATCTCGTCTGTGGTGGCGATGTATGGCCCTAGCGGGCAGAAGGTATCTATGGACTTGCTGCGGGTCCACTGTCCGCCCTCGGAGAACTGGAGGTCGCGCGAGGAGACGTCGTTCGCGTTGGTGTAGCCGAAGACGTAGTCGAGTGCCTCGGGCTCGGAGACGTTGCGGGCCGCCCTCCCGATGACAACGGCGAGCTCGGCCTCGTAGTCGGCCTGCTCGGTTATGGAGGGTATCCTTATGGGCTCGCCGGGCCCTATAACCGCGTTCGCGTACTTGGCGAAGACGATGGGCTTCTCGGGGATTTCCGCCCCCGTCTCCGCCGCGTGGTCCTCGTAGTTGAGTCCTATACCGATGACCTTGTGGGGCCTCGGTACAGGAGCGTGGATGCGCGCCTCCCCGAGCAGCACCGTGTCCTCGCCTGGCTCGGGACTCCCGCCGTACTCGATGAACTCGATCATGTCCTCGTGGGCGAGGGGCCTTATCTCTTCGTCCTCCAGAGACCCGACACGCGACCCTCCACCATCCACCGAATACGTGACCAGTTTCAAGGGCTCTCCTCTCTTCGCGATTCGAGACGCAACGATGTGCATCTTAGCAGCAAGGTGGGTCTTTAGAGCACTTCAGCAAGTCAGCATTTCAGCTTGTCAGCTCTTTGTTTTCGCTTGTAGCTGACCGCTCTTGGCTGAACGGGTGATTCGCAGTAGGTCAATACCTCTGTGAATCGCTCTACGGTTGCAGGCGTACTATCTTCCACCCTTCCCCGGTGCGTTCGTAGACGAGACGGTCGTGGAGTCTGTTTTCGCGTCCCTGCCAGAACTCGATGGCGTCGGGTTCGACCCTGTAGCCGCCCCAGAATGGGGGGCGTGGGACTTCACGGCCCTCGTACTCGATCTCGAGCGCCCGTACCCGCTGTTCCAGAACGTTCCTGTTCTCGATGGGCCGGCTCTGCTCGGAAGCCCAGGCCCCGAGTCGGCTGCCGCGCGGACGGCTCACGAAGTAGGCGTCGGACTCTTCCTCCGGGAGGCGGGTGGCCTGGCCTTCGATCCTGACCTGACGCGCCAGCTCGCCCCAGTAGAACAGGAGGGCGCACGCGGGGTTCGCCTCGAGATCATCGGCCTTGCGTCCTTCGTAGTTGGTGTAGAAGACGAAACCCTGTTGGTCGTAGCCCTTGAGCAGGACGGTGCGGGCGGAGGGCCTTCCGCCTCCTGTAGCAGTGGCGAGGATCATGGCGTTCGGCTCGTGGAGGTCCGCCTCGATGGCGTTCTCGAACCAGGCGTGAAACTGAAGAATGGGGTCAGGGTCTACGTCGGCTTCGTGCAGGCCGGCGCTGGTATATTCCTGGCGAAGGCTCGAGACATCCATGGATCTCTACCAGCCCCAGGTTCCCAGGGCGCCCTTGAACGGGCCGACTACGTCGGGGGTGATCCAACCCCCGTAGAAGTCACCCTCCTGCGCCTCGACCTTCTCCCCCCCCGCCCAGCACCCGTCCATCTTCGACGGGTAGAAAGCCACGTAGTCTCTGAGGCCAGCGAAAGACGGCGTAGGGTCCGGGTAGAACCACGCGGCCCGCGACTCTTTGCGTTCCTCCGTCGCAACGTCGTAGTAGCCGGCCCGTCCCTTCCACTCGCAGTGTGAGCTCCCCGCCGAGGGCTCCAGATGCTCCATCCTGATGTCCTCTGGGGGGATGTAGTACACGGGCGGGTGACTGGTCTCGAGGACGCGTTTCGCCCGCGTGGTGTAAGCGAGCGTCACGCCGCCGAAGACGACCTTGACCTTCCTGTCCACGTCCTCGAGCCTCGGCGGACGCGGGTAATCCCAGACGGATTCCTGCCCAGGACCCGGCTCTACGCGCTGGCGACTCATGATAATCTCCTCGTCTCTTACCGCTTGAGATTATATGGACGGGGACGCGTCTTTGTATGCGCGGTTTCACGCCATCACGAAGAAGGTGGACTGACGATGAGATCCACAGGAGAGGAAGCGATGCTCATAGACGCGTAATCCGACGCGCTGTTCCTGGCCTACTTTACGGAGGGCAAAGACCTGAACAACCGCGAAGAGTTGGTGCAAGTGGCATCTTGCGTGGGCCTCGACGCAGAGGAGGTCGGGGAACACCTCGCGGGAGACGAAGGTGCCTTCTCGATCGCGGCGTCAGCGTACCGACGTCCTCCCAGCCCGGTCGGCTCCTCCGCAAGGCTACCCGTCTCCTTTCTGGGTTTCTTCGGGCACGGGCTGCAGGCTCACCAGTTCCAGTCCCAGGGCATGTATGCGATCGAGGATCCCGTGCAGTTGGGACTGATCGGCAACCTCCCCCGAAATGATCGTGCGCCCTTCTGTGATCCTCACATCCATCCCTTCGAAGGCGGCGGCGAAGCGCTCGCCTATCTCCGCGCGCACCACTATCCGGTAGGCCTTGCGAGTCCGCTGTCTGCCATGAGTCTCCATGTGATGCTTCCGGATAATAAAGGCCGGGCGTTTCCACAGGCATCACCCACCGACGTGTTTCACCCGGGTGATTTAGAGCTCGTCAGCCCGGCGCTTCGCGCCTTGTCAGCACGCTCCGGGCCTATCGGCCCTCGCTTGTCAGCATTTCAGCTTCTACCGTTCCGAACGCTGCCCTGCCGCACACGACGAACCGCTACCAGCGGCGATCTGGTCTTACGCTCTTGGCGAGCTTACGGGACGACTTGCTGAAATGCTGAGGTGCCGACAAGCGAAGGCGAAGCCTGAGCGTGCTGACTAGCTCTACATCAACGCACGTTTGCGGGCACGTTCTAGTGCCTCTTCGCGTGAGGAGACGCCGAGCTTGCGGTAGATGGACCTGACGTGGGTCTTTACGGTGTTGAGGGAGACGTAGAGGTTCTCCCCTATCTGCCGGTGGGAGAGCTCGCCTTCGAAGAGGCGCAGCACCGCGAGCTCCCTTGCGGTCAGTTCTCCGTCGAGCGCCGTCTCTCTTTGCCTCTTCTTGCCTGTCTCGCGCTCCTGGCGTTCGAGTAGATCGGGGAAGATGCCGGCGTCGGGGTAAGATTCGACGATTTCCCGCGCCTCGTGGAGAAGCGTCCTGGCACCACTTCGGTCTCCGCGCTCTGAGCGTACCTTTGCGAGCGCCAGCAGCGCGAGGGGGGTGGGCCAGGGGCTAAGGTCGGGTATCTTTCGTCGGGTGGCGAGGACTTCCTCCAGTACCGTCTGGGCCTCGTCCGGCTCTCCTTTCTCCGCGAGCGCGCGGCCTAGCGCGACCGAGGCCCACGTTGCCTGGGGCATCCCCCGCAGCCCGAAACGGTCCGCCAGCGAGAGGGCCTCGCGCGCCAGGGACTCGGCCCGATCCAGGCTTCCTTCGTCCGTGGCGACCAGGGACAGTACGTACAGCGCGCCGATCCGCCACAGGTATTGATCTTCGGCGATCACCGCGAGCGCTTCTTCGGCCGACTTCCTGGCCTTCGTCAGATCTCCCGACAGGTAGGCGCTGTGTCCCAGGCCCATCTTTACCAGGGCTGTCCTCCACGGCGCGTGCTGCCCCGACTCCAGCTCGGCGAAGCGCGCAGCGGTCGCGACCATGCTCTTTATCCCGCCGAAGCCCGAGAGGGCTTCGATGCAGGCGGCTTCCGACTCGACCGAGGCGCTGCCGTCGGGGAGTTGCCCGCTGTAGGGGATGCTCCTCGCCTGCTTTAGCCAGTGCTCGGTGTCTTCGCCCTGACCACGGAGGGCACTGATCCGTGCCTTCACCATGGCGAGCGCCGCGTCGTGGTCGATGAGCTCCGCGGGAAGCGCATCGAGCCAGCGCTCCAGGCTCGCGAGCTGGCCGGTGATCGCGTACCGGAACCAGTGGCGCGAGATCAAGGTCCCGGCCCGCTCGTAGTCTTCACCGGCGAGTGCGTGCCGTATGGCGCTCTCGAACATTCCCGCCTCGTCGAACCACTCGCTCGCCCGCCGGTGCGCGACGGGCAAGTGGTCTGGCCTGCTGCCCTTGAGTTCGTAGAGGAGTAACTCCGCGAAGAGGTGGTGGTAGCGGTACCACCCGCCGTGATCGTCCAGCGGGATGACAAAGAGGTTGGAGCGGGCGAGCCGATCCAGGAGCGCCCCAGAACCCTCCCCGCCTACCACGGCATCGCACAACGGACCCGTCATCCTGCTCAGCACCGAGGTCTCGAGCATGAACCGTCTTTCGTCCTCGGGAAGGCCGGCCAGGACCTCTTCCCCCAGGAGGTCCAGGATGTAACGGTTGCTGCCCCCGAAGGACGCGATCGAGGCATGCACGTTCACTTTTCCTTCCAAAGTGAGCACGGCCAGGTAGATCCCCGCCGGCCAACCCTCCGTGCGATCCAGCAGCACCGCGAGGTCGTCGGAACCGACGTGCAGTAGCAGCTTCTCGTTCAGGAGCGAGGCTACCTCCCTCTCGGTGAAGGCGAGGTGCTCGGTGCGGATCTCGTTCAGCTCTCCGAGGGCCCTGAGCCGCCCGAGGTGCAACGGCGGGTCGGAGCGGGTCGAGAGGACGAGATGCACGTTCTCCGGTAAGTGCTCGACAAAGAAGTCCATCGACTCGTGGCACCCTTCGCCCGTCGCGAACTGGTAGTCGTCGAGCACCAGCAAGACCCGTTGCGCCGTCCCCCCGAGCGCGTTCACGAGCATGGGGAGTGCGGTGCTAGAGACCTTCGTGCCGGCGACGCTGAGCGCCGAGAGAACCGCAGCCCCGAACTCTTCTCCCAGGGCGCTCCTGCCCAACGACTCGACTATGTGCCGCCACAGCCGGACGGGTTCGTCGTCCTGCTCGTCGAGCGAGACCCAGGCGAAGGCATCGTCCTCTTCGCGCGAGCGCAACCACTGCGACAGGAGAATGGTCTTGCCGTAGCCGGCCGGGGCGCTGACGAGGGTGACCCTGCAACCGAGCCCCACCTCGAGCATCCCCAGAAGCCTGGGGCGCGGCACCTGCTCGGGGCGCGGCGAAGGCACACGCAGCTTGGTCTCGATGACCGCGGGTGCGGAGACGTCCGGCGTGCTCATTGCAGGCACATTGTTACATTTTTCCCTATAATTGGCCACTCGGCTATTTTCCAGATTGGAACAGATCTGCGCCGCGGTCAGTAGACCTCAACACCCGCACTACCGGGGGCTAGGATCGCCGGAATCGGTGCACATCACTCCGTCCCTTGCAGAAGATCACCCGGGTGAAACTCGCGCCGGGTGATGCAGATCCCTCTCGCCCGGGCGTACCATGCTTGCGCAGGACGTCGCGGAAGAAAGGAAAAGTCATGGCTGATGTCGCACAACCGCAACCGATGCTGTCCAGCGTCGCCGGCCGTCTGTGGTGGGCGCTACTTCTAAGAGGGATAGCCGCCGTCCTCTTCGGCCTGGCCGCGCTCTTCTGGCCAAATGAGACCCTCTGGGTGCTCATCGTCTTCTTCGGTGCCTACGCGCTGGTGGGTGGCGTGTTTACCATCGTCGCCGGGATAGCGGATGCCACCAGGAGATGGCTCTTGCTGGCCGAGGGCGTCCTCGGCGTGGTTGCTGGCCTGATCGCCTTCTTCTGGCCCGGCCTGACGGCGCTGGTGTTGCTCTACGTCATCGCGGGCTGGGCCATCTTCACCGGGGTGTTGGAGATCATGTCGGCCATCTCGCTCCGGCGGGAGATAGACAACGAGTGGATGATGGTCCTCGGCGGCGCCCTCTCGGTGCTCTTCGGCGTCTTACTGGCGGTCTTGCCCGGCGTCGGGCTGCTCTCCCTCACCTGGTTGATCGGCCTCTACGCCCTGATCTTCGGGGTGGCGTTCATCGTCCTTGGCTTCAGGGTTAGGGGACACGGCGCGACCAGCAGGGTTCGTTAGACCTGGTCAGCATTTCGGCCAACTGAAGGCGCGGTTTGCAGGTGCAGGTGCCCCTGCGAACCGCTTTGGAGTGTCGACATCTTTCCCGAGACGCGCTGGTTGGCCAACCTGGTGGCCATAAGCGTTTCCGAAAAGACTGGGCCTCCACTGTGAGATCCAGGAACATGTAGCCTGTCGCTGGCCCGGCAGTGAGTTGACGCCGAAATCCGGAGGAGCCTGTGGAAGAAGTTAGCAACAAAAAGCGGGTGGCCATAGCGTGCCAGGGCGGCGGGAGCCACACGGCGTTCACCGCCGGGGTCCTAAAAGGACTCCTCCGCTCCGGGCGGCTGCAAGAACACGAGGTGGTCGCCCTCAGCGGCACCTCCGGCGGGGCGGTGTGCGCGCTGCTGGCGTGGCACAACCTGCGCGAGGGTGACGCTGCGGGAGCGGTGGAGGATCTCGACGCCTTCTGGCGCGACAACTCCGCCACGGCGCCGCACGAGCAGATCGTCAACGACTGGATCCTTTGGGCGAGCAACCTTCAGAACTTCTTCGCGACGCCGGCACTCAGCCCCTACTACAACCCATTCGCCGCGCTGGGACTCGACGAGTTCAGGGGGATGCTCGAGCGGCGGGTCGACTTCGATGAAGTAGGGGTGCAGCCGGAAGACTCTTACCCCGTGTTGCTCGTCGGCGCGGTGGACGTGCTCTCCGGCCGGTTCAAGGCATTCCACAGTCGGCGAGACAGGATCTCCGCAGAAACCATCCTCGCTTCGGCCGCCATCCCGACACTGTTTCGCTCCGTGCGATTCGATGGGGGCACCTACTGGGACGGGCTCTTCTCGCAGAACCCCCCGGTCAAGGAGCTCACCGACGAGCGGCCGGACGAGATCTGGGTGATCCAGATAAACCCAAGGGAGACGGAGCACGAGCCGAAGACGGTCGCCGAGATAGCGGACCGGCGCAACGAGCTCGCCGGAAATTTATCCTTGTATCAAGAGCTCGGTTTCATAGAGAAGATAGATCAGATGCTGGAGCAGGGCCGCCTCCCGCGTGACGGCGAGTACAAGCAGATCGTGGTGCGCGTCATAGAACTGTCCCGCTCGCGCCTCTCGCGCTTCCTTGGCACCGCCTCCAAGCTGAACCGTGACCCGCACTTTATCCGGGACCTGATCTCTCACGGCGAAGTACGGGCAGAAGAATTCCTCGCCGCCCTCGCCTTCGAGGAGGCCTGGAAGAGCCGTGATCCCGACGCTGTGATGTCCTTTTTCGCCGAAGACGCGATGCTCACCGCTTCGGGTCCTTTCCCGAAGAGCGGCCGCTACAGCGGAAGAACACGTATACATCCGTTCGTGACGGAGCACCTGGCGCGAGACGTTCGTGTGGACCTGACGAAAAAGCAGATCGCGCAAAACGGCGTTGCCTGGAAGGTCTGGATGCCCGCTGGCGTCGAGCCAGAAGACCGGGTGGCTGGCGTCGCCGAGGCGGTTTTCCGGGGGAGCGAGATCGAGGCTCTGCGCCTGGGCGCGGCAACGTGAGCGGGGCGGGCGACGACGTAGAAGTCATCCCGAGAAGAACGGTCATCGGATAGGAGCGGGTTTGAAACTGGCCCCTACGGTTGGTCGATGAGGGCGTCGGCTTCGATCTCGACCAGGATCTCTGGTGCTATGAGGCGGCTGACCTCGACCATGCTCGTGACGGGTCTCGTCTTGCCGAAGAACTCGCCGTGGGCGGTGCCAATCTTCTCCCAATCGTCGATGTCGACCACGTAGATCCTGGTCCGCACCACGTCGGGGAGCCCCGCACCGACGGCCTGAAGCGCCACCTTGATGTTGTTTATGGCCTGGACGGTCTGCGCGTAAGGATCCCCTATTCCGACGTAGCCGCCGCTCCCGTCTGTGGCGGTGGTCCCCGAGACGTACACGAAGGGCCCGCGCCTGATGGCCCGCGAGTAGCCTACCCTGCTCTCCCACACCGTGCCGCTGGTTACGTTCTCCCGCTTCATGGTAGTCTCCCGGACGAAAAGAACGCCCCTATTCTACCCCTCTGCACTCACAGCAGCCCCCGCCGCCCGAGCTCCTCCCGGAGACGGATGCCTTCTTCGGAACCTTCCTTGTGGAAGACGGCGGGTTCTCCGAGGGGCGCCGGGACCGTCTCGTAGACGCCGCGCTGCGACGAGCCGTATCTGCCTTTCGACCAGAGGTGGACCCACACGCCCGCGGGGAGGTAGACATCCACGGCGTCCGCGCCGGCATCCAGGACCGGCGCCACCATGAGCTCGGAGCCGACCATGAACTGGTAGTCTATGCCGAGCACCTCGGGGTCGTGGGGG
>JBKPNW010000186.1:0-15441 GCA_046732815.1 Actinomycetota bacterium | reverse complement strand
GCCGCGCTCGCGGCTACTATGTAGTTCCAGAGTGGTGGCGTTCGTACGCCTTCACCCTCACCGTCATTGTCGACCAGTTCGAGCGCGGCCTTTAGCGCGTCGTGCAGCGGCGCCGACTTGACCGTCTGGGGTTCGTGGGTGCGTGCTCTCCACCCTGCGGCCCAGCTTATCTTCGATGCCAGGACATCGTCGCACAGGATCTCTTGCTGGAACTCGTAGAGCTTGCGCGCCGCATCGGGCGTAATGTGCTGTGTCTCGCTCGAAGGGTCTCTCATGACGGCCACCAGCCGGATCGTGGCCAGGGCTTTCCGTGTGTCCGATGTGGACAAACCCCTCAGGCGGCACGCTTCTACGACGGCGGCGGAGGCGTGTGCCAATCGATCTGCCGCCCCGGAGCTGACGGCCTGCCATTCGTGTGACTCGAACTGTTCCTGGGCGTGGAGCCAGCCTGACTGTAGCCTGTACAAAAGTGATGCGGCGACGGCGGGGGTATACCGCAAGGAGAGCCCGGCGATGAAGGCGAGGATGCACGCGATGGCCAGGCATGCCTCCAGGGTGTTGAGCGTCTCCAGGAGCGCCCGCCGGCCCTCGCCCGAGAACCAGACCCTCAAGCCGGCGAAGATCGTCGACTCTATCGCGATCGAGGCCATGCACGCCATACCCACGGAGAAGGCCAGGTTCTTGAAGTAGAGGCGTCGTTTGATGCCCTGAGCCCGTCCGGCCATCACGAAAACCACGGCCGCAACGCCAGCGTAGAGCCCCTCGGGAGCCATGATCAAACCCTTCAAAATTACGAACTGGGGTGGCGCGGGGGCGTAGACACGCAGGGCTGGAGATGGCCATACCAGTCCCACGACGGTGGCAAGGCCGACCGAGACCCCCAGGACGAGCGGTGCCGACACCAGTACCGACCGCAACCACGGCCTGCGCGCCACCGGCTCCGCCGGGAGGGTGCTGAGTCGGGATGGGAGGCCGCCGGCCAGGGCGAGGCACACCCACGCTACTATGAGCACCACGGGCAACTCCGTCATGACCGCCACCACGATCTCCGCGCGCCCGCCGGCGAGGTCGATAAGGCCTACGGCGCCGAACATAATGGCCACAAAGAGCAGGTTGCACGCTGCAAAGACGCTGAACTTGGTCCCTCGCGATGACAGGAGGAAGCACAGAAAGACGATGAACGCCACAAAGCTTACGCCGCCGAGCAGGAGCGCCTGGTGTTGGGCCGCGCTCATAGTACGTCGTACATGTCGTAGGCGTGGGGGCTATCGTCACCCAGGCAGCCGGCGAAGAGTGCGTACGAAGCCCTCAGATTGGCCTCGCGCTCCCTGAGCGACTCCCTGGCGAACGGGTATCCTCGCGCGAGCTTCTTCCCCTTCTTGAGGGGGAGGGTCTCGAACGCGGCCTCACCAGGGTCAAAGTCGTCTTCGTCGGGCCGTTCGTCGAATTCTATCAGGAGGTCGCCGGCGGCCAGGTGCCCCAGCTCGTGCAGGATGGTAAGGGTCAGGACCAACGGAGGGAGGCTGCCAGGCACGAAGATTGCCGCCATGTTGAACTGCTCCGAGTACCTGAGTTCCCCGAGCCGCCCGGAGAGCGCCAGGAGGCGCGAGAGTTCGGGGTACCAGGAGTCTGGGATCACGTGCACTGCAATGGAGATATTCAGGTAATCTCCGAGGGCATCGAGATAGTCTTCGGGCTCGAACCGCCGACCCGAGAGGCCCAGGATGACCAGTTCTTCCTGAAACTCGGCGGCCGTGAGCATGGACCTCGCTCCCTCGACGCGAGACCGTGGTGCGCCGAGGCTCCTGAGGGGACGCCACAGGCCGGCCAACCTGTCCAGGAAGGGGCCCGTGAGGTCGCGTTTCGGCACTTCAACTCTCATCGTCGACCACACGCGCTCCCTCGAATTGCCTGATGATACCCAGGATCATCTCCCTCTCGCGCCCTGGCAGGTGCAGGCTCTTGTGGGCTATGGCGCTTACCGTCTCTTCACGGAAGATGCTCATCGCTTCTTCATCCAGGAGCGGCGCCTTTCTCGTCGTATCGAGGAAGTAAGCGGGATGCACGCCGAACACTTCCGCCAGGGTAACCACCTGCTTCATGGACGGGTCTGAAAGTTTCCCCGCCCTGATCTGCTCGACGTGTTCCTCGCTCAGATCTCCCAGACTCATTCGGGACACTTCGGCGTTCGTGTAGGGTTTTCCCGTAGTGTCGTTCTTTACGACTTCGAAGAGGCGGTTCGTCTTTTCGGCGAGGCTCATGTGTCCCGAAGCAAGGTCGACGTAAGCCCCGGACCTGAGGTCAGGACTCTCCTCGAACCAAAGCTCCGGGGGGAAGTCCATGACCTTGGCTATGGCTTTCAATTTCTCGAAGCCAGGGTTCTCGATCCTGCCCTTCCTCAGGTTGGTGACGTAGGAGCGCGTCACGATACCATCCGTCGCCTCGTCGATCTCCTGACCGCTCCACCTGCTCCCGTCCGGACGACGGTACATCTCCAAGAGGCCCTCGAACTTCTGCGCGATGTGCATCTGAGCCTTCCGCCTCCACCCCATTCGTCTTAAAGTTCAATATACGATACCATAGTCTGTATCGTTTAAGCAATACTACAAAGGAGAAAACGGAGTGGCGAACGGAAGAATAGCGTACTCCGGGCCCGAGGGATAGGCGCTGGTGTGCTGAGGCGGTTACGAGGACTTCGCGTGTGGGAGCCTCTGGAGGCACGCCCTTTCCGACGGTTGTGGGCGGGGGCGGGTCTTTCGATGCTTGCGGACCAGGCGTTCCTCGTCGCGTTGACGTGGCTGGTGCTACGCGTTGCGGGCACGGGCGCCGAGCTTGGAGCGGTGTTGGCGGTAGCGTCGATACCAGGCACCATACTCACACCGGCGGGCGGGGTCCTGAGCGACCGATTTGCGCCCGCACTGATCATGATCATCGCCAGTGTGGGGCGCGTCTTGCTTTTGGTCGTGCTGACCGTGTTGATTCTGGCCGATGCGATTCAGCTCTGGCACGTCTACGTTATCGCGGCGGGCTTGAGCGCGCTCGATGCGCTGTACTACCCGGCGTCGATGTCGATCATACCGACGCTGGTAGACCGCGACCGTCTTGGTGCGGCCAACGCCATGACCCAGGGTGCCGAGCAGGTCAGCAGCATTTTGGGACCCGCGCTGGCCGGCGGCCTGCTCGCCCTTCTCGGTCTCGGGGCCAGTTTTGGCGCGACTGCCGTTCTTTTCGCCGTCGCGGCAGTGTTGTTCGGCGCGATCACCCGGGCTTCGAAACCGGCGGGGGTCGTGGCCGGCGAGGAGACAAAAGGCGAACAGAGCAGGGCACTCGGCTCGTTCGTGGAGGGGATGAGTTACGTGTGGCGCGATGGGGTCATTCGTTCACTGTTGATAATTCTTCTTGGCACCAACCTCGCCATGATGGGGCCCCTGTACGTCGGCGGAGCCATCCTCGCCGAGTCTCGCCTGGGTGGCGCCGGGGCCTTCGGAGTCCTGGTCGGATCCGCCGGCGTAGGGTCCTTGATCGGGATCGTGGGCGCTGGATCGGTGAGGCGTTTCCGCCGACGGGGCCTGATAGAGCTGGGATTGACCGGCCTGCTCGGGGTCATCGTAGGGGCGATCGCCTTCGTCCCCAACCTCCCTGCCGCAGTCGTCCTCGCAACCGCGATCGGCGCAACGGCGAGCTTCCTCGGCGTGATAACGGTCTCGTGGCTTCAAGAACGCGCGCAACCAGGTATGACCGGTAGGGTGATGAGCCTGGCCATGTTCTCGGCCGTCGCCCTCGACCCGATCTCCTTCGCCCTGGCAGGGGTACTAGTCGAACTCAACCTGACGGCCATGTTCCTCGCCGCAGGGACGCTCCTGCTACTTACGGCCGTGGCCGGAGCAGCCAGCCGCACGATGCGAGAGGTGGATTAGAATTGCATTTCAGCTGGTCAACACTTCGGCTTCTCAGTTCCAGCCTCGTCCAGTTAGTAACATGTAGTTACAAGTTTGTTAAGGTTCTTCCGATTCATGTGTGGTAGTGTTAAAGTACGCTCTGTCAAGACGATCACAGGCGTGTCATTCGGCGGTAAGGAACGTAGGCATACCTTGTTTTGGGGAGAAGTAGGGGAAGCGCGATGAGAGGGTTTTTCGGTACCGGCCCAGGGAGGGTCGGTCTTTTTGCGCTTGGCGTCGTCGCGGTGCTTGCCGTTGTCGCGCTCGCCCTGGCGGGCAGGGTGATGCTCTCGGGGGCCAACGCGCAGCCTGCCGAGAGGGCGATCCAACCCACTGGAGCAGAGGAGGCTACGCCGGAGCCCGTCGCCCAGAGGGCGGCCGAGACGGCGGATCAGACAGAGCCTAAGAGCAAGGCGGACCAGGTAGCGCGGGCTGTGAAAGAACCGAACCCGGTACCGGATAAGGTCTCGGAGTCGACCTCTGCTTCCACATCTGGTAACGCATCCCCTGCACCGGCTCCTGCGGGCACCGCGATGACGCTGAGTGTTCCCGCCATGGGCATCTCGGATATTCCCGTGGTCGAGGGTACGTCGGAGGCGAGCCTCTCGCAGGGAGCCGGCCACGTACCGGGGACCGGCTACCCGTGGATACCCGGTTCCAACACCTACATAGCCGGTCACAGGATAGGATATCCTGGCACCCCGAGCGACCACGTGTTCTGGAATTTGCCCAAGCTGAGTCAGGGGGACCGGATCCTGCTCACCGACTCCAACGGGACTACCTACACCTACGCGGTAAGCCGGATCTCCGAGGTGCCCCCGACAGACCTGTCCGTGACTGCGCCCACCGGCAGCGACGTAGTCTCCTTGCAAACGTGCATCGAAGATTACGGGGACTACTGGACCCCCGGGCCCAACTGGTTAGTCCGGTACGTCGTCCAGGCCGAACGTGTGTAGGATTTGCAAAGAGGTCTTTGACCTCTTCTACCGCGCTTCAGCTTGTCAGCTTTTGCGCTTGTGGTCTGGTCGAGCGGGCTCTAGTGGTGCGTCGTCTAGCAGGTGCCGCACCAGGATCAGGCCGCAGATTCCGAGCAGGGTGGCGAACCAGAGGGTTGCCAGACGGATTATGAGCGTGAGTGCGCCGGCGAGGCCCGTCGAGAGGTTTGCCACGGTGACGAACTGGCCGTAGAGGCCTGCCTCCACGGCCCCGATCCCACCGGGGAGCATGCTAAGGACCCCGAGTAGCGAGCTGACCGCGAACACGAAGACTATGAGGAGAAAGGGACGGTCCACGCCAAGTCCGACGGCGCAGAGATACACGCCGGTGTTCTCCAGTCCCCAGGAGAAGAAGGAGATGGCGGTGCCCACGAGGAGTGGTCTCGTCGCCAGGAGCTCGTTGGACGCACCTTGAAAGTCTCCCAGGTGGGGGGCGAGACGGTTCAGTAGCGGCAACTTCGAGAGGATGCGTTCTGCCGCGAGCGAGAGGCGTTTGGAGCGCAGGACGGCGATGCCGAGGACCGCAAGGGCGAGGAACACCAGCATCGTCCAGGGGGGCAGTTCCAGGGCGAACGCGCCAAGGAAACCCCACAAGACCATGCCGGTACCGTCGGTGGCGCGTTCGGCGACGACCGCGGGGGCTGTGCGTGCTATAGGGACGCCGGTGACCCTGCGGACGAAGACGCTTTTGAGTACCTCGCCGAGTTTGCCCGGTGAGATCGTCATCGAGAGGCCGGAGGTGAAGATCGCGGCGTTTATCCCCGTTGGAACCGAGACCTTGAGGACCCTGAGGTAGTACGTCCAGCGGAAGAAGCGTCCGACGTAGGAGAGGGCGACGAGGCCAAGTATCGCCGGTATGAGGGCGTAGTCGAAGCTGTCGAGAGCCGCGACGAGTTTGTCGAAGTCCGAGAAAACGGCGAGGATCAAATAGACGGCGGCGCCCAGGGCGAGGGCCAGGGCGAGGTTTCTTCTCAGCCGTTCCACAAGGGTATGGCGTAGATGACCGTACCGACGACGACCAGCCAGAGGAACAGTGCGATCTGGAGCGGCCTGTCGGAGAGGAGCAGCGTGTCGGGGTTGCCGCCGCCATCGCGGTGGACGAGCAACATGTAGCGGAAGACCCCGTAGACAACGAACGGGATGCTCCCCATCATCAAGATTTGATCCTGCCTCTCGTAGACGGTGAACGTGTAAAGGGTGTAGGCGATGATAGTCGCCGAGATCATTATGTTCATCATCTCGTCGAGCATCGGAACCGAATAGTCCCTCAGGTTCTTGCGGTGGACAACCGCGCCTTCTCCCAGAGTAGCGATCTCGTGCCTACGCTTGGAGAAGCCGAGAAAGAGCGTAAGGAGGCCTGTACATACGATGAGCCACGGTGAGATAGGGCTACTTACGGCGGCCACGCCGGCGAGCGCCCTTATGACGAAGCCGGCCGAGATGCTCATGACGTCGAGGATCGCCGCGTGCTTGAGGATGGTCGTATAAAAGACCTGCAAGATTAGGTATGCAATACCGGCGATACCGACACCTGGGGGCAGCAAAATGAAGCTCAGGACGAGGGCGCCGATCGCCAGCGCGGCGGCGAAGACCAGGGCGGAGCGGGACGAGATCTCGTCACTCGCCACAGGTCTGAACCTCTTGAGCGGGTGCTTGCGGTCTTCCTCGACGTCGAGCACGTCGTTGGCGGCATACACGGCCCCCGAGAGGGCGCAGAAGACCACGAAAGCTAGCAGCGCATGCGCCAGCGCGGTCGTTGAGAAAGCCTTCTCCGCGAAGACCACCCCGGCAAGCACGAACCCGTTCTTGGTCCATTGCCTGGGCCGGATCAGCTGCAGATAAGATCTCACGAGTCCTTTGGAACGGTCGGCATCCACGACTGCCGGTTGTATCACAGTAGCTTTCAGCTTTCAGCGGCTGGCGATCACCAAAGACAAAAAGCTGCAGGCTGATGGCTGACGACTAATTGCTGAAAACCGTGATCGGAACGATTGAAAACACAAAGGATACTCTCCAGAATTGGCCGGATGGCGAACCCAACGAGAGAGCAGGTTTTCGCGGAATGGTTTCGGCTTGCCAGGCCGTTCAGCCTCACCGCGGCCGCTGTGCCGGTGCTCTTCGGGACGGCACTGGCGTTCCAGGATGGCTCGTTCGCCCCTGGGCCGTTCTTCGCCATGCTCTTTGGCAGCCTTCTCATACAGGCGGCCACCAACATGTTCAACGAGTTCTACGACGCCCAGCGCGGCCTCGACGCGGCCGGGACGATCGGGATCGCCGGCTCCATAGTTAGTGGCCGCGTAACCGCGCGCAGAGTCCTTTTGGGGGCACTCCTTTGCTATACCCTGGCGCTGTTTCTCGGCGTTTATCTCGTAGTAGTGGGCGGCTGGCCCATACTCGTGCTCGGGTGCCTCTCGGCGCTCGGCGGCTACCTCTACTCGGCAGGACCGCGCCCCCTCGCCTACACCCCTGCCAGCGAAGCCGCCGTGTTCATCTTCATGGGGATCTTGATCGTCGTCATAGCCTACGCCGTGCAGACTCGTAGTTTCCCGGCTTACGTGCCGCTGGCGGCGCTGCCGATCGGTGGGCTGGTGGCCGCGATCCTGCTGGCCAACAACATAAGGGATCTGATCTCCGACCGCAGAGGCGGGAGGCGTACTCTGCCCGTGGTCTTCGGAAGGGAGGTGGCCATCCTCGTTTACCGGGCACTCTTGCTGGAGGCCTACTTCGCCGTCGCAGTCCTCATCGCCTTCAGCATCGTCCCCCCTGAATGCGCCCTCGTCTTCCCGAGCGTGTTCGCCGCCTTCCGCCTGTGGCGCGACGTGGCAAGCTACTCCACGCCAAGCCGCCTCGACCCCGTGGTCAAGAGGACGGCGGGACTCCACCTCGTCTTCGGGTTGCTATACACCGTGGGGGTCATGATCGGTGTCTGAGAGACACAGGCCTTTCAGGGCGAGCTACCTGGTATCAGGAGTCAAAGCCGAGAAGATCTTCACTGCCCTCCTCGACGTGAGGACCTTCCCCGAGTGGGCGGCGGGCGTACGGCGCGCCCGCGCGCTGGACCCTGCTGGCAAGGCGGAGACGCTACACATACACCCCGGCGTCAGGCTGGAGTTTACCCTTAGCGCCGCCGGTCTCACGCACAAAGTCGTAAGCACCGTCAGAGTGGTCGAGCCGCCACGCCGGCTTGAGTGGACCTACATAGAAGGCGCCCTCGGAGGCGGCGGCTGGCTCGTCGAGGAAGAAGCCCCTGGGGCCATCAGGATAACCATCGCGACGGACTATCGGATCAGACCGTCGTGGCTGGACAAGGTGGCCCACAGGCCTTTCTTCCGCAGGCTAACCGAGGACCTGCTCAGGCGCTCGATGCGCCGTTTCGACGCGCACCTCAGGGGGAACTAGAGATCCCGCTCCTCGTGCCCGTTCTCGGGGTGATCGTCGGCGTCTTCGAAGTCGGTGATCTCGGGTTCATCGTCCTCTTCGGGTTCCGAGTCTTCCGCCTCGTCCTCATCGTGCTCCTCGGAGTTCCTCGCGAGCTCGTGTGCCGTGACCTCGGTCGTCGGATTGACGTAGCGGGCGATGAGTATGGAGAGCTCGTACATCACGATCATCGGCGCGGCCAGCAGCAGCATGCTGTAGGGGTCCTGTCCCGGGGTAAGAGCGGCCGCGAGGATGGTGTTTGCGACGATGGCGTGCTTGCGGTACCTCTTCAGGAGCGGGGCATCGACGAGCTCCAGCTTCGCGGCCACGTAGGTCGCCGCGGGTAACTCGAACACTATGCCGAAAGCCAGAAGAAACCTCGTCACGAAAGTCAGGTAGAACTGTGAGGTGATGATGGGGGTGTACCTGTCGGTGTCCCAGTTGAGGAGGAACTGGGTGCCGATGGGCAGTACGACGAAATACCCGAAAACGATCCCGGCGATAAACAACGCCGAGGCCATGCTGATAATGGTGTAAGTGAAGGCCCGTCCCATGTCGCCGACCGCGGGGGCCACGAAAGCCCACACCTGGTAGAGGAGCACGGGGATCGTGAGCAGGAACCCCACGTAGAGCGCCAGCTTCATGTCGGTGAACAGCTGCTCGGTGACCGAGGTCACGTTCAGTTTTCCGTGCAGGGCATCCCCGGCGGGAGCCAGAAGCCACTCGAAGATCCGCTCCCTGAAAAACCAGGCGACGATGGAGACGCCGAAGAACGCAACGCCGACCTTGATGATCCTGGACCTGAGCTCGTCGAGATGCTCGATCAAGGTCATGCGCATCTCGTCGCGCGGACCACGCGGACGGGAAGGGAGTCTCAGACGACCGGCCATGTAGAACTTAGGTTCCCGTGAGGGGACTAGCTATGCTTCTGCTCAGCCTTCTCGGACTCGACTGAAGCATCTTCCTCCAGCCTACTCTCGTCATCGCTCTTGCTAGCTTCGAGCTGCTCTTCGTCCTTCTTCTCTTCTTCCTTCTTCTTGTTCTCGACCTCACCCTCCTGGGTGCCCTTCTTGAACTCGCGCACGCCGCTGCCGAGACCGCGGGCGAGCTCGGGAACGCGCTTCGCCCCGAAGAGCAGGAGTATGACGACAAGACCAATGATCAACTCTGGCATTCCGACCGATCCAAACACCTTTCCTCCTAACGAGCTATCTGTCGGATCTCACGCCACATTATACGCCTTCTGTTCCGGTGTGGATCATGGCCCTGTGCTACCGCTCTTGTCCCCGCCCTTGAGGAGGGCCGAGATCCTGTCTTTCACCTTCTTGGCGTTCTCGCCCTTCGGTTCGAGGTCGAGATAGCCGTTGTAGTATTCTATGGCGTCGGCGGGCTGGCCGGCCTGATCGTAGGCCTGTCCGGCCAGAAGGTAGGCGTCCGCGTTGTGCGGATCCGCCTTTGCCGACGCAGCGAAAGCATCTCCCGCCTTTTGCAGCAGCTCCTTCTGTTTCTTCCCCTTCGCGGTCTGTGCCTCCTGGCTGTAGATCTGACCTATGAGGGCTGGTATCTCTTCGTCCTGTGGAGCGACCTCGCGTCCCCTCTGCAGCACCCGGAGCGCATCGTCATAGCGGCCTGAGCCGTAGTAGAGGGCCGCGAGGTTCTTTATCTTCTCCGGGTCCTTGGGGTCCTTCTTCAGTTCCTTCTCGGCCGCCGAGATCTGCTCCTCGGGATCCGGGGCCTGGTCGGCCTGCTGTTGTTGCTGGTTCTGGTCGCCGAACAGCTGGAAGACGTTGTAGTTGATGTTGGTGCCGACGCCGAGAAAGATGAAAGAGAGGAGGAAGAACGCCGCGAGCACGATGGATACCAGCCTCACCCAGAAGCCGATCCTCTCGCGGTTCATCATCATAGCTGGCTATCCTCCGTGGTCTTCACCTACCGAGACGATTGTATATCACGTTGCCGCCGACTACCGTAACCGCGACTCCCCCGCTGGCCACAGCCTCGAGAACCTCCCGTTCGGGATCTCCCCCTTCGGGCGGCGTCTCGACCACGGCGAAGTCGGCCCATTTGCCAGCCTCCAGCGTCCCCGTCTCGGCCTCGATACCGAGCGCGCGCGCCCCCCCGAGCGTCGCCAGCTCGAGGCCCGCCGCGCCGCTCATACCTTGCATCTCCACCTCGAACAGCGTCTCCTCGAAGAGGTTCATGCTCGGGCTGCTCCAGAGCCCGTCCGTACCCATGCCGACCCTGATGCCGGCGGAGATCATGCCCAGAACGGGCGAGACGCCGCACCCGAGGAATTCGTTCGAACGGGGACAATGCGCGGCCGCCACGCCGGTCTGCGCCAGAATCCGTATGTCTTCTGCGGAGACCCCCGTGGCCAGGTGCGCTGCTATCGTCTCGGGGGCGAGAAGCCCCAGTTGTTGCGCGTAGCGCACGGGAGAGACGCCCGCCCCTCCCCACTCGTTGCTACCGAAGATGTCGGCGAGCCCGCCGGTACCGCTCTTTACGAACTCCACCTCCTCGGGGCTCTCGGAGAGGTGGATCGCGAGCGTCCACCCCATCTCGCGAGTCCGCAGTGCTGCCAGACGCGAGGACTCTGGGTCGACGGTATACGGGGAATGTACGCTGACCCGCGCGTTCACGCGCTCCGGCAGGCCTCTACCAAGCTCGCGCGCCTTCGCGATTATGAACTCGACGGCCTCCTCCGGGGCGCCGATCTCGTGCGGGAAGAACTCGGCGTAGACGGTCCCCGCCATCCCGCTCTCGGCGAGCTGCGGCAAACACTCCCCGTACGGGGACGATTCGGCCATGAACGTAGTCCCCGCCTCGATGGCTTCCCTGGCAGAATCGCGGGCCGCCTGGGCCGTCCAGGCCTCCTTTTCGGGCAGGCGCTCGATGAGATCCGAGAGCCAGCCCGAGAACGTTCCCCCTGCGGGGGCATCTTCCCGCCTGAATCCAAGGTGGGCGTGCGCGTTTACGGCACCGGGGATCATCGTGTAGTTGGGGAAGAACCTTACCTCGGCATCGGGGTTTTCACGCCCGATGTCGGCGAGATCTCCCACGATTTCTATGCGCCCATCCCTTACGAGCAAGGCTCCATCTTGCACGGGAGGAGACGAGATGGGCATCAGGGTTCCGGCCGCGAAGATTACATCCCCGGCCTGGCTCTCAGGCATCCCTCCCGACCACCTCCGAGGCCATGGACTCCAGGAACTCGCGTTCGGGGCTGTCGGGCAGGAGGCCTATGTCTTCGAGGGCGGCGTCGATCTCGCCCCTGGCCCACTCCTCGGTCCTGGCGACGGCGTCCGTGGCGAGCACGGCCTCTATGCCCGCCTCCAGCAGCTCCGGCGCCGGGCTCGGGTCTGCGAGGACGCGCCGGATCGTCGCCGCGTCTCCCTCGCTCAGGGCGAAGATGACCGGCAGCGTCACGGTGCCCTCGACGAGGTCCGTGCCTATGCCTTTGCCCATTAGCCCCGGCTTGCCGACGAGGTCCATTATGTCGTCCGACATCTGAAAAGCTATGCCCAGCGCCTGGCCGTAGCTCGCGAGCGCGTCGATCTGCACGAGCGAGAGCCCGCCGAGCGTTCCACCGGCCACGCACGCGGCCTTGAAAAGGCCGGCGGTCTTCTTTCTTATGTGCTCCAGGTACGCCTCGACATCGACCGCGGCCCCGTTCGCGCGGTACTGCTCCAGCTCACCGGCCGCGAGTCCGACCGAGGCCTCCGCGAAGGCACGGACGAGCCTCGGGTCACCGATCCTCGCAAGCTCCGAGAAAGCCTCGGCGAAGAGGTAGTCTCCTGTGGCCGCCGCGATCTGGCGCCCGTACCTCGTAATAGTGGTCGGCGCGCCGCGCCTGCTCTCGGCCCGGTCCACGATATCGTCGTGGATCAGGGAGGCGGTGTGAAGAACCTCTATAACGGTTGCGGCCCCGAGCAGGTCCTCCCGCCCAGGTTCCCCCATCCGCGCGCTGAGTACCAGGAGCAACGGCCTGAGTCGTTTTCCTCCAGACGTAAGGGCCTCGAACGCGGGCTCGGCCAGATCGGCAGGGGCACTCCCGGCCACCCCGGCGAGCAGGCCCTCCACCTCGTCGATGGTCTCGAAGGCGCCCTCGGGTAGCGCGGATTGGAGTCTGCTAACCTGCGGGGTCTCGCCTGACCCCACGATGGAGCGTGATGATGCCACCCGCGAGGCGCTCCCATGTAACGTCTTGTAATCCATTACGCTCTATTATGTCAGCTAATTCGCCGGGTGCTACGAACTCTTTCACGGATTCGGGAAGATAGGCGTATGCCGAGGGGTCGCCGGAGATCATACCTCCGAGCTTGGGAACGATCCTATCGAACCAGAGTCCGTAGAAAGCTGAGGCAAACCTACCCGTCGGCCGCGCTATCTCCAGGCACACGGCGACCCCGCCGGGCCTGAGCGTGCGCGCCATCTCCGAGAAGAGCGCGTCGAGGTCGGGGATGTTCCTCGCCCCGTAAGCTATGGTGGCCGCATCGAAGGCGCCAGAAGGGACACCTGCGAGGTCGGTCGCGTCGCCGAGGCGGTACTCGATGCCCTGCGCAGGCCTGGCCGCGCGCAACATCTCCCTGGAGAAGTCGACGCCCAAGACGTAGCCCTCTGGTCCGACCTTCTTCGCGAGGTCACGGGTAAGGGTCCCCGTGCCGCAGGCGAGGTCGAGCGCCCTGCCGCCGGGCCCGAGCCCCGTGGCCCCTACCACCTTCTTGTTCCAGAGGCGGTTGAGGCCAGCGGTCATCAAGATGTTCATGAGGTCGTAGCGGCCTGCGATGCGGTCGAACATCTCGCGCACCAGCAACTCCCGCTGCGCCCCGGAGGGCAGCCTGTTGCGGGATCCCTCGGGGACGTTACCCACCCCGCCTACGCAGTTCCTCGGCGGCTTCCTCGATCCTCGCCCGGGACATCTCATCTCCCTCCTCGGAGATGATGTCGAGCAGGCTCGCGAGGTGCGGAGTCCACGTCTGCAGGGAGACCGCGCCACCCGCGGCGATGAGCCCCGCGCCGTCGCGGATCATACGGCTAGCCACCGCCACGAACCGCGGCTCGTCCAGACGCGCTATCGTCTCGACCGCCAGCGCGTAGGAGTTGTCCCCGACCAGGACGTCGTCGTCGGTTGTCCCATCCCCCGCGTAGTGGGCGTCGAACCCTCTCTGCAGGTACCCGAGCGCCTCGGCAACGACCCCGGCACGCACATCTTCTTCAGGAAGTCCTGCGACGGCCCGGAGAAACGTGGCCTCCAGCGAGAGTTCCGGCGTGCGGCCGGTCTTCTCCACCTAGTTCTTCCCTTCGAACCACTCGCGCGCCGCCTCGAAGGTCCTCCCGAGGTCCTCCTCGGAGTGGGCTGTCGAGATAAATCCGGCCTCGTACTGGCTGGGGGCCAGATACACCCCGCGGGAGAGCATGTGCCAGAAGAAGTCCTCGAACGTCCCGGTGTCCGAGGCGGCTGCCGAAGCGAAGTCCGTCACGGGGCCGGCGGTAAAGAAGATGCTCACCATCGAGCCGACCTGGTTTATGGTGAAGGGCCGGCTTCCGGCAGAGGCAGCTTGGCCCATGCCTACCCGCCAGCGCGATCCGAGCTCTTCCAGCCGGTCGTAGAAGCCCGGTTGTCCCACGGCGCGCAGGGTCGCGAGGCCCGCGGCCATGGCGAGCGGGTTGCCGGACAGGGTGCCGGCCTGGTAGACGGGGCCGGAGGGCGCGATCTGGTCCATGATCTCACGTCTCCCCCCGAAAGCACCGACAGGCAGCCCGCCGCCGATGATCTTGCCCAGGCACGTCAGGTCCGGCGTTACGCCAAAAAGCTCTTGCGCCCCCCCACGGGCGAGCCTGAAACCGGTCATAACTTCATCGAAGATGAGGAGCGTGCCATAGTCGTTTGTGATCCGCCACAACCCTTGGAGATAGCCCTCCTTCGGCGGAATGCAGCCCATGTTCCCTGCGACTGGCTCCAGGATGATGGCGGCGAACTCTTCTCCTTCGCGCGCGAAGAGATCCCGGACCGCCTCGAGGTCGTTGTAGGGCACAACAGCTGTGTCCTTGGCGGCCCCCCCGGTAACACCGGGGCTGTCGGGGAGGCCCAGGGTGGCCACGCCCGAGCCGGCCGAGACGAGGAGGGCGTCGCCGTGGCCGTGGTAGTTGCCGTCGAACTTCAGGATCTTCTCCCGCCCGGTGTACCCGCGGGCGAGCCGGATGGCGCTCATCGTCGCCTCCGTCCCCGAGTTGGTCATCCTGACCATCTCTACGGAAGGGACGGCCCTGCACACCAGTTCGGCGAGCTCGACCTCGAGTTCCGTCGGGGCGCCGAAGGTCGTGCCCTTTCTGGCCACGGTCTCTATTGCCCCGATAACATCCGGGAATGCGTGCCCGAGCACGAGGGGACCGTAGCTCATCACGTAGTCGATATAAGTGTTGCCGTCCACGTCGAAGATGCGCGAGCCCTCGCCGCGCTCCATGAACAGTGGATCCCCACCGACCGAACGGAACGCCCGAACGGGGCTGTTCACGCCACCCGGCATCAGCCCAGCAGCACGCTCCATCAGCCTCGCCGAACGGTCCATGGCGAGCGCTATCCTCGCGTCTACGCTTACTTTCCTACCTTGCAAACGCGCCAGCCCCCTTCGCTACGTCTCTGATCGAAGTCTATTACTCCGAACCGGTTCAGGCCGTGACATAGCTTACCCCAAGGGAGGGCCGACGGGCTGCCCCCTTCTGCCCTCAGCGGCGCCTGCTCGAGCGAAATCCGGCGACGACGAGCAACCCTCCAGCGGCTAGCGAGACCGCGCCCGTTACGGCCCAGAACGTCTGTCCGGTCATGAAGCTGCCGGGCAGGATGCCGATTCCCTGCAAAAACCAGACGCCGCCAACGAGGATCATCAACCCTCCCACGACTAGCAGCAAGTAGCGCACGGGATGCCTCCAATTCCAGATCCGGGACTCAGGCCCGGCGTCGTTCGAGGAGGCCACGGAGTACGTGGTAGATGGAAGCCTGGACCTCCTGGATGCGTGGTATGTAGTCCGAGCGGACGACGACCGCGTGATCCGCCAACTCTTCCCTCAATATCCTGCCCCCGTCGTAGCCC
>JBKPNW010000185.1:0-10673 GCA_046732815.1 Actinomycetota bacterium | reverse complement strand
TCGAGCGCTTCCTCGCTGTCACGCTGCCGCATTAGCGCGGCAGAACGGGCGATCACGTCGAGTCGCCTCCTCGCAGCCCAAACCGTCGCCACCCTGGCCGAGGGCTAGAGGCGTAACGGGGCCTGACCAGTCGCAGCTCGGGATGCTCTCAGGGGAGAAACTCGGTGAGGACTCCTCGAAATGCATCGGGCTTTTCTATGTGCGGGGTGTGCCCGCAGTCGGCGAATACCTCCTCGCGGTAGCTGCCCCCCCGCTCCGCGTACCGGTCCAAGAGCGCGCGGATCTGGGAGACCATCGGCTGGGGCGGGTAGACCTCTTCCCCCGGCCAGTTCGGCACAAGACCGATCTTCCCGAGGTAGCCGAAGTCCGCGGCCGAGGCATCCGAGACCGTGCGGTCCTCGGCGCCGCGCACCCACAGCACGTCCGGCCGGGACTCGATCCCCGCGAACGCGCCCAGATCGCAATACTTGGGCGAGAAGGCGTTGACTATTCCCCACCGTCCCGGCGCAACGTTCGGCCAGTTCGGCGAGGCTGCCCTCTCGCCGGGATAGTTGCGGGCGCCGACCTTCGTCCTGAGTATCTCCGAGACCAGGACCTCCTCTCGCTCGCCGTCGACCCGGAAGGGGGGCTTGAAGTAGGTCGCGTTCATCACGTTGCGGGGCGAGAGGGGGTTGTCCGGGTTCTGGGGATCGTCCGCGAGGCCCTGCTCGAGGAAGCGGACGAAATCCGGACTGGCCAGTCCGCCGCCAGATCCAGCGTAGTCCGGCCAGCAAGGCGTGCCGGAGATGTCTTTGGTGCCGCCCATCCCGAAGGGTGGGATAGGGCAGCTCAGGATGAGCGAGGCGACCTCCTCCGGATAGTCGATGGCGTACTGCATGACCACACCGCCGCCCAATGACCATCCGACCAAGTGGACCTTACGGTCTTCCGCATACCCCAAGGCTTTGATCAGGTCGCGCAAATCGTCGCAGAGATCCCTCATCCCTCGGGTAGCGTCGACGGGCTTGGGCTCTGATCCGCCGAAGCCCCGCAGGTCGGGGGCCAGCCCCCGGCAGTTGGGCGGGAGCGCAGTAAGGGTCTCCTCGAAGAAGCGAGAGGAGGCGACGTTGCCGTGGACGAACAGTACAGGTACTCCCTCCTCCGGTCCGCTCTCCAGCAGATGAGTTCTCAATCGAGGCGTGCTTACCTCCCGCGAGTCGATGCCATCCGGTAACTCCCTCTTTACCATGCCCTCTGTTCCTTCCCATCCGTCCACCTGCTCGCCGACGGTCGGCGAGGTTAGAACGAATACTACGCGGGAGATCACCATATGGACAATGGCGAACGAGCCCGGACAATCCGAAGTAGCCAACTCTGGCTGACCCGGCCTTTGCCTCCTCGGGGGCATTATCAATCTAGAGCACTATATCCGTCTGCAACTCGCCGTCGAGTCCGACGACCGCGCGGAAAGCCAAGCCTGGCGTTGTCCCAACTTGCGTGGGCCTAGGAGAAGGCGGTAAGAGTTCACGTCAGCTTACCTCCGCGCCAGGAGGTCCAGACGTCTCGCGACTACCGTGGGCTTCGTGGGGTTTTCGGAGGAGCGAGACCACTACCGTGATGAAGGATCTGCGATGTGCACCGAGACTCACTGGATGCCATCATTAGCTCAGCCGAGAGTCCCAGAACGAAAAGCGACACGCGTGAATAATGACATCCCTGTGGGCCGCAGCCACGCACCTGTGGGTGCGAGCTGAGGAGTGTATTGGTGGTGAGCATGAGCACCAGGCGATCGGTCTTAGCTCTCTGGATCGCGTTGCTGCTCGCCGGCTCGATCCTAGCTCTCGTGGCCCGGGGAGCGGGTCCGTTGCCGGGCGACTTGGCCTTGACGAGGTGGCTGCAGGAGTGGCTGCCGCCGGAGGGCCTTATCGGATCGTCGCTTGCGTACGCCGGCCGCCTAGTGTGGTTCTTGCCTGTAGGCTTCCTCGCCGTCGCGTTGCTCGGGCGGCGGTGGTTTGATGCACTGTTTGTCCTTGTGGCGGCTGTTAGCGGGCTGCTCCTAGGCGATGCTCTCAAGCTCCTTGTGGCGCGCCCACGTCCGTCGGTCGAGCTGGTGCGAGCTTACGAGCCATCGGGAGGCTACGGCTTCCCGAGCACCACCGCGCTCCTTTCCGTCATCCTGCTGGGCACGGTGTGCTACCTCGTCTGGCGGGAACGGTCGAGAGGTCCGTTGGTAGCTGTTGTGGTCTGTGTTTCGCTGCTGTTGGTGTTGGCGGTTGGCATCTCACGCGTTTGCGTCGGGGAGCATTGGGCGTCGGACGTCCTGGGCGGATGGGTCTTCGGAGGCGCGTGGCTGCTCGTCCTGGTGGCCGTTTATCGTTGGTGGTCATCAAGGGAGACACGGTCACGGGTGCCTCGGTAGGCGAGGTAGGCGGGCACAAACTGTTCTTCGCCCTGCCTGCCATTCGTGCTAGGCGGTAAACCGCACGCTTATCGCGCTTTCGGAATCGTGCCGAACCGTGCAGGGTAGTCCCGTTCTCGCGATCGGCGTCGGCCGACGCGGAATTGGTGGCGACGACGGTCTCGTTGGAAAGAGGTTAGTGAATTAGGTGGAGATCTGGTCTTGTTTTGGCTGCCGGTCGAGAATACAGCTGCACCTGCTCTAGACCCTTCAAATATCCCGATACTGCCTAAGGGCCAGCCACACCCCGAGCACCACCTGGGCTGCGCCAAGGACCCTCATGCGATCCGGCTTTTCGGCGAACCACCTCCCGATCCTACGAGTACTCTCGGGGCCTACCACCCACAGCTGCGAATGCTCCTTTGGAGCCAGGAACTCTATTAGCCCATCCCCGAGTGTGACTATCGCGAACGTTTCTATGAGCCTCCTCTTCCACACGGCACCCTTCTCCTCCCGTTCTTCTCTAGTGCTATATTACGGATTCGCTGATTCTAGCTAGAGCGCTACGCCAATGTCTACTTCGCCGTCCCGTATCACGGCACGGAACGCCACGCGGGGCGTTGTCCCAGCTTGCGTGGGCCCACCTGAAGGTGGTAGCAACCCGTCCCCGCCGGCGTCTCCCCGCGCACCCGAGAATGGATTCTGCCAACTTTGCCTGTGAAGCGTTCCGAAGTACTTATGCTATGCGTCTCGAAACTTCGTTTCGCATGCCCGCATTGTTGTAGGATGGACGATATACCCTCACCAACCGACAACGGCGTACCTGGGAACCCGTTAGCGAAGGTTAATCCCGAGGGGACACACTGTAAATGGGAGGTCGTGCCATGAGGTATCTCGATCGCCATCCAGGGGATCCCGAGTGGGGTCACGTTTGGGGGCCTGGGGCCGACGGGATGCGCCTGCACTACGTGAGGCGCGGAGACGGTGAGCCGGTTGTCTTGCTGCACGGTTGGCCGGGATTCTGGTATGACTGGCGCCACGTCGTCGTGCCCCTTGCCGAAGTGTCGGACGCCATAGCCGTGGACTTCCGCGGGTTCGGTGACTCGGACAAGCCCGAAGGGGACCCGAAAGACCTGTACACCGCTGATCACCTGGCCGCCGACATGCTCGCCTTGCTCGACCACCTGGACATCCGGCGCTTCGTAGCGGTTGGCCACGACACCGGTGCGGTCATCGCGCAGGTCCTCGCCAGGACGGCCCCAGAACGCGTGTCCGCACTGGTCCTGTTCAACCCGCCCCATTCGGCCATCGGCGACAAGCCGCAAACACCCGCTGCCCAACGCGAGGCCTGGTACCATCACTTCCACGCGCTTCCGTGGTCTCACGAGCTAGTCGGCCACAGCCGGTCCACGACCAACCTGTACCTGCGACATTTCTACGACCGTTGGGTGGGTAACAAGGACAGCGTGCGCCCGAAGGAGTTCGAGGCGATCGTCGACGTCTTCGCCCGACCGGGCGCGATCCGTGCCAGCTTCGGCTGGTACCGGGCCCAATACGAGGAAGAGACGCGGCAGGCAGAGGTCGACCAAGAAGCCCCAATAGACATACCCACGGTTGTGAGGTGGGGAGAGCTCGATCCCATCAAGCCGCCGTCCTGGGCCGAGGGGATCGAGCGAACCTTCCCTGATCTGGATTTCCGGTTCGTTCCTGGCGCGGGACACTTCGTCCCCTTCGAGGCACCAGAGGAGACCGTGGCGGCCGTACGCACGGCAATCGAGATAGTCCACTGACTCCATTCACCCGAGTGCGCGGAAGAGGGCCTTCTTTCGAGATCTCCTTAGACCGGCGCGAGCTTTATGTTGAAGCGTAGTCTCGTTGTCGCAATCGGCGTTCGCCGACGCAGTGTCGGTGGTGACGACGGCGCCCGCTGACGCCCGGAGGGGACAAGTGTTAGGAACGACTGTTGTGCGGCGGGGACGGAGCCGACTAGCACCGGCGGCCATCGTTGGGGGACTAGGGGCCGAAAGCGCAGTAAGATAGAGGCATGCGGATCCCCGACAGAACCGGCGTGATCGCCGGGTACAGGGTGTGGAGGGTGATACCCGGCAAGTGGGTGGCTCCCTCGGAAAGCCTCTACGCCCAGAGCTGCCACCGGAGTTGGTCCTTGGCGGGGCCCACCGTAGCCTACTGCCCGCCGCGCGCCCAGGTGGACCCGAACAAGCCGCTCCTCGTGGGCGGCTGCGAGTCCGCGCCGAGCTTCGGCTGCGCCTGCGGGCTGTACGCCCGCTACGAACCGATACGGGAGGACTACCTTCTTCCTTACGTCGTCGGGTCGGTGCTGGCGTGGGGCCGGGTGGTACACCACGAGGAGCGCTCTTTCTTCAGGTCCGAGAAGGCCCTTCCCGTGGCGTTCGTCCGGCCGCGAGGGGGAGGGGGAATGTATACGAGGGAAGAGTCGGAGGACAAGTTCTTCCGGGTCGCCGAGCTCTTGGGTGCCGAGGTGGTGGAGGGTTCCGAGGAGCTACGCGAGTATACGGAGGAGGAGGCGAGCAGGTGGTAGCGATCAGGGCCGGTGGCGAGGAAAAACCCGAACGCGAAGAGGTCGTGGAGCCCTTGGAGGAGCCGACGCCCGAGCGCCACAAAGAGCGTCGGGAGGAGAAGGTTCCCGAAGAAGAGCCCGAGAAGGTCCCCACCTAAGTAGCCGCACCAACGGGCCCGAGGGGCTTGTATGCCATGCTCGCGCCCATGGGGATAGAGGACCACATCCGGCTCTACCTTGCCGCTTGCCTGATCACCGCTCGGAAGGCCAGTCCTAGCGTTTCCCCGGCTGGGGTACCGGAGGAGGCGTGTGTGGCGCCGGCAGTCTGGACCAAGACTACGCACCTTACGCTAGAATGGGGTCATGAAATACGAAGCCCCTTTCGAGTGGACACCACAAAGCGAAGCGTGGGTGGAGGCTGCTGGCTGGATCGCCGAAGAAAAGAGGGCGAGGCTCCGCGGTGACGCCGCGGAGGAAGCTTTCGCCCGCCTCGCCTTCCAACTGTGCATGCAACACACTCAAGAAACCGACGCTCACTAGTAGGAACGGGGCTCCGCGAACTTCTCCTCGACGAAATGTTCCGACGCTCGCACGCCCCTGTCCTGTGCGCCGCGTGGTCGTCGCTACGCCTCGTGCGTGGTGGCTAGAGCTTCACGCCAACCTTCGTACCCCCCTCCTCTAGGAGGAGTGCTCGAAATGCCAGGCAAGGCGTTGCCCCAGCTTGCGTGGGCCCACCCGAAGGCGGTAGGAGCTATCAGCGTAGGCGCCTCCCCGAATACGGTGGACAGTCTCGACTGTAGGCAGCACGGCCCGATGCCCCGAGGGGGCCGGTGATGGGCGGCACGCCACCGATCGTGTTAGCCTCGCTGAGACGGACAACGGAGAGAAGACATTGGTCGCGCGCGGCTCATACTCCCTACCCGAAGAGCTGGCTCCTAACGCCCCCACAAAGCGGTTCGCGCCCGAGGAGCTGCGCGCGGCCTGCCGGGAGGCGGGAGAGGGGCTCGGGCAGGAAGATGCGAGGAGAGCTAAGTTCCGCACGGCGGAACAGATGGTTGAGATGTGGCGCGGGTTGGACCTACCGGCCTGGGAAGCGCCCTATGTGCTGCGCGACACACGCCTGGGCTACTTGAAGGGCTACGAAAGAGCCCTGGTCCTTAGCGAGATGTCTGAACGACAGATCAGTTGCGCTGCCGAGTCGCGCTGGGGCGAAAGGTGGCCAGAGAGGCTCAGGGCCGCGCGCGAAAGATCCGGGTAGCTGCTAATCGGGTAAGGTCTCATACCGTGATCCACTACGGTGGCAGGCCAGGAGATCGAGCGGGGCCGACACCCCCGCTAATCGCCGTCTCGGAGACGCTACCCCATCGCGTCCGCCTCCTCGTGGGCTTCGCGCCTGCTGCCCTCATGCCAAATGGTCTGTAGAACCACACCGAGTGTTGTGGGCTCCTCTGCGGAGGACAGTAGGTGCCGGAACGCCACGCGCGGCGTTGTCCCGGCTTGCGCGGGCCCACCTGAAGGCGGTGGAAGCGACCCGCCGCTGGCGCCTACCCCCGCGTAGCCGATAGCCCCAGGGTGTAGTGGTGCGGGTAAGTCTCATGCACCAAGCATACTCAGTGTGCCCCAATGACGTAAGATGTCGGGTGGACGACGGCCATAGGGAAAGGTGGCACTCCATGGAGAGCGAACTCAGCGGCGACCAGCACCAGCTCCTGAGAGCGTTCGACGAATTGGCCGCAGGCAGCCCCACAACTGACGTTACGGCGAGTGATGCGGCCAAAAAAGCAGGCTTCGATCCCGACTCCCGCGAGTTTGATGCGGCGCTAGCTTACTTGGTCGACGTGGGCTACCTACTGCGAACGGGGGACGAAGGGAAGGAAGCGTTCAGGATCACGGTGGAAGGCATCAACGAGGTGCAGAGGCGACCACAGCTCTAGGTCGTGCCGTACCATGTCCCCGCCGTTACGCCCGCGCAGGGATGGCGAAACTATAGGGGGGCCAATCCCCAGATGCTAGCCACTAAGTACGCAGAGCGCGTGAAGAGCCTGCAGGAGCAGCCGATCTGGATTGGCGGAGTAGTAAAGCCTGTGCGAAACCTCGGGTAACCCCTCGGGAACGTGGGGAGGCTGGAGGGCCTCCCCTTCCAGCCATCTACCGGGTCTTCACAACCAGCTGCTGCTTGCCGCTCGTCGGCGCCTCGACAAGGATCTCCTTTCCGCGGTTGGTTTCATGGATCTCGTACGGAGCGGCGTTCTTGTTCAGCGTGACGGAGAGGACTTCGGCGTCGCGCGGCACTGTGTGGCCGATGGTGAGCCTTTGCAGCGGCACGCTCGGACGCACGATAGTCTGGTAGGTGCCGTTGCTGGCCGAGGCCGAGACGTCCACCGAACCGCTGCCGAGGCGGATGTTCTTACCCGAGAGCCCCTGCTTAGGATACTGCGGCGGTACCTGCGGCACGACCTCCAGCGCCCCGCGCCCCATGTCCGGCCTGACGCCGAGCTGCTGGTGGACGACCGGCCATACGGTGCCGTAGGCGCCCCACGCCTGCAACACCATCGCTCTATCAGTAAAGCCGCGGTTTATTGAGCCACCGAGATCGTAATCGGGGGAGGGAGCTATCTCGGGCATAGCGCCGGGCTGCTCGTCGGGGAGGAGCTGCAGCTTGGCGTTGGCATCAGTGTAGTGTTGCTGTTGTCCAGAACCGAGCCGGCCGTAGTTACCCTCGCCGACGGCCATGATCGAGGTGTTCAGGGTGAAGACTGAGCGCTCGCTCTGGACCTCGGAAACATGGCTGTCGCAGCTCGCGCCTTTGTTGCCACCTTCGGCGCTCGTGGGACCGGTGCCGGTGTGGTACATGCCGGTCGTGTAGGTGTAACAGGCGAGTTCGCGTTCGGCGAGCGCGTCCTGGCCGTGGGGTCGGGACGCCAGACCGGGGACGACGCGCCCGGCTTGGTCGATGAGGTCCACGTCCATTGGCGTCACCCCGATCCAATGCCGCTGGAAGACCTGCAGGTCTTCAGGGTCGTCGAGCGAGTCGGCGTACTGCGTTGCGTCCTCCTGACCGGACCACCAGGCATCCTCGAAGGCGGATTGCATCCCGCGGGCCTTCTGTTCGGCCCAGTTCGCGGTGTCTGTATCACCCTTGCTGCGGGCCATGTCGGCGAGATCGTAGAGGCCGCGGATGGTGTAGACGGTGTTGTCCAGCTTCTCCTCGCCCATGCCGGGGCGCTCCACGTTGCCGAGACCCTCGGGCCAGCCGTCGTTGTCGACGTCGAGGTGGTCGAAGATGTAGAGCATGTTCTTCTTGGCAAAGGGGTACATCTCGTCGCGGAAGCGGTTATCGCCGCTCCAGCGCCAGATCAGGGCCACGGCCGATGGGAACTTGGCCGTCTCGTCGGTGTTGCCAGCGTCGGAGTTCGACCCGAAGTACACCGAGCCGTCGGTGACGATCTCGTGGGCGACCTTGCCGCTCCCGTCGTTGAGGATCTCGCTGGCTTCCTCGAGCGCCCTGAGGTGGTCCATTATGGGTTCGAACTGACCTACCCCGACGCTGGCGAACGCGGTGTACTCGCCGTCGGTGCCGAAGAGCCACGGATAATCCGGGAATCCGGCCCCGAGGAAGCGTACCCGGCCGATGGTGCCCTTGGGCTGCGGGTAGTTACGGCCCTCGTCGACCTGCCGTATCTGGAGGTCTTCTGCGACCTGCACGGAGTCTGCGAGGTTCTGCTTGCTCCAGTCTATGCCCTTCTGCAGCTGCGGGTCGCCCGGGATCTCGAGCCGCGTCCTGTCTCCGAGCTTCTCACGCTCCATGATTTTCTGCTGCAGCGCGCTATCTGGGTTCTCAAGGAGCGAGTCCAGCTCACTGTGGGCGCCCGCCGGCCCCTGTTCGGAGCCGGCCACGGCGACCCAGATAGTGCGAGGGTGGTCTGCCTCAAGAGGCACTTCGTAGCGCAATTCGCCGCCCGCGCCCTTGCCCGAGGCGCTGTCGTCGCACGGGTCGGGAGGGCAGATCTCGGCCGGGTCCTGCGGCCCACGAAAATCTTCGCCGGTGGCGTGCTCGGTCGGGGTAAGCTGCGAGCCGACTGTGGCGGCCCAGTCGTGGGTTTCGGCGTTAACGTGGGGTTTGCCCTGCTCACGGAACTCGAGCCGCCCGTCGGCGTAGGTGGCGCTGTCCTGGAGGTTGTAGTCGGAGGCGGAAGGGGTGGTCCAGTCCCAAGGATAGGCGCTCATGAGCTCCGAGTGTGCGTCCACGGTGAGGCTGATCTGGCGGTCGGTCGGCGAGGTGATCTCCAGACCGACCAGGGCCCCCCTCCTGTCGTCGGGGACGAAGTCGGTGCGCCGGACAATCAGCCCCTCGGGGGCGTCTATCCCGTCCATCTGTACGAAGCCCGAACCGCTGGTGAAGGTGCTGGCCTGCCCGAGCCACTGTCCGTCTATCCCGAACCAGATGCCGTCAAGCAGCTTGATCGGCGGGCTCCAGATGCCGCCCATCTCCCCCTTGATGTGCCAGCCCATGGCCGGGAAGCGTCCGGCTTCTGAACCCACGATGTAGCCTCGCGTTCCCGTTGTGACGTAGCGGCGGTCCTCGAGTTGGTCGCTCACCGAGAGTGTCGGGGTATGCTCAGAGGAAGACGCCGTGACCTGAGCCGCAGCCGGGATCGCGAAGCTCAGAAGCAGGAGAGCGAACAGCATGCCCCAGGCTGCCGGTCGCGGCAGCGAACTAGTGCCTAGAAGGGCACCAACCCACGATCGGCTGGACGACTTGTACCTGCCCCTTGCATCCATCTTCTTCCCTCTCCTTGGAACTATCTTGGCAATCCGTGCACAGGATAGCGAATAGTGAGAGTCTTCTCTACTCGGGAACATTGGCATCAGTAAGATCGGAGGTAGGCCTTTCTCACATTTCAAAGGGTAGAAGACTAACCTTGCTTCCTGCAAAACATGCTCCTAGGCACTCGTTCCGTCTTCTCGCGGGGCTCACGTACTAACCTCTTCCGCGTACTAGCGTGCTACGTCCAACTCCACACTCTTCCCGACGAGCAGGGCACGGAAGGATAACCGCTGCGTTGTCCCGGCTTGCGCGGGCCCACCTGAAGGCGGTGGAAGCGACCCGCCGCTGGTTCCTGCCTGGAGCAACTGAGAGCTGCAACGCTCATATAGGCTGTGACGCTCCCTAAATTCATCGCCGTCTGCTCTAATGAAGCCTAGGAGACACCAAATGGGTTATTCAGCCGGAATCGAAGGAGTAAAAACGATGGATCCTATAACTGCGAGTCTCGCCGCCAACGTGGTGGCAGTCCTAGCACCCTACGTCGCCGTGGGGGCACAGGAATTCGTCAGAAACGCCGGCAAAGACGCTTATGAGAAGGCGAAGACCATGCTCGCCTCCCTGAAAGATAAATGGTCCGGGGACGAAGAGGCCACGGATGCCCTAACGCGCTTTGAGGATAAACCCGAGCGCTACGCGCCCGTCCTGGAAGATGTCCTAAGGGAGAAGCTTGCCGAAGACAAAGAGCTGGCTGCGCTGCTCTCCACGCTCCTTGACGAGATGGGTCCAAGCCTCGAGGTCTTCCAGAAGATGGAGGAGGGCCGAAAGGTCACGGGTATAGAAGCCGAGGAGATGTCCGGAGGCAGGGCGACGGTGAACCAGGATATCGCAACCGGCGAAGATGTGACGGGAGCGAGGATCCGCCGCATCGGTCCTCAAAGGTAGGGCATAGGCTGATTCAATAAGTACCCAGCTCTGAACTCGTCATGAAC
>JBKPNW010000184.1:0-7407 GCA_046732815.1 Actinomycetota bacterium | reverse complement strand
CAGCTGCACCAGGGCACCGAGTAGATTCCGTCTTCGTACTCGGCAACCGATGTCGTAACGGGAATGAACGCCTTCTGATCCGAGGCGGGGAAGCGGTCGGAGAGGTCCATGGTCCAGTTCTGCGGGGCGAACTGCTTGGGCCAGATGACGTCGGTCCCTAAGACGCTTATGTCGCTGGTCCCCGCCTGGAACTCGGTCCGTAGCTTGTCGTAGTACGCGTTCGAGCTGGCCGGCATCTCCCGATGGATGGCCTCGAGCTTGCTTATCTTTTGCTTGTTGAACTCCTTGATCAGCTTGGCGATGCTGCCGTCCGTGTCAGGGCCCATGGTGAAGATGATCTTACCGGAGCCCGAACCCCCTCCGCCGCAGCCCGCGGTCCCGAGGAGGGCAGCCCCCGCGAGCCCCGCGCCGCTCATCTTCAGGAAGTCGCGCCGGTTCAGCCTTCTCCCGGCGGGGACTCCAGATCCTTCTGCTCTCTCCGTCATGCGCAACTAGCCCCTTCTACGCCAACATAACACGTTGCTCTCGCACTTACTTGTACCCTGGCCGGATGCGGCCCACACCCGCACACCGTCGAGCCGCATCCGGCCGAGGCTTCCGATCCCCCTAGAAGATCGCCTTCTCGGTCTCGGGATCGAAGAGCTGCACCTGGCCCGCGTCGATCACGACGCGCCTCTTCTGACCTTCCTTCGCGTCGCTCTCGGCTGCTACCCTCGCGACCATCAGGTCGCCTGACTCATCAGCCGAGCCTCCCCCATCGTCATCCCCACTAGTCTCGTCGTCTGTCATCTCCCCGAGGCTCGACAGGTGGGCGGCCTGCTCTGTGGGCACCTCGAAGTACAGGTACTTCTCCGATCCCATGCTCTCTATGACCTGCGGCTCGACGTCCATGGTATTCGCGCCTTCCGACCCTCCGATGGCTTCGGCCGCCTCGGTCTCGGCGTCTTCGAGATGCTCGGGCCTGATGCCGAGGATCACGTCCTTGCCCGTGAAGGACTCGGGGTCGTAGCCCCTCTCCTTGGCCCTACCGATCTCTTCCTGGGTCAAAGATAGGCGAGTCCCGCCGAAGACCACCTCGTGTCCGCCGTTCTGTTTCTCCAGGCGGGCCATGATGAAGTTCATCGCAGGGCTCCCGATAAAGCCTGCCACAAACACGTTGTCAGGCTGGTCGTACATGACCTGGGGGGTCGCTATCTGCTGCACCTCGCCGTCTTTGAGGACCACGATGCGGTCGGCCATCGTCATGGCCTCGGTCTGGTCGTGGGTGACGTAGATCGTCGTGGTGCCGATCCTGTTGTGCAGCTTGGCAATCTCTGTCCTCATCTGCACCCTGAGCTTGGCGTCGAGGTTGGAGAGGGGCTCGTCCATGAGGAACGCCTTCGGTTCGCGGACTATAGCCCGACCCAGGGCCACCCTTTGTCTCTGGCCACCGGAGAGCGCCTTCGGCTTCCTGTCGAGGAAACGCTCGATCGAGAGTATCCTCGCGGCCTCGTCCACGCGGCGCCCGATCTCGGACTTGTCCATCTTCCTCAGTTTGAGAGCGAAGCCCATGTTCTCCCGCACGTTCATGTGCGGGTAGAGGGCGTAGTTCTGGAAGACCATGGCTATGTCCCGCTGGCGTGGCGGAAGGTCGTTGACGACCTGATCCCCTATAAATACCTTGCCCCCGCTGATATCCTCGAGGCCGGCGATCATACGCAGGGCCGTTGACTTCCCGCAACCGGATGGCCCGACGAAGACGACGAACTCCCCGTCAGGGATATCCAAACTTATCTTGTCGACGGCGATCACGTCCTCACCGAAGACTTTAGTGACCTCCTCCAGGGTTACTTCGGCCATCCCATTTCCTCCTTCCGTTCTCCCGAACGGCTCCGTCGTCCGGGATCCCCTCGTTACCTTTCGGGCTCTTCCACCCCTGTACCTGGCACCATTCTACCTAATGCCGGCCCGTCCCGCGCGAGTCGCATCTCTACGCGACTAGATCACCGTGCGGGCACTCTATCGCTGAGAGCGGGGGAAGTCTCGGTTATGCTTGGTGGAGCATGATCGAGTTGTTCTACGAAGCAGGCACCCTGGTCGCGGCCGGCGCTCCTTCCGGGCTACCCGAACCCTTCGTCTGGGACGGAAGGACCCGCCAGTGGCGGGCCCCCGCAAACGCATACCGCGAGACCGTCCTCGGTCTGCGGGCCCAGGGCGTCCCGCACGAGGACAGGGCTTCGGCTTTCGAGAAGATCCCGCTGGAGTCCCGCGTGGCCATGGAGCCCCGTCCCTACCAGAGGGAGGCGCTCGGCGCCTGGCGCAGGGATGGGCTCCGCGGCGTGGTCGTCCTGCCGACCGGCGCGGGTAAGACGGCCGTGGCCGTGAGCGCGCTGGAGCGCGTCGGGCGGAGCACGCTCGTGGTCGTTCCGACCCTCGCGCTGCTCAAGCAGTGGTACTCCGTGTTGCAGGACGCCTTCGGGGGCGCCGTCACCATAGGGTTGCTCGGCGGCGGCTACCACGAGATCACCCCCCTCACGGTAACGACCTACGACTCGGCCTACATCCACGCCGAGCGCTACGGGGACCGCTTCGCGCTCGTGGTCTACGACGAGGTACACCACCTGCCCGCCCCGAAGAACGCGATCATCCCCAAGATGCTCCTCGCGCCCTACGCCCTCGGCCTCACAGCGACGCCGGAGAGACCCGATGGAAGGCACGAACTGCTCCCCGGCCTTGCCGGTCCCATCGTCTACCGCCGCTCGCCGGAGGATCTCGCCGGCACCTACCTCGCCCCCTTCGAGCTGGTACGCATACCGATCGAGCTCACGGCCCAGGAACGTTTCGACTATGCCCAGGCCGAGGCCGTCTACAGGGATTTCCTCGAGAAACACCGTCTGCCGATGCGTTCGCCCGAGGACTGGCAACGCTTCATCATGGTCGCCGCTACGAGCCATTCCGGGGGGAGAGAAGCATTGCTTGCGGCGCGGCAGCGGCGTGAGATCAGGGAGGGCGCGATGCGCAAGGGCGCGACGCTGGAGACGCTCCTCAGGAGGCATTGGGACGACCGCGTCATCGTCTTCGCGAAGAGCGTCGATGAAGTCTACGCGCTCAGCCGGAGGTTCCTCATACCTGGCGTGACCTACGAGACGCCGGCCCGCGAACGCAAGGAGATCCTCGACCGCTTCAGGGAGGGCCGTTACAGGGCCATCATAGCCTCGGACGTGCTGAACGAGGGGGTCGACGTTCCCGACGCCGGGGTGGCCGTCATACTCGCCGGCAGCGCCTCCAGGCGCGAGTACGTCCAGCGTCTCGGCCGTATCCTCAGGCCCAGGGAAGGCAAGCGGGCAATCCTTTACGAGCTCGTCACAAGCCAGACGGGCGAAGAGTTTACGGCCCGCCGACGCAAGGAGGCCGTCCTCTAGTGCTCCGCAGCGAACACGTCATGGCCCGCCTGTACCGCGGCAGGCTCGTTACCCACAGGCTCTCGCCGGACGACGGGCGCACCCTGGCAGTCGCTGACGAACTCTGCGACCTATACGCCACCCACGTAGGGTCGCCAAGGTCCCAGCTGGAACAGGATCTCGCGGTCAGGGAAGAAGATCTCGGCCCCGGCCTCGACGCCCGCAGGGGGTTCAAGATCGTGCGCGCCTTCTCGAAGCTTCTGGAGGAGCGGGCGAGTTGGACGGCGCCGACCGAGGCCGACCCCTACACGCTCCGCACCCGCGTCTTCGACCTAGCTGCGGCCCTGCCGGAACCGCCGGCAGCGGAGCCAGGTCTGCTCGAGATCCCCACGCGCGCAGACGTGCTCTCGCAGGTCGCCGTGGAGACCGGGGTCGAAGATCCCGCCTCCTATATGTACGCGGATAGGCAGGGAGCCCAACTCCTCGGCGAGTTCGACCGGCCCTCGCCAGGGGAGCTGGTCCGTCGCTACAACGTCGCCCAGGTGCAGGGGGTACTCTACTCGGCGAAAGAACTCGTAGTCGACCTCGGTGCGGACGCAGACGCAAGGATCGTGTTCCACTACGTAAAGCTCCTCGGCCTTATCTACGCCCTTGAACCGTTTGCCCACGGACATCGTCTCTACCTCGACGGCCCGCTCTCCATCTTCGGTGGCACGCGCAAGTACGGGCTGCGCCTGGCGAAGTTCCTACCTGGTTTGCTGATGACATCCCCCTGGAAACTCTCGGCGAACGTGGAGTGGAAAGGCAGGGAGGCCGTTCTCGAGCTGGATTCAGAGACGTCAGGACTGGAGAGTCACTACCTGGGACCGAAGGAGGAGCGCGAGGCCGACGATGTCCGCGAAGCGTTCGTCCGGGCCTGGGAGCGCGCCAAGGACACGGGCGGCTGGGAGCTCGAACGGGGCGGCGACGTGCTGCCCTTCCCCGAGAGGAAGGCCGCGCTCGTCCCCGACTTTACACTCCGCCACGCGGACACCGGGGAAGTAGTCCAGTTGGAGATCCTAGGTTTCTGGTCCGAGCGCAACCTCGTCGAGCGCGTGGCCCTGCTCAGGGAGGCACGCAAACAAGGCCACCGCTTGCTCATCGCCGCCTCGGAGAGGCTCGGCGCCTCCCAGGAGGCCCTCTCGGGGGCGGTACAAGGAGGCGTCGTGCCTTTCAAGGACCGGCTCTCGGCGAAGGCTGTGGTCGCTTCGCTCCAGGGAGTTGGGAGTGGGGAGTAGAGGTAGCGTCGGTAACTTTGGCTCCCGGTGCCTCCTGCTTGTAGTGGTCTACCGGATTCGGCAATAATCCCCTTTGTATGGAGCGGAGTCTGGGATCCCTGATGGCGTTGACCCTGGCGTGTACCGTTGCCGCTACGATCTTCGGGTTCGGGTCGGAGGTCTTTTCGTGGAGGAGTGCTTACAAAGGCCTTGGCCGCGAAGAGCTGATCCAGGCCACCCGCCTGTTCGTCTACGTCGCGCTCGGGGTCCTGCTCGTTTTCCGCGGCGACTGGCGCGGGATTCTTGCGGCCATCCTCATGGCCACGGCGGCCACTTCCGCAGAGTGGGCGCTCTATCCTCTCGCCTTCGCCTGGGCCGCCATCGACGACCCGGCAGGATACGCCGACAAGTTCGGGAGCGTGGGGCGTCCCACTTACGTGTTCTGGACCACCTACGACGTCCTCGGGGTGGGGATCTCCGCCGCCCTCGCCTACGGACTTCGACTCATGGCCCGTGCCGATCCCAGAGGTCTGTAGGATAGCTGGTCAGCATTTCAGCTGGTCAGCTTTCTCTTTTTGTTGATCTAGAAGGGGGTTGCACGTACGACTTCGAACTCCTCGTCTTCGTCGAAGTCGAGCAAGTAGACCTCACCAAGGGTGTTGAAATCGTAGCGCGAGCGCGGCAGGACTCCTTCCACAGAGTCCTCGACCTCGACGTCGGTTACGAGCCTGCCCTTTCCATTGCACCGCCGGCACTCCAGAGGTCGCCAGGAGGCGCCGTCGTCGCCCCGCCCCTCGCAGTTGGGGCACTCCCTGAAGGCCGTGTACCGGATAGTTATGGTCCTCACGCTTCCGATACCGAAGCCTTACCTCCAGCTTTGCTGGTAGGAGATCTGCTCCTGTGTCAGGGTCTCGGGCTCTACGCCGAGGGCGGCCAGCTTGGCGCGGGCGACGAGGTCGTCTATCGGTTCGGGAATGGGTTGGATGCCTGGTGCCATCTCTGCTGCGTGGTTGGCGAGGTGGTGTGCTGCGAGCGCCTGCACCGCGAAGGTGAGGTCCATGATCTCGACCGGATGCCCGTCTCCGGCGGCGATGTTGACGAGTCGGCCGCGCGCCAGGACGTGCAGACGCCTTCCGTCGGGAAGCTCGTACTCGGTAACGTTGCGCCGAACCTCGCGTGAGCCCGTCGCCACCTCGCGCAGGGCGGCGAGATCGAACTCGTGGTCGTAGTGTCCGGCGTTCGCGAGAAGGGCGCCATCTTTCATCCGCCCGAAGTGCTCCGTACCAAGCACCTTGAGGTTGCCCGTGCCCGTCAGGAACACGTCACCGATCTCGGCTGCCTGCAGCGAGTTCATCACCTCGTAGCCTTCGGAGTACGCTTCGAGCAACTTTATGGGATCGGGCTCGCACACGATGACGCGGGCGCCCATACCGTCGGCGTACTTGGCGAGGCCGCGTCCTACCCACCCAAAGCCCATCACCACCACCGTCTTGCCCGAGAGGAAGAGGTTGGTATTCGAGAGCAAGGCGACGATGGAGGAGTGTCCCGTACCGTAGCGGTTGTCGAAGAGATGCTTCATCTTGGCGTCGTTGGAGGCCAAAACGGGGAAGGGGAGTACCTCCTCGGCGGTCATGGCCTTTAGCTTCAATACACCCGTGGTAGTCTCCTCCGAGGCCCCGAGGACGTTGCCGATGAGGTCAGGGTGATGTTCGATCAGGCGCCCGACGAGCTCGGCCCCGTCGTCGATGATCAGGTCCGGGCCCGTCTCGAGCGTGCGGTGCAGATAATCTTCGAAGTCTTCGTCGGAAGGGTCGTGGGTGGCGAAGACCCTCACGCCCCGCTCGGCCAGGGCGGCGCACACGTCGTCCTGGGTGGAGAGCGGGTTGCTCCCCGAGACTGTGACCTCGGCCCCGGCCTCGGACAAGAGAAGTGCCAGATACGCCGTCTTCGCCTCCAGGTGGATGGTCATCGCGATCTTGTGGCCCCGCAGCGAACCATCGGCGAGTTGCTCGCCGGCTATCTTGTTCAGGACCGGCGCGTGCTGGGCGACCCAGTCGATCTTGCGATGGCCCTCCGGGGCGAGGGAAGGATCCTTGACGAGTGATTCCCTGATCATTTCTCTCCTACTCGGTGTAGCGTTCTACAAGCCAAACTCGTACTCTCTTACGTCCCGACCAGTTTACAATCCGGGCAAAAAGAATGCTGTCGTGTCGTTCCTTACATTAGAATCTCACCATCGACGAGAAGCACAGATACAGGATCACGGCCGCCTGGGTGAGCTACGTGACCATCCAGGTGATCTGGCTGCTCTGCATCTTCGTTACGCCCCCCGCTCTCAAGCTCTATCCCTCGAAGCTCTGGGCCCTGCCGTTCTGCCTGGTCACGGTCGCCAACGGGCTGCACATGATCTTCTTCCGCTACGAGTACAACGCAGTCCTCCGGCGTGCGATTCGTATCCTCCCCTACGCCCGCTACCTGACGCCCTTGCGGGAGGATCCAAGATACTTCCTGCCACTAGGCACCGCCTACACGCTCTTCGGCGTGGCTTCTATCGTGCTGCTCCTGGCGGCGTGAGGGCGGTTTCCGGAAGGGCACCCGTCCGGAAACCGCGCGGTCAGCACGCTCAGGCTTCGCCTTCGCTTGTCAGCACTTCAGCATGTCAGCTCTTTGTTCTTGCTGAAATGCTCGTCGTGGGGGAGGCCCCAGGGGCGCACGCCCGACGCCCGGGAAAGGCGGTGGGGGGGGGCGGCCCGGGGGGGGTGATCAACACG
>JBKPNW010000183.1:0-6256 GCA_046732815.1 Actinomycetota bacterium | reverse complement strand
AACCATTAGGGTCGCGCACTTCAGATAGGTGTTGCAGGTTATCATCTCTCCTTGCTCACAAGACACCACTGGCACACTAGAGCGGTTTGCAAAAGGGTCAACCCTTTTGCAAACCGCTCTAGTGTGCCAGTGGTGTCTTGTGAGCAAGGAGAGATGATACCCTGCAACAGCTATCTGAAGTGCGCGACCCTTATGGTTGTTGGACCGGAGCTATGCAGGATTTTGTATCTGATCCAGAGGAGAGAACTCATTCCGTGGTTCTGTGTAGCGTCGTCAGGGTGATGTCATCCTCCTGCTCCCACCCCTCGCCGGCGAAAGAGTAGAGTTCCTCCAGGAGAAGGTTGACCAACTCCTCACCGCTACCCACGCTGTTGGCCGCAATCAACCTTCGAAGCCGTGGAAAGCCGAACATTTCGCCTTCGGGATCGTGTGCCTCGACCAACCCGTCGCTGTAGAAGAACACGCTGTCACCGGCTTCCAGAATGAGTTCCTTCTGCTCGTAACCCATCCCCGGCATGAGGCCCAAGGGCATACCCCTCGCCCTGATCTCCTCCGTGTCTCCACCGCGCCGCAGGTAGGGCTGGTCGTGGCCTGCGTTGGCGTAACTGAGGCGCCCAGTTTCGGGTTCGAGAACGGCGTAGAAGCAGGTGACGAACATATTGGGTGGGATGTCACCGACCAGCGCGTCGTTGGCCCGCTCCAAGACCTCCCCCGGCAAGTCGGAGCTCTGGGCGACGGCTCGCAACATACTGCGGGCCGCGGCCATCACCAGGGCCGCCGGCATGCCCTTGCCCGTGGCATCCCCCATGACGAGCCCCAGACGGCCGTCTGGCAGGAGGAGGAAGTCGTAGAAGTCTCCTCCCACCTCTCGCGCGGGTTGGTAGTAGGCTGCTATGTCGTATTTGGAGAGCTCAGGCAACGTCTTGGGCAGTAGGGTTTGCTGGATGAGGCGCGCTATCCTGAGTTCCTGCTCGATGCGCTCCCTCTCCTGCGCCTCCCGCTTCTGCTCGGTGACATCGTACTGGACACCCAACCAGTACAGGGGTTGCCCTTTCTCATCGCGCACCAGGGTCGCCTCATCGCGTACCCACACCACCCGGCCATCCCCTGCGATGACGCGGTACTCCGCCCTGAAGGGTTCGCCGCTCCGGTCGGTGCGAGCCTCTTCGGCCAACACCCGCCCTCGGTCTTCGGGATGCACCGTGCTGAGCCAGTGCTCCTCGTCGATCATCTGCGACTCTGGAGGGTATCCGAGTATGGACTCGTACTGGGGGCTGATGTAAGTCACGGCTTTTGGATTGCTTGACTCGACAGGCTCCTGTACGTAGGTGATGGCCGGGGTCTGCTCCACGAGCGTCCGGTAGCGAGTCTCAGCCTCCGAGGAGTAGGCTTCAAGTTCCTTGTTGGCTTCCTCGAGATCCTTGCTCGCGTGCTCGGCCAGGGTGCGGCTGCGCACGAGCATCGAGGTGATCCCGAAGAGCAAGAGACTCACTATGGTGCCGCTCGCAAGCACGAAGAGCGGCACGTTGCTCTCTGCTCCTTTCTCGAATCTGGGCAGAGTTGCGAAGTACAGGCTCCACTCGCGCCCGGCCGTCTCGATCCCGTCATTCTTGGCGAACAGGGGATCGTCCCCCTTTTCCCCGGCGCGCTTTATGCCGTCGCTATCGTAAAGTAGTGGACTCGACCGCACGTTTGCGCCGTCGTAGACCTCGAAATCTATAGCGGGGTCGAAGGAGCCCTCGAAGATCCCATCGAGTAGGTTGTCGCTTATGAAGGAGCCCACGACGAAACCTCGGAGGGCACGGCGACGCTCGACGACGGTACCGAGGGACTCGCCCTCTTGATAGATCGGCAGGTATACGATGAAACCCGGTTGCAAGGCGAGATCCGCGCTTGAGCTAGGGGGCGCCTCGGTGAGTACGTAGACTTTCTTCGTTGCCCGCGGCTCTCCGGTATCCCGCGCCAGGTCCATGGCCTCCCGGTGCGCGGCTTCGGCGTAGAAGTTGTAGTTGAGCCAGCTCTGGTTGGCCGCTTCGAGAGGACCCGTGTAGGTTATGGGGAAGTAGGTACTACGCTCCCTACCGGAAAAGTGATCGGGTTGCAGTGCGGGGAGGTTCTCCTCCCGTGCCCTGCGTGCGTAATTCTCCCTCTCCTCCGGTTCCACTCGTTCGGCATAGCTCAGGGCCTGGAGGCCCTCGAAACGTTTGTCTGGCTCTATGCCCTCCACGTAGTTGTTCCACTCCCCACGGGTTACCGACTCGCTAGCGTAGAAGAGCCCGCGGGCACCAAACATCGCGTCGAGGTAGGCCCTGGTCCTGCGCTCAATGGCCTCGTGAATAGCCTGGGTTGTATCATCGAAGCGGACGCGGGTCTGTGCCTCCGCGTTCTGTCTGACATAGTAGTAGGCAAGCGCCGTAAGGAACAGCGAGATGAGCAGCACTCCATAAGCAGCTCCCGCGTAGCGCAGGTGCTGCCCGAGGCGGTCCAATCCCCACTGTAGCGCCTTCATGCTGGCGCTAACTCTTTACCCAGGCGTACCTCGCCTCCCATGATTCGTGATTCCTTGGGGAGTACCCTCTGGGAGAGATATCCTCTTAGGTTCACTGCCGATTCGTCCCTCGTCTGTAAGCGGCCGCGAACATCTCAGCGTCCACTTTCTCGCCCCATCTTACACCTGTGGCGGCTCATCAGGGTTAATAAAGCGTGTCGTTACGTGATGGTCCTAGGAAATATTGCCCAAACATTTCAGGAAACCATCCCCTACCTCCCGGGATAGTGGCGCCGCTAGAGTGAGCATATCGGGGTCAAGAACCTCACAAAGGAGATCCATCGAATGTAGAGACAAGCGAAAGGTTCGCAGAGGACGCCCATAAGGACGGGAGAAGGGAAGGAGGTGTCATCGGAGCGGAGCCAGTCGAGACCAGCAGGTTGGTACGGAAACGAGAATAAAGTGAGGAAGGAGAAAGCGATGATCGCGAGATTCGACCACCGACCGATGCTGACGGCGGCATTGGCGCTATCCACGACCGTGTTGGTCGTGGTGGTGATAACGCTATCCACGGTGCTCTATACAGCACCGCCAGCGGCAAGCCCCACAAGCGACAGTGGCGGAGGCAACCCCGGTGCAGCCGCGGCTCCCGCGAATATGGACGCCGGAGGCGAAAACTACGGATGGGACATTCACAATAAGTGAACTCTGCCGCAGAGAATGGATAGATGAAGCCAAAGGGCTGTTACTTCAAGTAGGCAACCAACGGTTTGAGCATTCCCTGCCCCCAGGAGTCCACCATGGCACGGGCTCCTGGGGCTTTACTTAAGGAAGTCGGTCCCGCTTCAAAAGGCGGCTCCGCAACGCCTGTCGTAATGCTTGGGAGAAGGTAATGCTGTAGAGTGATGGTTGTGACGAAAGGGACAAAGTAGCAGGGTCGAGAGGTCGGTAGGATGAGCCGTCGCACTGCAGGTTGGTTGGCGTGGTCGGTATGCGCGGTGTGCTTAGCACTCATCGTGCTCACTCTCTCGCTCGACTTCTTTACAGACGACAGTCTCGCCAACGGTGGTTTCGACCTCTCACAAAGACCTGGTCCTGCCTTTGCTGTACTTACGGTTATGCTCTCGCTGGTGTACCCCGCGCTCGGAGCGATCATTGCCTCGCGGCTCCCCACTAACCCCATCGGCTCGATCTTCTGTGGCGTCGGTCTACTTTACGCAACGCAGCGCTTCGCCCATGCCTACGCCGACTATGCGCTGCTTGTGAATTTCGCATTTCCGGGTGGGGAGTACATGGCCTGGTTCTCAATGTTGGTAAAAAGCGTAATTCCATTCTTAGCGGGAGTGTTCGTGATGTTACTGTTCCCCGACGGCACTCTACCATCTCCTCGGTGGCGGATCGTCGCGTGGACGGCAGTCTTGGGAGCGGTGTTGGAGGCACTCTACGATGCCTTCGATCCGGACACTTTGGGCACCTCTGCCTACTCCGTTATGAACCCGTTCGGATGGGTAGGGGTCATAGGCGGCGGACTCACAACCTACGATTTGTTGGATGCCTCAGGTGTCATTGGCGAAACGCTCTTATTAATGTGTAGCCTCGCTGCGATTTGCTCGCTTGCCCTTAGGCTTCACCGAGCAAGGGGAGATGAGCGCCAGCAACTCAAATGGTTCATGTACGCCACTGTGCCAGCAGCTTTATGTTTCAGCTTTGTCTTGCTTTCATTTACATTCGTTGACTTCACGGAGCTCGTGTTCGGCACACCACTCATACCGGGTTGGACGAAACCACCGTACACGGCATATGTTGTCATTGACAACATTTTTTATGTAGCGGGGTTCGCTCTGCTCGTCGTCCCGCTCTTCACTTACATCTCCATCGTCAGGCACCACCTCTACGACATAGACGTTCTCATAAACCGTACCCTCGTCTACGGAGCCCTCACCTCTTGTGTGGTCGGGATCTATGTGCTGGCGGTGGTAGCCTTTGGAGCCCTCTTCCAGACCCAGGGCAACCTTGGCGTCTCACTGTTGGCCACGGGAGTGGTTGCCGTGCTTTTCCAGCCGCTAAGGAGCAGGCTTCAGCGCGGCGTGAACCGCTTGATGTACGGCGAGCGGGACGACCCATACGCGGTGGTCTCACGTCTGGGGAGGCGCCTTGAAGCAACCCTCGCCCCCGAGAGCGTGCTGCCCACGATCGCCGAGACTATAGCCCAGGCTCTAAAGCTGCCCTACGCGGCTATCTTGCTCAAAGAGGGCGAAGAGTTTAGGACCGCTGCCGCTTACGGCTCGCCAACAGGAGAACCGGAAACGCAACCACTTAGCTACAAGAGGGCGGAGGTAGGACGCCTGGTACTCTCCCCCAGGGCACCCGGAGAAGGGTTCTCGGATGCCGACCGCAGTCTGCTGGGGGATCTCGCCCGCCAGGCGGAGGTCGCCGTCCACGCCGTACTCCTGACCGCCGATTTGCAGCGCTCCCGCGAGCGGCTGGTCGCTACGCGTGAGGAGGAACGTCGGCGTCTGCGGCGTGACCTGCACGACGGTTTGGGCGCACAACTGGCGGGGTTGACCGTCCAGGCTGGGACCCTCCGTCGTCTCATACCGCGCGAGCCGGCAGCCGCCGACGAGCTTGTGGTAGAGCTGCGCGAGGAACTCCGCTCTGCCATCGCCGACGTCAGGCACTTGGTTACGACCTCAGACCCCCGGCCCTGGACGATCTGGGGCTCGTAGAGGCCCTGCGCCGCCTCGCCGAGCTCTACGGCTCAGCGGCTGAACAATCGCGCGTGACGATTGAGGGCCCCGAAGACCTCCCCGACCTCCCTGCAGCCGTAGAGGTGGCCGTATACCGCATCACGCAGGAGGCGCTAACCAACATAGCGCGTCATGCCCAGGCACAAAGCTGCGCCGTGCAGCTTGCAGTCAATGAAGATGTGGCGCTCGAGATCGTTGACGACGGCGTCGGCATTCCCGCAGAGCGCGAGGCGGGCGTGGGCCTCTCCTCGATGCGCGAAAGGGCATCCGAGTTGGGAGGTAGTTGCGTCGTCGAGTCCATGCCAGAGGGCGGTACCCGGGTGCTGGTCCATCTGCCGCTCGAGAAGGGATGAGAAGCTTGGAGGCTCTACGTATTCTCATCGCAGAAGACCATCCCCTATTTCGCAAGGGTGTAATCTCGTTGCTCTCATCGGTGCCCGAGTTCGAGGTGGTAGGCGAGGCAACGACGGGTGAAGAGGCCGTAGTGCGTGCCGCGCAGCTTCAGCCCGACGTTGTCTTGATGGATCTTCAGATGCCAGAGGTCAACGGCATAGAGGCCACGCGAACGATCCTCCAAGAGAGCCCGAGCGTGCGCGTCCTGGTTGTGACGCTCTTCGAGGACGATGAGTCGGTGTTCATGGCCCTGAGGGCTGGAGCACGCGGATACGTCCTCAAGGATGAAGACGAGGAGGAGATGGTGCACGCCATCCGGGCGGTAGGCCGGGGCGAGGCGATCTTCAGTCCAGCCATCGCAACGCGTGTGCTAGCCTACTTCGCAGCCTCTCCCGCAGGGGCTACCCCACCTCAACTCTTCCCAACCCTCACCGACCGCGAGCGAGAGATACTCACCCTTATTGCACAAGGACACCCCAACCCCTCGATCGCCAGGCACCTGACGCTTAGCACCAAGACAGTAGGCAACTACGTCTCAAACGTCTTCACCAAGCTCCAAGTTGCCGACCGGGCACAGGCCATCATCCGCGCCAAGGAAGCTGGTTTGGGATAAGACCGAAAAGTGCCG
>JBKPNW010000182.1:0-2694 GCA_046732815.1 Actinomycetota bacterium | reverse complement strand
CTATCTTGAGCTGCTCGGCGGTCTGGGTACCGATGGCGATCTGGTAGTACTTCTGGATGTGGCTCGCGATCGCCATGTCCATGTCGTTTCCTGCCACCCTGACCGACGTCTTCGTCACGATGCCGCCCAAGGAGATCACGGCAACCTCGGTGGTACCTCCGCCTACATCGACTACCATGGACCCCTCCGGTTCGCTGACAGGCAGGTCGACGCCAATAGCCGCCGCCAAGGGCTCCTCGATGGTGTACGCCTTTCTGGCCCCGGCCGACTCGGTAGCTTCCTTGACCGCCCTCAGTTCCACACCGGTAACCCCCGAGGGCACGCAGACGGCCACGCGCGCCCTTACCAGGTACCGGAGAAAGGACCTCTTTGGCCGCGCACCGCGGATGAAGTAAGCGAGCATCTTCTCCGTAACCTCGAAGTCGGCTATGACGCCGTTCTTTAAGGGTTGGGTGGCCACAATGTGGGCGGGCGTGCGCCCGATCATGCTCTTGGCCGCAGATCCCACGGCCACAACGTTGTCAGTCTTCATGTCTATGGCGACCACCGAAGGCTCCGAGAGCACGACGCCCCAGCCCTTAACGAACACCAACGTGTTCGCCGTTCCCAAGTCTATGGCGACGTCCGGCGCGAACAGCCGCCTGAACATACCCATCTCGGCCACCTGGTTTCCCACCTTGCACTTGCGTAAGGGCTTGGCTGACCCTTGAAAGCCTTTATACCACCAGTGGGAGAACGAGAGCGGGCCGGGAGGAGCGGTGACGTATCGAACTTCGCAGATATCCCTTCTTGAGCAGTGCGATAGAGGCTCCGCTAGCGCCTGTTGTCGCGACCGACACTGCGTCGGTCGACGTCGATTGCGACAACAGGCGCTGCCCTTCAAGGTATGTCTCGACCCCGATGGAGAGGCGAGAGTACAGCTGGTGGCATAGTGTTCGCGGGGCACGCGGAGAGCTAAAGGCTGGTCAGCACGACATCTCTGGCGGAGCGGATCGTGGTCCTTAGGGATTCGAGACGTTCTTGCCTTCGCGTGGAGCCGAAACCCCGGTGCCCGTGGGGCGATGGAAGGGAAAGGAGGTGGGACATCGGGCCTGTTGGCGACCATTGTGCACGCGCGGCACTACACGTCGGAAACAATCTGTCAAGAGCTCGGTAACACAGGCCTTCCAGCCGGGGGCAGAGCTTGAAGCCATATTCTAGCCAAGCAGATGGGGAGTGCATGAGAACGCGATGTTCGCAGCAGAACTCAGGCCCGGTGCGAGCTCTCAACCAGGATCATACTTATCCCTCCCTTAGGCCTGAGCGTGATAGAGGGGTAAGGCTCCACGCTTTGTCCGGGCGCTGGCTCCATCTTGAACCGCTGAGCCACCGTAGCCAGGATGAGGCGTGCCTCCGTCATCGCGAAGCCTGCGCCGATACACTGCCTCGGACCCCCGCCGAACGGGAAGTACGCGAAGCGCGGCAAAGCCTTCTCGTACTCGGCGGTCCAGCGGTCCGGGTCGAACCGCTGCGGGTCAGCGTGGTAGCGTGGGTCACGGTGCATCACCCACTGGCTCATCAGCGCCGTGGTACCGGCGGCCATCCGGTAGGCGCCGACCTCGCACTCCGCAATGGCCTCCCTTCCCACCACCCAGGCGGGCGGATAGAGGCGCATAGCTTCCTTGACTATACGCACTACGTAGGGCAGATCGGGCAGGTCGGACACGGTCGGAGTCCTACCACCGAGAACGCGTGCCAACTCTTCCGCCAACTTGGCTTCGGCGTCGGGGTTCAGTGAGAGAAGCCAGAAGATCCAGGAGAGGGCGTTGGCCGTAGTCTCGTGTCCGGCCAAGAACAGGGTCATCACCTCGTCCCTGAGTTGCCTGTCCGTCATCCGCTCGCCGCCGTCGTCCTCGGCGAGCATCAGCATGGACAGGAGGTCGCCCCGGTCTTCCCCGCCCTTTCGGCGCTCCTCGATGATCGCGCCGACGACCCTATCGAGCCTGCGGGCCGCCATCTCGAACCTAACATTGTGCGGCGTGGGGATGCTCCTCGGGATACGGATCAGGCGCCGCTGTGAGGAGAAGTCTTCCAGGGCCACCTTCATGGCCCTCCCGACGTCGGTGGCCCGCGCCCCAACGTCGGCGTCGAAGAGGCATCTGGCGACGATCTCGAGGGTTAGATGCATCATCTCTTCGTGCACGTCGATGGTTTGGCCGTCGCGCCACGCCTCGAGCGAGCGCCCAGCGAGGGCGGCCATCGCCCCCCCGTAAGCGGCCACCCTCTTGCGGTGAAACGCCGGCTGGGCGAGCCGCCGCTGACGCCTCCAGAATTCGCCCTCGCTGGTCAAGAGCCCTTCTCCCAGCAAGCGCCGGTTGCGCTTGAGGATCCTGGTCTTGGTGAAGTTGCGGGCGTTCTCGACGAGAACGTACTCGATCAGGCCCGGATCAGCGAGCAGGTATATCGTCTGGCCCATGAAGCGCAGCTCCACTACGTCCCCGTACTCTCGGACGCAACGGGAGAGAAAGCCCAAAGGGTCTCTCGCGTACTCCCGTACGTTGCCACCGAGGAGGCGTCCCTCGGGGCCGGGAGGAGCGTGCGTTGTCCCCATCACTTCGTCCCTTTCGAGGTACACAATACCCCGAGCCGACCTCGCGCGTTCTGCTCGACTAGGATAGTACACGAGACGCGCACACCCGACGCAGCTCTGTAGAC
>JBKPNW010000181.1:0-10591 GCA_046732815.1 Actinomycetota bacterium | reverse complement strand
GATCCTGCACGTGCTGCGCGAACGCTTCAAAGCTTCTCCCCGGCACCACGAGGATCCAGAAGGGACCTCGGACCAAGGCGGGGGACGTGTCCCTGGAGGAGAGGTCAAGGCCGGCTTGAGCCTGCCAGAAGAGCCGAACTTCAGCGACGCGGAGCTCGAGCCCTACGTCCTCGACGAAGAGAGCTTCCGCCCCGGCGAACAGGTCCCTCTCTACGAGGAGCCGCGCACCTTCATGGGCTACAGGCGTGGCGCAGACAGGGGCGTCGGTACGCGTAACTACGTGGTCGTGATGGGCCTGACATCGAGGCTCACCGGGTTCGTCAGGGCGTTGGAGCTGGAGATGAACGGCGTCGCCGACGCCTACGAGAACGTGGACGGCATAGTCTGCGTCGCCCACACCGAGGGCGGGGAAGAGCGCATGCCGAACAACCTAGACCTGCTCCTGCGGACGCTGAGCGGGTTTATGGTCAACCCGAACGTCGGCGCCGTGCTCGTGCTCGACAACGGCGGCGAGGAGGCCGTGACGAACCGCATGCTCCGGGCTTACCTGGAAGAGCATAATTATCCGGTGGACGACGTGCCGCACGAGTTCATGAGCCTCGAAGGGAGCTTTAGGCGGGATCTCGAACAGGCCAAGTCCGTGGTGCAGGGGTGGATGGAGGAGGTGGACGCGGCGCGGCGCACCGAGGAGCCGGCGTCGGAGCTCAAGATCGGGCTCCAATGTGGCGGGTCCGATGCTTTCTCGGGGGTCTCCGCGAACCCGCTGGTGGCGTGGGTGAGTGGGGAGGTCGTCAGGAACGGCGGCATCGCCAATTTGGCCGAGACGGATGAGTTGATCGGGGCCGAACACTACGTCCTGAAGAACGTCAAAGACCTCGAGACCGCGCGGCGCTTCCTCTCCATGGTCGAGCGCTTCAAGGAGCGTGTCTCCTGGCACGGGCATACGGCCGAAGACAATCCGTCCGGCGGGAACAACTACCGGGGGCTCTACAACATCTCCATCAAATCCATCGGCGCCGCGATGAAGAAGCACCCCGACGTGCGGATCGACCACGTGATCGAGTACGCCCAGAGGATGGCGGAGCCAGGCTTCTACTTTATGGACAGCCCTGGCAACGATTTGGAGAGCGTAGCCGGGCAGGTCGCCTCCGGGGCGAACATGATCTTCTTCACCACGGGCAACGGCTCCATTACCAATTTCCCCTTCGTCCCTACCATAAAGTTCGTGACCACCACGGGCCGCTACAAGCTCCTCTCCAAGGACATGGACGTGAACGCCGGCGCCTACCTGGACGGCACCCCGATGGATGAGCTCGGCCGCGAGACTTTCGAGCGAACGCTCACGGCCGCCTCGGGCGAAAAGACCGTCGGGGAGCGCGCGGGCCACTCCCAGGTCTCCATCTGGCGCGATTGGAAGCAGACTAGCGACGAGAACCTGGAGCTGCTCGAAAACGAGCAGCAACCGGACAGCGAGCCTTTGCCCGTAAAGGGCGGCGTCCCTGACGTCGAGTTCGCCTTCGAGGCCATAAGGAGCGTGCGTGGGCCGGTCTCGGATCAGGTCGCTCTCGTTATGCCGACGAGCCTTTGCTCGGGCCAGATCTCACGCCGCATAGCCAACCGTCTGAACGAACGCGGTGACACCCAGGGCAAGGTAACCCGCTTCGTCGCCTTGCCCCACACCGAAGGCTGCGGCGTCTCAGCCGGCTCGGCCGAAACGATCTACTCCCGCACCGTGCTAGGACACCTCGCCAGCCCCGCCGTGAGGTTTGGACTGCTTCTCGAACACGGCTGCGAGAAGACCCACAACGACTACTTCCGCAACCGTCTCAAAGAGGCGGGCCTGGATCCGGACCGCTTCGGGTGGGCGAGCGTACAGCTCGACGGCGGTATAGACAGCGTCGTCGCCAAGGTGGAAGACTGGTTCGCCGAGACCCTGGACGGCGCCGAAGATCTGGAGTATGTGGGCGCAGGACCTGAAGCCCTGCGGCTCGGGCTTTACGCCTCCGGTCCTGTCTCCAACGATGTTGCCCGAAGCCTCGCGGAGCTAACGCTCGTCGTCGTTGGCGCGGGCGGTACTGTCGTCGTACCAGAGAAGGCCGCAATTCTCTCTTCACCAACCTACGTGGAAGCCGTGCTCGGCGAACACACTGTGGAGAATACGCTCGCATACGGACAGGCTGTCCCCGCAGACAAGCCGGGGCTGCACGTCATGGAGGCGCCTACGGACCACTGGGTCGAGACTGCGACGGGGCTCGGGGCGACAGGAGTAGAGTTGATGCTGGCGCACGTAGCTGGACATCCTCTACAGGCGCACCGTATGATCCCACTCCTCCAGGCTTCTTCAGACCCCGAGACGCTGGAAAAGCACGCCGAGGACCTCGACGTGCTCCTGGAAGGAGATCCAGGCTCCTGGACCGAACAGATGCTCGCGGCCGTCGCGGCCGTCGCCTCGCGCGAGTACACGCCCAAACTCTTCGAGGCCGGCAACACCGACTTCCAGTTCACCCGCGGACTGCTCGGCGTCTCGATGTAGTCGTTAGCGTGCCAGCCAGCCGCCGTCGACGGGCAGGATCGTACCATGCACGTAATCCGCTGCGCCGGAGGCGAGGAAGACGGCGGCGCCCTTGAGGTCCTCGGGCTCGCCGAAACGCCCGGCGGGGAGGCGGGCGAGCAGGGCCTCGGATCTCTCGGCGTCTTCGCGCAGCGCGCTCGTCAACTCGGTGGTGAAGTAGCTCGGGGCGATGGCGTTGACGTTGATGCCTAGAGGTGCCCACTCGTTGGCGAGGGCGCGGGTAAGGTTGGCTATGCCGGCCTTGGAGGCCGAGTAGGAGGGTACGATTACGCCACCTTCGGAGGAGAGGACCGAGGCGGTGTTGATGATCTTGCCTCCCTCGTCTGCTCCGACGAAGTGCCTGGCGGCGGCCTGGGAGAGGTAGAAGGCGGCGCTGAGATTGATCTTTATGACGCTCTCCCAGTCGTCCTCGCCGACCTCCAGGGCCGGGCCCCGGCGGATGATGCCGGCGTTGTTGACCAGGATGTCGAGGCGCCCGAGCGAGTTTACGCACTCCTCGACGACATCGGCGGCGAGCTTCGCGTCGGTCTGAAGTAGATCGACGTCCATCGCATGGAACTCGCGTCCCTCATTCTGGACCATCTCTCCGGTCTCATCTACGGAGACGATATCCAGACCCGCGATGTCCGCGCCGGCTTCAGCGAGGCCGAGGGCGATACCCTGCCCGAGACCGCGCGCCGCCCCCGTTACGAGGGCGACCCTGCCGTCGAGGTTGAAGTCGTCGAGGACGCCCACTAGTATCGCAGGTCCTGAGGTTCGATGCCCTGCTCGTCGCAGAACTTGAGGTAGCGCTCCAGCTTGGAGAAGACGTCGTCCTGGTAGATGAGGTCGTCGTTGTCGTCTATGTACTGGACCGTGCCTTCGAGGATAAACAGCGTCTGCATCTCCTCGACGCCCTCGTCTACGACGAGCGTGTGGATGTCGCCAGGCGGCTCGTAGACGAGCGTGCCCGGCCTCGCGACCCAGTCGCGCTCCAGGTAGTGCCAGGAGCCCTTTATGCAGAAGCCCATGACCTGCCCGCCCGTGTGGCGGTGGCGGTTGACCCTGCCTGAACCCTGGACTTTGAGGACGTTGATCCAACGCCCCGTCGCGAGGTCGAACCTCAAGGGCTTGAACCAGACCCTATCGCCCTGCGGTACCCAGGGCAATTCGTCGCTCTGTATGGCCTGGTCCGGCAGCCCGAGATCTGCGATGACCCTTTCCGTCTGCTCCTGTGTCATAGGTAGCTCCTCTCTTTAGCGTTCGGACGGCCTAAAGTAGAGTACGGCGTCTTTGCTGCCGCCGATCTTCTGGATCTCCGGTATGACCTCGCGGTCGAGGGTGGTCACGTCGGGCCAGTTGACCTCGACGAGGTTGCCCGTGGGGTCACGCAGGTACATCTGGACGGCTCCGTCGGGCAGCTCCCTGACGCTCGAGAAGCTGTCGCTATCCCGTACGCCGAGCTCCTCCGCCCTCTTGTACGCGGCCTCGAAGTCGTCCACGTCGAGCGCGAAGTGATGCCCCACCGGGGCGGGGTCCTCGTCTAGGAAGAGGTGGAGTTGCAGATCCCCTACCCGCAGCCAGCGCACGGGCCCGGAGAAGTCGGGCGAGGGGACCTCCTCCATCCCGAAGAAGTCCGTGTAGAAGCGGACCGATTCCTCCAGGTCGGTGGCGCTGACGCTGACGTGGGTGAATCCTCTCGCCCGCACGCTCGTTCTCCCTACAGCGGCATCATGGAGACGGTCTTCCACGACGAGTAGAAATCCAGGGCCGCTGGTCCCTGCTCCCTTCCGCCGACACCCGACTCCTTGTTGCCGCCGAAGGGCACCTGGAATTCCAGGCCCGCGGTCGGCAAATTGACGTTGACGAGGCCCGTCTCCGAGCGGGCGCTGAACTCGTAGGCGTAGCGCAGGGACTTCGTCGCTATCCCCGCGGTCAGGCCGTAGCGGGTGTCGTTGGCGAGGTCGACGGCTTCGTCGAAGTCGCCGGCCCTTATGACCGCGAGGACGGGACCGAAGATCTCCTCCTGCGCGGTCTCCGAGCCGTTGTCCACGTCGGCGACGATGGCGGGGGCGATGTAGTAACCCTCCTCCTCAGAACCCGTAGCGCCGCCCTCCAGTACGACACGTCCTTCGCCCTTCGCCGTCTCCAGGGCTTCGAGGATGCTCTCGTACTGGTCCTTATTGACGACGGGTCCTATGTCCGTGTCCTCTTCGAGCGGGTCGCCGACCTTCATGGCCTCGGTCGCGCTCTTGAGCTCTTCGAGAAAGGCGTCGTAGACTTCCTCGACGACGATGGCCCGGCTCGAGGCCGTGCACTTCTCGCCGGCGTAACCGAAGGCGCCGAAGGAGACTTTGGCCGCCGCGTCGGAGAGATCGGCGTCCTCCATCACGACGTAAGGGTTCTTGCCGCCCATCTCGAGCTGGACCTTCTTGCCCACGGCCCGGCTCTGTATACCGAGGCCCACGCTCGTCGAGCCCGTGAACGAGAGTCCCTTGACGCGCGGGTCGGTAACGAGCGCGTCCCCGACCGTTCCGCCGGGACCCGTCACCATGTTCAGGACCCCGTCCGGCAGGCCCGCCTCGGCGAGTATCCGGACCAGGGCCGCGGCGTTCAGGGAGGCGTTACCCGCCGGCTTCATCACGATGGTGTTGCCGCAGATCAGGGCCGGAGCCATCTTCCACGAAGGTATCGCCAGCGGGAAGTTCCACGGCGTTATGAGGCCGACGACCCCGAGGGGTTCCCTGATAGCGGTGTGGCTCACGCCGGGCCGCGCGGAGGGCGGGGTTATGCCCGGCATACGCCAGCCTTCGGAGCCGTAGTAGCGGAAGATGCTCGCCGCCCGCCCTACCTCCATGCGGGCTTCCTTCATCGGCTTGCCGGCCTCGAGCGCCATGAGCCGCGCCAGCTCGTCCTCGCGCGACTCGATGATGTTCGCGGCCTCCATCAAGACGGCGCCGCGGGCGGCGGGCAGCGTGCCTTTCCATTCGGGCAGGGCACTCTCCGCAGCCTCAATAGCCCGCTCCGTCTCCGCCTTGTCCGATTTGGGGGTGGTCCCGAGGACCTCGGAGGGATTCGAGGGGTTCACTATCTCCGAGGTCTCGCCCGAGTCCGCGGGGACCCACTCGCCGCCGATAAAGTTCAACGATTCTATCTGCGATTCGATCAAGATCTTCCTCCTAAGAAGACGCCTGTCCTCTCTCTACCCGATCCTCGTCCATTCTATGAGCCCCTACGCTACCTCGTTCTCCAGGACGAGATCCCCGACCGAGATGCGGACCAGGTCCCCCGACTCTAGCGTGAAATCGTCCTCTGGCACTATCCCGGTACCGCTCATAAGGAAAGCTCCGCCGGGGAAGGCGAGCTCCCTGCCCAGAAAGGCCGCAAGCTCCTCCGCAGAGCGCTTCATCTGCGAGGTATCTATCTCTCCGTCGAAGACCAGGGCACCGCCGCGCTCGATGCTCATGGTGATGCGGAGGTCCCTCATGGCGTCAGGGTTCGAGAGCACGATGCCGGGTCCTAAAGAGCACGAGCCATCGTAGACCTTGGCCTGCGGTAGATACAGCGTGTTCTCGCCCTCTATGTCGCGGGAGGACACGTCGTTGCCGGCGGTATAGCCGACGATCTCCATCCCGCTGTTGATGACCAGGACGAGCTCGGGCTCGGGGACGTTCCAGAGGCTATCCCCGCGGACACGCACCTTGTCCCCGTGGCCGACGACCCGCCACCCCAGAGCCTTGAAGAAGAGCTCGGGCCGCTCGGCGTCGTAGACCTTCTCGTAGGAGTCGGCCTCCGTCGACTCAAGCTCGCGGGCCTCCCTGCTCTGCAGGTAGGTCACCCCGCTTGCCCAGACCTCGTGTGCGGGTTCGACCGGGGGAAGTACGAGGTCTTCGGCATCCCTTTCCAGGGACTGCCCTTCGAGGAGGCTTCGGACCTCCGTGGCCTGAACTTCGAGCAATCGCTCTAGCGTGAAGTCCTGCGGGAGGTAGCTCCCGTCGAGCGCCCAGCGGGGACCCGTGGCGGTAATGTGGCGGGAGAGATACATGGTATTGCGAACCTCCTTCCTTGATGGGTACAAGCTATCACGATCGGGATTCCGTTGCGCGAGGCTTCGGGGGTGGTTAATGTGAAAAACGTTGCCTCTGGCACGCGCTGCCGGACGATCTGAGGAGAGGAAGATGGAGATACTGCCGAACGTCCACCGCATCGAGTCGGACCTCGGGGAGCGGTTCATGTGCCAGTACCTGCTCCTCGGGGAGGAGAGGACCGTCCTCGTGGACACGGGCCTCGCGGGGACACCCGAGGAGGTCATAGTCCCCTACCTGGAGGGGATCGGACTCGGCGTCGAAGATGTCGACGAGGTCATCATAAGCCACGCCGACGTCGACCACTGCGGCGGCAACCACGCCCTCCAGAAGATGAACCCTGACCTGCGGTTCTCGTGTGGCGAGGCCGATCGGGCCTGGATAGAGAGCAACACGCGGATAACGGCGGAGATCTACCTCTGGTCCGAGCCCTACGGCTTCGGTCCTGAGGAAGAGTCCAGAGACTGGATCCGCACGGAGCTAGGCGGCGACTCCCGGGTAGACGCGGGCCTGAGTGGCGGCGAAACGTTGCGGCTGGGACCCGACTGGCGGGTAGAGTTCCTGCACCTCCCTGGCCACACGCCGGGCCACCTCGGCATCTGGGACGCGAAGAACGACGCGGCCATCATCATAGACGCGGCGCTCGAGAAGGGCATCTACGACCGTGAAGGCAACCTCCTGCAGCCGCCGCGCTACTTCGACGCCACCAGTTACCAGAACACCATCCGCAAGCTTCACTCCATGCGTCCCGGCCATCTCCTCACGGCCCACTACGAGCCCATGCAAAATGAGGACGCCCTCGACTTCCTCGACCGCTCCCTCGACTTCACGAAGCGGGTCGAAGGCATGGTGGCAGAAGGACTGAAAAACGGAACCACCGATCTCTGGGAACTCACGCAGCGCGCCGACGCGGAGCTCGGTCCGTACCCGGCTTCCATGGTCGAACTGGGGGCTGGGGTCAGGGCGCATCTGGGGCTGCTCGGACCAAACGGGTAGTCCTTTCACGAAGCAGGGGAGGACTACAGTTGGCAGAGAACCTCGACGTGATCACGGTGGGCGAGACGATGGTCCTCGGCGTTCCGCCGCGGCCGGGACGACTGCGTCACGCGGGTAGCCTGGAGATCAAGATCGGGGGCGCCGAGTCGAACCTCGCCATCGCCCTCTCCCGCCTCGGTCTCTCCGCCGGATGGGCCGGCTACCTCGGCGACGACGAGCCCGGCCAGCTGGTGCTCGACGGCATCCGCGCCGAAGGCGTGGACACCTCCCAGGTTCGCCGCATAGAGGAACATCCGACCGGGCTCTACCTCCGGGAGCAGGTGGGCGCGGACGTCAGGGTCTACTACTACAGGCAGGGCTCAGCTGCCTCGACTATGCGGCGGGACGCTTTCGACCTAGACTACCTGGGGGGTGCGAGGTTCGTGCACCTGACGGGCATCACGCCGGCCCTCTCGGAAGACTGCCGCGCCTTCGTACGTTGGGCCGCCAGGGAGGCCCGCGCATCGGGCGCGCGTGTCAGCTTCGACGTCAACTACCGCTCCAAGCTGTGGGGTACGAAAGAGGCGCGGGAGTTCGCCGAGGAGATCCTGCCCGACGTCTACCTGCTCCTTGCCGGGGACGAAGAGGCGAGGGCGCTCTGGGGCCGCGACGACGAGGCCCTGGTGCAGGAGCTCGCGAGCCGAGGACCCGAGGAGGTAATACTCAAGACGGGAAGCGCGGGAAGCCTGGCCCTGGTCGATGGTGAAGTCCTCGAGCACCCCGCCTTCACGGTTGCCGAGGTCGACCCCGTGGGAGCAGGCGACGCCTTCGCCGCCGGGTACCTGGCGGGCCATCTGTGGGGCCTGCCTGCAGAGGAGCGCCTGCGGGTGGCCAACGCGATGGGCGCCCTTAGCGTCGCGACCCTCGGAGACTACGAGGGCCTGCCCAACAGAGACGAGCTGCGGGCCTTTCTCGATGATGAGAGATCTCTGGGCAGGTGATCTCCTCGCGGCCCCTCCCTCGTCATTGCCTCCCACCGCAACCGATCCACCCGATTACGTATGAGCCGCTTGGGGAACGGTAACTCGAGGATTCTACGGAAGGTGCGAAAATGCGAGAGATAGAAGGCGTTTACGTCGCCAACGTGACACCGTTCAGGGACGACGGCCCCCTGGCGGTCGATGAGGATGCGTACTTGGAGCACGTCTCCTGGCTGGCCGAGATGGGCGTGCAGGGCGTCGTACCCTTCGGCACCAACGGCGAGGGGCCCTCGGTGACGCTGGGTGAGAAGCTGCGCGTTCTCGAAGCATTGTTCGGGCGCGAATTGCCTATCCAGGTGATCCCCGCCGTCATGCAGGGCAGCCTGCCCGAGACCTTGGAGATGCTGCGCGCCCTGGAGGACTATCCTGCTACCGCCGTGCTCGTCCTGCCGCCCTACTACTTCAAGCCGGTCGAGCCAGAGGGGATGGTGCGCTTCTACGAGATGGCGCTCGGCGCGACGGGCCACACCGCCATCGTCTACCACATCCCCAAGTACGCCGTCCCGGTTCCCCCTCAGGTCGTTACAGAGCTTCCCGTCTGGGGCGTCAAAGACTCGGGCGGGGAGGAAGGCTACGCCGAGGCCGTCCTCGAGGGCGGAAAAGGTGTGCTCCTCGGGACGGAGGACGGTCTCTGGAGGAGGCTCGGCACGGGGGCTCAGGGTGTGATCTCCGCCCTGGCCAACTTTATCCCCGAAGAGGTGCTCGAACTGTACGAAAAGCACGGGGAGGGCGACGAGGCCGCGGGCATGGCCCTCTCCGAGAGGCTGCAGCGGGCGCGGACGATGACCAAGGAGTACGCCTCGCCCGCCGTCCTCAAGAAGCTCGCGCAGGCGAGGCACGGGGCGCGGATGGGAACCGTCCGGCCACCCTTCGTGCCTGTTCCGGCGGACTACGATCCCGCATCTGCACTGAGTGCGGCGAGGGCCGGCACTTGAAGATCTCCGACGTAAGGACAATCTGCACGGCGCCCGAGGGCATCAGGCTCGTGGTGGTAAAGGTCGAGACCGACGAGCCGGGCCTCTACGGCCTCGGGTGCGCGACGTTCACCCAGCGTCCGCTTGCCGTGGTTACGGCCGTCGAGGAGTACCTGAAGCCCTTCCTCGTCGGGCGCGACCCCGACGACATCGAGGACATCTACCAGTCCGCCTACGTGAGCTCGTACTGGCGCGGCGGGCCCGTCCTCAACAACGCCCTCTCAGGCGTGGACATGGCGCTTTGGGACATCAAGGGCAAGAGGGCCGGGATGCCCGTCTACCAGCTCCTCGGGGGCAAGTGTCGCCACGCCGTCGCCCTCTACACCCACGCCACCGGCCGCGACACGAGCGAGGTCGAGGACGAGGTGCGAAAATACATAGAGGAGGGTTACCGCTACGTGCGGTGCCAGATCTCCGTGCCTGGCTACTCTACTTACGGGTCCACGATCTCGGCAGGACCGCAGACGCTGGGACTCGGAAGCGACCCCTGGGAGCCCACGCCCTACTGCCGCCTTATCCCCCGTCTCTTCGAGCACCTGCGCGACTCGCTTGGCGACGAGGTCGAGCTGTTACACGACGTCCACGAGCGGGTCCCGCCGATCCAGGCCATAGGCCTCGCCAGGGATCTCGAACCCTACCACCTGTTCTTCCTCGAGGACCCTCTCGCGCCCGAGGACGCGGAGTACTTCCGGCTCCTGCGCCAGCAGAGCGCGACGCCCATCGCCATGGGTGAGTTGTTCGTGAATCAGGCCGAGTACGTGCCGCTCATCAGGGAGCGTTTGATCGATTTCATCCGCGTACACATCTCGGACATCGGCGGCCTGAGCATGGCGCGCAAACTGGCGGCCTACTGCGAGTTCTTCGGCGTAAGAACGGCGTGGCACGGTCCCGGCGACGTCTCCCCCGTGGGCCACGCCGCAAACCTCCAACTCGACCTCGCATGCCACAACTTCGGCGTCCAGGAGC
>JBKPNW010000180.1:0-2992 GCA_046732815.1 Actinomycetota bacterium | reverse complement strand
AGGATGTTAGAGACGTGGTTTCTGACGGTCTTCAGGCTCACGAACAACTGCCGGGCTATCTCCTGGTTGCTCTTGCCCTGTGCCACCAGGGAGAGGATCTCCTCTTCACGCTCGGTGAGCTCGGGGAAGGCGCGTTGGGGTGCGGCTGAGCGGGGGGCGGAAAAGTAGCCTATGATGCGCTCGGCCACTCCGCGTCCGAAGACGGCTTCTCCGCTCGTCACCGCTCGGATCGCATACACTACCCCCTCGCCTCCTGAGTCCTTTAGTAGGTAGCCTTTGGCCCCGGCACGCATCGCGGCGAAAACCGAATCGTCGTCTTCGAACATGGTGAGCATCAACACACCCACACGCGGGTTCGCGCGCAGGATCTCGCGGGTGGCCTCTATACCATTCAAGCCTGGCATCTTTATGTCCATTAGGACGACGTGGGGCTCGAGCTTGCGGGCCAGCTCCACCGCCTCTTCGCCACTCGCTGCCTCCCCCACAACCGCGATGTCGCCAACCCGATCGAGGCGGCCACGCATTCCCTCGCGAAAGAGAGGGTGGTCGTCGGCTATCAGTACGCGAAAGGTATCCTTCATGCTCCCTCATTTCTCTCTACGGGGGGTCTCTTCCTTGATCTGGAAGGGCAGAAGCGCCCTGACCAGGGTGCCGCCGCCTGCCAGGGGCTCTACGGTGCACCTGCCTCCAAGCTCTTCGGTTCGCTCGCGCATGGAGATCATCCCCACCCCAGCCCTATCGTGGTCCCTGATGCCCCTCCCGTCGTCTTCGACCTCCACACTCAGGGCGCTCGCCTCTTTGTCGAGCCGTATGCGAATAGAGCAGTGGCTCGCTCTGGCGTGGCGTACCACGTTGGCCAGGGCCTCCTGGACTATCCTGTAGCATGCCACCTCCACCGCCGCAGGCAAGTCGGATAGCTCTTCCGAATATTGAACTGACACGCGCAAGCCCGCTGGGCCGTACTGTATCGCTCCTTCCCTCAGGGCCTCGACGAGGCCGAGCTCGTCGAGGGCGGGCGGCCTCAGGGCGTGAACCGAGTGCCTCACGTCAGAGACGATCTCCCTGGCCCGCTTGGAGAGCTTCGCCATAAGGGCTGAGGCTTCATGGTTGTCCGAGACGAGATCGCTTGCGGTTTCCAGCTCGAGCATGAGCGCGGCTAATTGAGGGCCCACCCCATCGTGCAGGTCCCGTCTGAGGCGCCGCCTCTCCTCCTCTCGGGCGCTAACCAAACCTTCCCTCGACCTCTGCAGCTCCGTGTTTGCCTGCTCCAGCTCTCGGTTGGCTTCCTTGAGGTCCGTGCCCACTCGGAAGGCCTGCGCTCGGCTGCGCGCGAGCATCCAGGTGATGCCGAACAGCAAGAAACTAACCATGGCACCGCTCACGAGCACGAAGGTGGGTAGATTACGCTTGGCGCTTCCAATCTCGAATGCCGGTAGCGTGGAGAAGTACAGGGTCCACTCGCGTCCAACCAAGAGCTTTTTGATCCGCCGCTCACTGGAGAAGAGAGCCGCATCGCCCTTCTCCCCCGCGTTCCTCACGCCGTTCTTATCGTAGAGCAGCGAACTCGCGGTTGCGTTCTCGCCGTCGTAGACCTCGAAGTCTATGGCAGGGTGGAAGTGTCTCGAGAAGGATTTCCCGAAGAGCTCATTTGTCGTGAAGGTGGCAACGACGAACCCTCTCAGAGCATGTCGTCGTTCGGCAACAGACTGCCTTGGCTCGTCCTTCTGGTATACAGGAAGGTACACGGCAAGGCCTTTCTTCGAGGCTAGGCCCGCCTCAGAGTCATGGGGAGTTTCGGTGAGCACGTTGTCCATCCTCGTCGCCTGCGGCGAGCCGGTGTCTCGCGCTCTATCCATCGCGAACCGGTGGGTGGGATCCGAGTACGCGTCGTAGCCGAACATCCTCCTGTTGGCCTCGTTGGAGGGCGCCACGAACTCAAGGGGGAAGTAGGCTGCACGTTCGCCGTTCGGTTCTGGCCACAGATCACGCACGCCCTCATCCCGAGCTTCCCGGGAGAAGGCCTCTCTCTCCCCGGGTCTTACGTACTTCGCAAAGCACAAAGACTGCAAACCATTGAGTCGGTAACGGGCCTCCGGTTCCAGGGCCCTAACGTAGCCATCCCAGTCCTCGCGCTCCACCGGATCGCTCCCCAGGAACAACCCCCGGGCGCCGAACATCGCGTCGAGATAGCGGTTCACACGACGGTAAATGACAGTCTTTGCTGCCAGGGTGGAGTCGTCGAACCGGATGCGTGCTTCTGCCTTGACGTTGTGGCGTACGTAGTAGAAGGCGAGGAGTGTGAGGAGGAGCGCTATCAAGAGTACCCCGTACGCTGCCACCCCGCACCGCAGGTGGCGCCCGAACCGGGCCGGGATGGCGAGCAGCCGGCGGTTACGCGCTGGGGTGGACGCCCACACGTTCGTGCTCTCGTCGGATCTCGTCTATGACAGGGTGCGATCTCATGGTTGGTTCGCCTTCTTATCCGAGTCCTTTCCCAACTTGTAATGATGGCACCGCACGCGACCCGGTGCATCCCAGGCGGCCGACCTTCGAGAACCGGCCGCTGCGGCAGGTAGCGGCGCCGTCTCGCGTGCGGCTCCTGCCGCAAGCCTAGAGGGGAAGGTGTCCCGCTGTCATGGGCACGATTCCCGAGTTGATCGGGATCGTCTTCCCGAGCAGCTCGGGACGGGTTCCCGAGGGAATGTCCGCGAGCTCAGGCTCAGTCCTGCCGTAAGTCCGGGCGGGAAGGCGTCCCGCAGTCATCGACGCGATTCCCGGGCACGTTCCGATCTTCTTCCCGAGCAGTTTGGGATGGGTGCTCATGACCGTGGGACATCCCCCTCTCTAGGCTTCTCTTTGTAATCGCAATCTGCTCCGGCGAGGGATCTCTCCCCACCGGGGAAGCGAAAGGAAGGAGAGGCCATGAACGACCCAACCTCCGTTGCCGAACAGGCTCGACGACGAACTGACGCTGCAGGAAAGCGGGGCGGAA
>JBKPNW010000179.1:0-4688 GCA_046732815.1 Actinomycetota bacterium | reverse complement strand
GCTATCGGGTCCGCGAGCTCGAAACCCCCGTCCCACTCATCCAGGGCTCGTCACAAGTGCTCTTGATCCAATGGGCTGTATACTCCGGCACTGTGACTCTGATTGACAGGTTTTCCCTGTGAATCACGACGGGACCCCCCTAGGGGACCTGAACCGGCACCATCGGGTCTGCCTCGGCCGCGTATCAGACTCGCCAATGCTCCTAGGACGCACATCGCAGCGGCGACGTGGAACGCGTCGTGGATGGCCAGGATGAGAGCGTCACGCCTTACCAGGTCGGGTGGAAGACTCTTTACGAGCACTCTGGTGTGATCTGAGATGCGGCTGGCAAGTATGGCTGCGCCGACGGCCACGCCCAGCACCTGGCCAGTGATGCGCATCTGTGCGACCGTAGCCGAGGCACTGCCGAGCCTGGGTCTGGGAACCGAGCCGAGCACCGAGCTGTTGTTGGGACTGGTAAATAGCCCGAGACCGAAACCCACGAGAGCGAGCCTCCAGACGATCGCCCAGTCGCCGACTTGGGCGTCGAGCTGCGTGAGAGAGAGCAGACCTGCGCCCATGCTCAGGAGACCAGAGGTGGCAAGGAACCTACTTCCGATCCGGTCCGAGACAGAGCCACTGAGGGGAGCGATGACGAGGGTCGTCAAGGACAAGGGCGTGAGGAGCAGGCCGGCCTCGAGAACGGAAAAACCTTGCCCGCGCTGCAGAAAGAACGGCATGAGGAAGATTGCTACGAAAAGAGACAAAAAGGCGATTAGCAGACTCGCGTTGCCGGCCGAGAAGGTGCGGATCGCGAACAGCCGCAGGTCATACATCGGCTGGCGAACCCTGAGCTCGGTAACTACGAAAATCGCACCTAAGGCGACGAAGGCCCCGAGCACGCCGACGGTTCTCACGCTCCCCCAACCCCAGCTCTCGCCCTCGGCAAGAGCCAGCAGCAGGCAAAACATTGCGGCGCTTGCTAAGACCGCTCCGGGAAGGTCGAACCGCTGCTCCTCGTCGCGCCGTCCAGCGGGCAATACCCTCCAGCTCCACAAGACGCCCAATAGCCCGATGGGCACGTTGATGAAGAAGATCCATCGCCACGAAGCCCACTGTGTGAGGATACCCCCTAGGGTCGGTCCGACAGTTAGGCCCAAAGAGATGCTAACCGCGGTCAACCCTAATGCCCTGCCTCGCTCATTCTGAGGAAAGACGGCTGTGACTATTGCGGGAGCCAGCGCTTGGATCATCCCGAAGCCGATTCCCTGTAACACCCTCAGCACCGTGAGCTCTCCTACACCCTGCGCCAACCCGCAGAGGACACTAGCCACGGTGAAGAGCGCGAAACCTCCGATGTAGATCTTCTTGTAGCCTATGATGTCCCCCAAACGACCGAAGGTCAGCAATAAGCTCCCGGCGGTCAGTAGGTAGGCCACAACTATCCACTCGATATCGGAGATACCGACCCCGAAGTCGTCGGCGATGGTGGGCAGTGAGATGTTGACGATGCTGCCGCTCAGGGTGCTTATGAAAGCCCCGACAGAGACAGCAGAAAGCACCAGCCACTTTCGGTTGTTCGGGGGGGAGTCCTGTCCAGAGGTCACCTCCAAGCTCCTTTCGGGTTCGTACCAGAGAGGCCGACCGCCAGCACGCGTTCTCGATCGATACCCCTTTGCGAGACGCTTACGCGACCCGCTCGCCAATAATACAGGGGCGCGGTCGCCTCCCGAGTCGGAGTTCTCACAAAGCAGATCGCACTACTTACTATGGAAGAACTCTTGGGTGTCTCTGTCGGTCAGCAAGGCACGAAATCTTAGCCCGGGCGGCTGGGTGTTTCGGGACTCACGCGTCGGTTTTAGCCCCACCGTCCCCAGGTGAGCTTAGAGACTAAGTGCCGCTAGTTCTACCGCGGACGTCCGACCAGCTTTCCCTTCCTGGTTCGAGCTTCTCCTCTCGGTCGGTGAGCGTGAGCAGTTGGCTTCACTCGCCCTCGAAGAAGGTGCGGTCGGACTGCGGTATCTCTGTCCGGACAGGCGGGATCTGGGCCTGATCGGTCACTGGAGCCTCTATGTCTGCTAGCGGAACCTGCGGAAGAACTGGCGGATGTCGCCGGTGAGAAGATCGGAGGCGTCGTGGGCGGCCCAGTGGCCGCCGCGGTCGAACTCGCTCCAGGAGACGATGTTCTTGTGGTCGCGTTCGGCGAACTTGCGGATCGGCCGGAAGTCGAACGCGAAGCTCGCCAGGCCGACGGGGACCGTGGTTGGCTCGGTGGCGGACTCCGCCCTGGCGTTCTCGTAGTAGAAGCGAGCTGCCGACGCGGCCGTGTTGGTCAGCCAGTAGATCGACGCGTTGGTGAGTATCTGGTCGGCGCTGAGAGCCTGTCCGGGCGGCCCGAACAGCTGGCCACTCCAGGCGAGCTGTCCGGCTGGTGAGTCGGCGAGCGCGTGGGCGAGGGTCTGCGGCTGGGCGGCCTGTGCCTTGTCGTGGATTGCACGGTCTACGAAGGACTGCAGGAACTCCAGGTAGTGAAACTCCTCTTGGGTCAGGCCCTCGAACTCGGCCGGGTCTCCCGAGGGGAAGGAGAAGATCTGGTTGACGTGCACGCCGACCACGTGGTCGGGATCTAGGCGTCCTTGTACGGGAGCGACGATCGCACCGGCGTCGTTGCCATGCGCGCCGTAGTGATCGTAGCCAAGCCGCCTCATGAGCTCGGCCCACGCCTTCGCGGTGCGCTGCGCGTCCCAGCCCGTCTCGGTGGTCGGCCCCGAGAAGGCGAAGCCGGGCAACGAGGGAATTACCACGTGGAACGCGTCGACTGCGTCTCCGCCGTGGGCGCGGGGATCGGTGAGCGGGCCGATGAGCTCCATATACTCCACCACCGAGTTGGGCCAGCCGTGGGTGAGGATCAGCGGCAGCGCGTCCGGCTCCGGCGAGCGGACGTGCAGGAAGTGAATATTCTGACCGTCGATCTCGGTGGTGAACTGCGGATACTCGTTCAACTTCGCTTCCCAGACCCGCCAGTCGTAGTCGGTGCGCCAGTACTCGACCAGCTCCTTGACGTAGTCGAGCGGGACGCCGTACTCCCAGCCCGGCGGGACGGGACCTGTCTGGCCTCCGCCATCGCGTGACTCGGGCGGCAGCTCGTTGGCCCATCGGGTCCGAGCCAGCCGTTCCTGGAGATCATCGAGGTCGGATTGCGCAACGTCGATTCGGAACTCCCGGATCTCGGCGCGGTCATCGTGAGTCATGGTCGGGTCTCCTCTCTGTAGTCGATCATCAGCCGAATGAAATCGAGCAGCCCAGCCGTGTCCCTCGAGATGATCCACGGCGTGACCACACGATAGCCCTCGGGCACCGGCCGAATCCCATCGTCCGCCTCAGCCGAGTGGTTCGCGTCTGGCACAGCCAACTCCCTTCTCCGTGATTCGCAAAGCGTTGCGGAACGAAGCGTTCTGTTCCATAAATATAACGGAACGGAACGATTTGTTCCATATATAATTTGGCGTATGGAGAAAAAACTTCAGACGCCCCTGAGCGGGAGGCGGGCCGAGGCGGCGCGCAACGACCGGCGGATCCTCGAGGCCGCACGAGAGGTGTTCGTCGCCGATCCGGGCGCCCCGATCGCCGCGGTGGCCGCGCGCGCCGGCGTGGGCATCAGCGCCCTGTACCGCCGCTACGGGAGCAAGGAGGAGCTCCTTCGGCGGCTCTGCGCCGAAGGCCAGCGACAATACATAGCCGAGGCCGAGGATGCGCTGGCCGAAGAAGGAGCTCCTTGGGCCGCCTTCACGACCTTCATGCGCCGCATCGTGGACGCCGACACGCACTCGCTGGTGCTGCGATTGGCGGGGACCTTCGCCCCCACGGACGAGATGTACCGGAACGGCCAGAGAGCCGAGGAGCTCAGCGTGCGGGTGCTCGAGCGCACCAAGGCCGCAGGAGCTCTGCGCTCCGACGTCGAGGCAGTCGACATCGCCCTGCTTTTCGAGCAGCTGGCGGCCGTCCGCGTCGCAGATGAGGAGCGGACCCGCCAGCTACGCCACCGGTACCTCGCGCTGGTCCTCGACTCTCTTCACGCCCCCTTGGGGTCCCAGCTGCCCGGTCCGCCGCCCAGCTGGGAGGAGATCGGTCGGCGCTGGGAGTCCTAGAGCTCTCCTGCGTACCATCGCCACCCTCATCGCATCGTGCGCACCTGATCGCCGATTCCACCCAACCACCGCAAAGGGGAACTTCGCCATGCCGCAAGCGGGGCACGGACGCATAACCGCTAGATCAGCGTCACCTCAGCCTCCTGGTCCCCCACCCAGCGTGGCACGGAATCTCGCAACTCAAACGGCCGGGTGTTTTGGGACTCACGCGTCCGTGTTGGTGGCGTCCGTAATTACCTCTCCCTTCCTACATAAGTAAGGGGCGACGAAGCGCGTGCGTCACCGGGTGGCGCGGAAGAACTCCCGCAAGTCGCTGACCAGGAGGTCGGGGATTTCCATAGCGGGGAAGTGGCCGCCTTCATCGAACTCGGACCAATGGGCCGTGGCGCGCTGAGGGTCCATCACACGCCGGAGGATCGGGTCGGCATTGAAGACCGCTGTGCCCTGCGGCACGTCCGACGGCGGCACCCATCCTTCCTCGGAATGCGCGGACTCGTACAAGAAGTTGGCCGCGGACGCGCCGCTGCGCGTGAACCAGTAGATGCTGACGTTCGTGAGCAA
>JBKPNW010000178.1:0-14818 GCA_046732815.1 Actinomycetota bacterium | reverse complement strand
CCACTCACGAAGACCCTCCAAGACGTATCCCAACGTTTTTCGGCCATCCTCCCACCAGGTCTGGGGCCGCGTGGTCGCAGACATCCCCGACTTCTGCCGCGAGCTTATCGCCGCCCTGGCCGAGGAGTAGGGAAGAGGCTCGCATACCAGTCGGCACACCAATGTAGAGCGATCGGGACGTTGGAGGAGAATGCCGGCTGCGACAACGCAATCTGTAGGCTCCAGCACGCGCTCGCCGACCCATCACACCCGCGCTCCGCTATCCCTACATTGGTGTATCCATTGGTGTGCGTCCAGCTCCCTACTCCTCGGCCAGGGCGGCGATAAGCTCGCGGCAGAAGTCGGGGATGTCTGCGACCACGCGGCCCCAGACCAGGTTGCCCTCGCGGAACGCCGCCTTGTCGACCCACGTCGCGCCGGCGTTCTCGAGGTCGTCTTTGATGCCGAGCGAGCCCGTGGCGCTACTCCCGTCGACTATGCCGGCGGAGATCGCGACGAGCCCGCCGTGGCAGATGATGCCGACGGTCTTGTGCCTGTCGTGCACACCCCTTACGAGGTCCGTGATCTCGGGATAGCGCCTCAGCTTGTCGGGGGCCCATCCACCGGGTATCACCACTCCATCGAGCTCCGAGGCGTCCACTCCATCCGCGGTCGTATCGGCGTGCGCTTCCAGCGCGTTCTTGCCGCTGACCGACTCGGTGTCGGGCCCGACGGAGACGACCTCGGCCCCCTCCTCCTGCAGACGCATTACCGTAACCCAGTACTCCAGGTCCTCGAAACCATCGGCTACGAGAACCGCGACTTTCTTCCCGTCCAACCTCACAGCTACTCCTCTCGAATGGTCTTCACTGATTTGTCATGGACGCTAGAAGCCTATCTACCTCGCGTCGCGCCTCTTCGCCACCGAGCTCGAGGGCGCGGGCCAGCGCGGGCACCGCGTCGGCGCCACGCCCGGACCGGAGCAGCCCTTCGGCGGTTTCGAGGTGTTCTCTGAACCCGTTCTCTTCGGCGGGCGCGGCATCAGGCGCTCTTTCGCCGTGGATCAGGGCGATTATCTCTTCCCCGTAGCGGGCCGCGCGGCGCAGGCCTACTCCCTTTATAGCGCCCAGTTCGTGGATGGACTCCGGTTTGCGGGCGGAGATCTCCTCCAGGTGCGAGTTGTGGAGCACGACGTAGGCAGGCACCCGCTGCGCCTTGGCCTGCTCGCTCCTCCAGCTCCTCAGCTGCTCGAAGAGAGCCGCATCTACTCCCGGCAGATCCTCATCCGCCGACGATAGCGCGGCGAACGCCGGCACGAGAGACGTCCCTTCGGGCACGCCGCCCCGGGAGGCTACGGTCCTGGCCCGACCGGGCTCTTCGATCTCGCCGAGGCAAACGTCGCAGCCGGCGCAGGGCACGACCTCTTCCATGTCCCCGAAGTGCCTGAGGAGGTGCTCGCGGCGGCAGGTTCTCAGCTCTGCGAACGACTTTACGTCGCGAATCTGGGCGTACGCCGTGTTGGCCCGGGTCTTGAGCCTACGCGCGATGTTCCTGCGGCTGTCGTCATCCAGCGAGGTGGTTTTGAACCTCACGTCGACCAGCGAGCCTCGGGGGATGACTTCAGCCACGCCATCTACCATCATCCTGTAGATGGCGCCCTGGACTACCGCGGGCCGCAACCCCGCCTTGCGAGCCAGCGCGGGCAGTCCGACCGAGCCGGCTCCCGGCAGCGCGGCGTGCACTGCAGCCACCTCCTCGCGCAGCCCGTTCGGCTCCTCCTCGATCCTGCGCACCTCGACCTCCGCCCAGAGATCGTAGCCGCGGGAGATCAAACCAGACTCCTCCAGGCTCCCCAGGACGATGCCGGCCGACTCGGCGTCGACACCTCCCAGCGCTGATAGCGAGCCTGGCGGCACGTTGACCCTCCCCCCGCTCTCCACCCCGGCGAGCGCCGTGAAGAAGGAGGAGACCTCGCGCTCTCCTGCTGTACCAAGCGTAACCAGCCGCTTGCGCCTGCCGAGGTCGGCCCCGCGATAGAGCACGACACACTCGGCGCTCTCGCCGTCCCTGCCGGCGCGCCCCGATTCCTGGATGTAGGCGGGGAGGCTCCCGGGGACGCTCGAATGGACGACGAACCGGACGTTCGGCTTGTCGACCCCCATCCCGAAGGCGATGGTCGCGACGACCACGGCGAGCTCGTCGGTCATGAACCTCTCCTGGACGGCGGCCCGCTCGGCCGAGCCCATCCCGGCGTGGTAGGCGGCGGCGTCGACACCGGAGCGGCGCAGGCCAGCGGCGAGCTCCTCGCACTCCTTGCGCGTCGTGGCGTAGACGATCCCAGGCGGCGGAGAGCTGCGGATGACGTCCAGTATGCGGGAGAGCTTGTGCTTCTTCTCTTTCGCGGGGACGACCCTGTAGGTAAGGTTCGGGCGGTTGAAGCTCGTCACGACCACCTCGGGCGAGCGCATCTTGAGGGAGTGTAGGATGTCCTGGCGGACACGCGGGGTCGCCGTCGCCGTGAGGGCGAGTACGGGGGGGTTGCCGAGGTCCCTCACGGCGCGCGGCAAGAACAGGTAGTCGGGGCGGAAATTGTGACCCCACTCCGAGATGCAGTGGGCCTCGTCGACGACGAAGAGCCCGACGCCGGCGCGCCTGAGCGCGAGGACGAACTCGAGGGATCTCAGCCGTTCGGGGGCGACGTAGAGCATCTTGACCTCACCGGTGCGCACCCTCCGCTCGACCTCCCAGCGCTCCTCGGGCGAGAGCCCCGAGTGGAGCGTGGCGGCATCGGTGACAGAGCTCTGCAGCAGTGAGTCGACCTGGTCTTTCATAAGTGAGATCAAGGGCGAAACGATCACCGTCAGGCTCTCCTGCATCAGCGCGGGCACCTGGTAGCAGAGGCTCTTGCCACCCCCCGTTGGCATCACTGCGAGCGTGTCCCTGCCTTCCAGGACGGCCCGAATCGCCTCCTCCTGCCCGGGCTTGAACGAATCGAAGCCGAAGATCTCTTTTAGAACATTGAGAGGCATAGAGATAAATATACGTCCTGAGAGCATTTCAGCAAGTCAGCACTTCAGCAAGTCAGCACGCTCCGGCCTTTGGCCTCCGCTTGTCAGCTAGTCAGCACGCTCCAGCCTTCGGCTGTCGCTTGTCAGCACTTCAGCTTGTTGGTTTGTACAGGTCCTGGCTGACATGCTGAAAGCGAGGGCCTCAAAAGGTCCGAAGCGTGCTGACAAGGCGGCGAAGCCGCCGTGCTGACAAGCAGAGGCGTTAGCCGGAGCGTGCTGAAGTGCTGAAATGCTCCTTCAGGGCTCTACCCGTTTGCTCCTGTCGGGGGTGAACCTCGGGATGGGTTTGAGGCCCTGTATCTGGCCGCGGGGCCGGTCGCCGCGGTCCAGGGGTTCCTCCTTGGGCTGGCTCTCTTCTGCGGCGTCGAGGAGGAAATCGAGGGCGCGTCTTATCTCCAGGCACGCCCTGCTGTAGGCGAACCTGAACCCGAGAGCGGGCGCCGCGAGGCCCGGCAGAACGCCGAGGAAGAAGAGCGGGCTCTGCATCCCGGCCAGAACGAACAACGCAGCCAGCGTCGCTGCCAGGATGCCGGCCAGAGAGAGGTACTCCCCCCGCTGGTTGGAGAGGTCGGCCGTGAGGTTGGCCTCGCAACGCTCGTCGTCGAAACCCTCGACGCGTAGTTCGACCGACCTGGCCTTGAGCAGGGTTCTCTGCCCCGAGAAGTCCAGCGTCCTCCGCACGACCCCGAGTTCGTCGCCAGAATCCCAAAGCGAGCCGACCTCGGTCTCGCGCCTGAGCTTCAGTCCCTGTTCGAGGCGCAGCAGACCTTCGAGATATTCGCGCGTGCCTTCGGCGGGGTGTTCGATCGCCCGCACCGCCCTGAGGCGGGCAGGACCGTAGAACTTGCGGGCGAACGAGTGCGGTTCGGCCGTCTTCTCCGAGGCCATGTCCCACATAGCCCGGCGCACGACCTGTTCGGGGATGCCGGCAGCGGCGGCCACCTGTACGAGAACCTCGGGAGAGACCGAAGGGGTGTCAAAAGCGCCGCGCGTCCACCGGCGAGAGTTCAGTTCCGAGGCGCGGCGCAGGATCATCTCGACGTCGGCCGGCCTCAAGCGCCTGTCGTTGTGACCCTCCATATGGGGCGTGATTCTACAGGTTTTAGAGTCTCTGATCTCGCTTGGACGTAATGGACAATATCCGCGGCGTGTCCTTCAAATAGGACCAGCCGGAGAGTAGGGTAAGTATCACCGCAACGAGCATCACCCACCACCCGATCTCGGAGACGACGCCCTGCCAGCCGGCCGCCCCCGGCTTGCCCAGAAGGAGTATGAAAACCGCCAGGCTCTGGGCGTTCATCTTGGCCTTGCCCCACCGGTTTGCGGCGATGACCTCCCCGGCCTCGAGGGCGACCATCCTCAGGCCCGTCACGGCGAACTCCCTGATGACCATGATCGCGGCCATCCACGCGGCCATCGAGCCCTCCCCGACGAGCGCGAAGAACAGCGAGACGATCAGAGCCTTGTCGGCGATGGAGTCCATGAGCTTGCCGAAACCCGTAACCTCGTTGTTGCGGCGGGCTACGATCCCGTCGAAGTAGTCGGTCAGGATCGCGGCCGCGTACAGGACGACGGCCAGGGGACGCGCCCATTCGAAAGGCAGATACAACGCGCCCATCACGGGCACGACGGCGACGAGCCGGATCAGGGTGAGCTGGTTGGCGAGGCTCAAGCTAACCTCCTGCTCTCACGCCCCGTCATCTCGTCCCGCCGCATCTCTCGCTCCTTTAGCCAGGGCCAACCTAGCACCTTTGCGGCCGCACCTCAAGACCGCCCTACTCTTCCGAGGTGCCCCGAATCTGGGTAACGGCGGGCCGGAAGAAGATGCCTAGGATCCAGTCCGCGGCGACCCGCGCCTTGCTCTGGGGACTGTTCAGGCGCACCAGGTAGGCCATGCGCCAAAAAACGGCCGCGATCATGCCCGTGAATCTTACGCCCATGACCTCGTTGACGGCGAAGTCGCTCCCGAGCTCGACGAGCTGCCCCAGCGGCTTGTACTCGAACTCCCCGAGATCTCCCTTCCCGTCGATGGTCTTGAGCACGTTGCGGGCGGCCAGGTGGCCTTCCTGGATCGCGGCCTGGGCCGTCGGCGGCACTATACCGCCATCCTCCCGGTGCACATCCTCTACGGCGGCGCAGTCACCAATGGCCCAGATGTCGTCGTGGTCCTCGACCTTGAGGTTAAGGTTAACCTTTATGCCTGTCCGCGGATCGTAGGGCAACCCCAGATCGTGGACCGCCTGGTTCGGGCGGTTGCCCGCGGTCCAGATCACGTTCTCCGTATCTATCTGCTTGCCGCCCTTCAGCTTGACGGCCTCGCCCGTTATCTCCTCGGCCATGGCGCCGGTAAGGACCTCGATGCGTTCGTTGAGGAGCCTGGTGCGGGCGGCACGCCTGAGGGCGGGGTCGAGCTCGGGCAGGATGTTGGGCAGGGCCTCCAGAAGGTAGATCCTGACGCGGTAAGGATCTATGTTCGGGTAGTCGGGGGCGAGATGCTCGTGGACGAGGGTGTGGATCTCGGAAGCCACCTCGACCCCTGTCGCGCCGCCGCCGATCACCACGAAGGTGAGCTTGGACTCGGGCACGTCGTCGCGGATGAGGGAGATCTCTTCGAAACGCTCTATGACGCGGTTGCGGACCCGCTCGGCGTCCTCGACTCCCCTCATGGTCAGGCTGTGCTCCTCGACACCGGGGATGCCGAAGAAGTTCGGTTGCCCGCCCAAGGAGATGATGAGCTGGTCGTAAGGGAACTCGATATCCCCGTCGGCCTGGACGACCTTCCGGTCGGGGTCTATGCTCGTGACCCTGGCCCGCCGGAAGCTCGCGCCGGCGAGTATGAGCGCGCGCCTCAAGGGCTGGGCGACGTTGCGGGCGTCGATGTCGCTGCTGACGATCCCCGGAACCATCGGCCAGAAGGTAAAGAAGTTGTCGCGCGCAATGACGAGTACCCCAACGTCATCGCGGTCTTTCGTCAGCCTGCACACGTCGGTGGCGGCCGTGTACCCCCCGAACCCCCCACCGAGGATCAAGACCTTCTTCTCGAACTCGGCGTAGGGAGGCTTTTCCCAGGGGGCGTACCGGGGCGTGGGATTGAGCGCCCGCCTCAGGGCGCCGAGCCCCACGACCAACCCGCCGAGCGCCAGCCCGCCCTTGACCAATCCGTTCATACAAGCCTCCCGCCAACACCAGTTACGGCCACGAAATCCGAGCCCGCGACCCCGAGATGCGCAGACCCATCTTACCGAAAGTCAGGGCTTAACTAAACAGCGCGGGTCGCCTACGAGACCGCCACCCTGACAGTCCTGCTGCGCGGCCCGTCGAACTCGGCCAGGAAAACGCCCTGCCACCGCCCGAGCTCGAGCTCTCCGCCTCTTACCAAGAGGGTCTGCGAGGGTCCGAACAGGCTCGTAAGGAAGTGGGAGTCGCTGTTCCCCTCGGCGTGCTCGAAACGCACGTCCAGGGCATCGAGGAAGGCCCTGCAGGCCGAGGCCAGATCCCTGGGCACGTCCCTGTCGTAGTCCTCGTTGACCGTCACGGCCGCGGTCGTGTGCGCCGAGGAGATGATGCAGATCCCCTCGTCGACACCGGCCTCCCTCGCGGCCCGCCTCACCTCGTCCGTGATCGAGACCAGCTCGTAGCGCACGCCCGTCTCGACCGGTATCTCCACGATCTTCATCCCTCTCCTTCCAGGGCCCCCGGCAGTTCGGCCACGCTTTCGAGCACGAGATCGGCCTCCCCCACGTCGCCGCCAGGCCGCCATTTCCCTGTCCTTACCTGTATACCCGTAAGCCCGGCTCTCTTCGCGCCAACGACGTCCGCCTCCGCATCGTCGCCGACCATGGCTACTTCGTGGGCCTCGAGACCCATGTCTTCCAGCGCGATCCGGAAGAAGCTCTCCTCCGGCTTCCCGACGACGACGGCCTCCTTCCCGCTCGCATACTCGAGGGCGGCGACGAATGGCCCGGCATCCAGCGAGAGCCTATCGCCGTCCTGCCAGTAGCGGTTCTTCTGCAACGCCACGAGCTCCGCTCCTTCCATGAGCAAGCGAAACGCCGCATCGAGGCGCGAGTAGGTAAATCCCTCTCCCAGATCCCCCACCAGTACGACTTCGGGAGATTCTGCGGTGAGGTGCGCCCCGCCAAGGTCCTCGCCTAGAGATTCGTCCACCAGGGCTAAGCAGCTCCTGCCCCCGATCAGACGCAACGCCGCCCACGCCGGCGTGAAGACTTCTTCCTCATCGGCCACGAACCCTAGCGCCCGCATCCTCTCGACCACCGCGCGTCGCGGCACCCTGGTCGTGTTCGTCACGTACCGCAGGACTAGTCCTGAAGCCCTCAGACCCTCGATGGCCTCCCTAGCCCCGGCCACGGGCTCCCCTCCGACATAGAGGGTTCCATCCAGATCCAACATAATCCCCTCGATGCGCATGCACGCATCATAGTGGCGCCAAACGCATAAGGCCACACTTACCGCTGCCGCGAGCATCAGGTTGCCACCTTCAGATAAATCGCCTCAAAACCCTTGACAAGCGAAGACCTGCCGTTCTATACTTACACTGTAAATTTACAATGTAAGGAGAAAGTTGATGGGTGTTCGGGGAGAGATGGTGGGGCGGGTTACGGGCGAGGTCCGTACGCTGGGATCGGTGGTAGGTGGGCTCGCGGAGCAAGACAGCCGGCCTGCTCTGGTAGAGTTTGGTATGAAGGGTGTGGAAGTCTGGTCGTATGGTGAGCTCGCCAGCCGGGTACGGCGGCTTGCGGGTGGCCTGCTTGGTGCGGGGGTGGAGCGTGGGGATCCGGTGGCGCTGTTTGCGGCCAATGGTAGGGAGTGGGTGGTAGCCTGTCTGGCGGTGATCTCGGCCGGGGCCGTGGTCGTACCGTTGGACGCCCAACTCGGGGATCATGCCCTCGGCCACGCCCTAGCGGATAGTGGCGCCAGGCACGTCTTTACCACGACGGACCAGGTGGGGCGTCTGGAGAACGCCGATGCTGGGTTGAGGGTGATCTTGCTCGACGTCGGGGAGGATGACGGGCGGAGCTGGCGATGCTTGCTGACGGACGAGGATGTGGATCTGCCTCAGGTCGATCCTGGTGACGATGCCGCGCTGTTCTACACTTCGGGCACGACGGGCGCGGCGAAGGGCGTGCCCTTGAGCCACGCCAATCTCGTGTTCCAGATCGAGAGCCTGCTGGGTGCGGATCTGGTATCCGAGGAGGACCGGGTTCTCTTGCCGCTGCCGCTACACCACGTCTACCCCTTCGTCATGGGGATGCTCACGCCGCTGGCGGCAGGATTGCCGATCATTATGCCCCAATCACTGACGGGGCCGCAGCTGGTGCGCGCGCTTGGAGAAGGCGAGGCTACCCTGATGGTAGGCGTCCCACGGCTCTACGGGGCGCTGTATTCCGGGATAGAAGAGACGGTGAGATCCGGTGGGCGCCTCGCGGCCGCCCTCTTCGAAGGCGGCGTCGGTCTTTGCGTCGGGCTGCGTCGTCTGACCGGGTTGGACGCTGGCAGGCTCGCCCTGCGCCCGTTGCGCAAGCGGTTCGGTCCGAGACTGCGGGTGCTCGCCTCCGGCGGCGCTGCCCTCGATCCTGACCTCGCGGCGAAGCTGGAGGGACTGGGGTGGCGGGTCGCAGTAGGTTACGGGCTGACCGAGACCGCACCGCTCCTGACCCTCAACCCTCCCGACGGGAGGAAGCTCGGCAGCGTCGGACGCCCGGTCTCTGGCGTCGAGATCAGGCTCGACCCCACTTCCGTGCCAGAGGGAGAAGACCGAACGGGCACGTCTCGTAGGGAGGGTGAGATCCTCGCCCGTGGACCGAATGTCTTCTCCGGATACCGCAACCGTCCTGAGGAGACAGACAAGGTATTCGATGAAGATGGATGGTTCCGCACGGGGGATCTCGGCTACTTCGACGATGACGGTTACCTCTACATAACGGGCAGGGCATCGACCCTGATCGTGACCTCGGGGGGCAAGAACGTACAGCCCGAAGCCGTAGAAGGAGGATACCTGGAGAGCCCGGCGATCCGGGAGATCGGCGTGCTGCAAAAAGATGGCCGGCTCGTCGCGGTGATCGTGCCCGAGATGGAGGAGATTCGCCATCATAGTGACATCCGCGGGGCGATACGCGAAGCGGTCGAGGAGGGCTCGAAACGCCTGCCTTCCTACCAGCGCATCTCCGACTACGCCATAAGCCGCGAAGGGCTGGAGTACACGCGTCTCGGCAAGCTCAGGCGGCACGTCCTCGAGGAAAGCTACGAACGGGCCAGGAGGGGCGGCGAAAGCCAGGATGAGACGGCCGTAGGACCTGTCGCGCCTGAGGAGATGTCCGATGCGGACCGCGCGCTGCTCGAAGATCCCGCGGCGATGAGCGTCTGGAAGTTGCTCGCCGAACGTTATTCTGACAGGAGGCTCGCACCCGAGACGAGCCCGCAACTCGATCTGGATATCGATTCGCTGGGGTGGGTGAACCTGACGCTGGAGATCGGCGAAAAGACCGGCGTGGAGCTGGACGAAGCGGCGATCGAGCGCATCGACAGCGTTCGCGGCCTGCTGCGCGAGGTCGCCTCGGGAGCCGGCGCACCCACACACCACGGTTCCCTCTTCGAAAGCCCCGAAGAGGTCATCGACGAGCGGCAGAGGCGGTGGCTGAAGCCGTTAGATCCCACGCGCTCGGCGGCGGCCAGGGGCATGTTTTTCCTCAACCGCATGATGATGCGGGGGCTTTTCCGCCTGCGCGTGGAAGGCATAGAGAACCTGCCCGACGAGGGGCCTTTTATCATCGCCCCGAACCACGTCAGTTACCTGGATGCGTTCGCGGTGGCCGCGACGCTCGACCACGACGTGCTACGGCGTACGTACTGGGCCGGATGGACGGGCGCGGCGTTCGGCAATCCGCTGACCAGATTCGTCAGCCGTCTCGCGCAGGTGGTCCCGGTCGACCCCGGCCGCGCGGGTCTCTCGAGCCTGGCCTTCGGGGCCGCGGTGCTCAGACGCAAACAGAACCTTGTCTGGTTCGCTGAAGGCGAACGCTCACCGACAGGGAGCCTGCAGTCGTTCAAGCCCGGCGTTGGGATGCTCCTGGATCACCACCCAGTCCCTGTCGTGCCGGCGTTCATCCGTGGCACGTACGAGGCCATGCCGAGGGGGAGTTTTTTGCAAAGGCTAGAGAAGGTTACTGTCACCTTCGGCGAACCGGTTGACCCCCTCGGTCTCGACGAGGGCTCCAGATCGCAAGAGCAAATCGTAGCGGTACTGCACGAGCGCGTGGCAGAATTGGGTGGACACCGATGACCCGCAAAGGGCGCGCTGTGGACCAAGAGACTCGCCGCGAGCAGCGGGGTTGGTACTTCTACGATTGGGCCAACTCCGCGTTCTCCACGACGGTGGTTACCGTCTTTCTCGGCCCGTATCTGACTGCCATAGCAAAGAACGCGGCCGACGCAGACGGACTCGTACATCCGCTCGGAATCCCTGTCCTGGCCGGTTCTTACTTCCCTTACATACTCGCGCTCTCCGTAGTCTTGCAGGTCTTCCTGTTGCCGATCACCGGTGCAATCGCCGACCGGACCGGGCGCAAGAGGCGGCTCCTGATGCTTTTCGCCTACATAGGCGCAATCTCGACGATGGGGCTCTATCTCGTCCAGGGTTCGGCGTACCTGATCGGTGGGCTGCTGTTCGTCATCGCGAACCTGTCGTTTGGCGCCTCGGTCGTCGTTTACAACGCTTTTTTGCCGGAGATCGCCGAGCCCGACGAGCGCGACCGTGTCTCCTCGCGAGCCTGGGCCCTCGGCTACCTGGGCGGCGGGTTGCTACTCGCCGCGAACCTCGCACTGTTCAGCGTGCACCAGTCACTCGGCCTCTCCGAAGGACAGGCGGTTCGCATCAGCCTGCTTGCGGCGGGGGCCTGGTGGGCCCTGTTCGCAATCATCCCTCTGGCTATGCTCCGGGACCGGGGATCCGGGCGTTCGGATGAACGTGGCGCGGGGGCCGCCGGCTTTCGCCAGTTGCTCGACACCCTGCGCGCCTCGCTGGCCTACCCGCAGACGCTCCTCTTTCTCGGTGCGTACCTGTTGTACAACGACGGCATTCAGACCGTAATCACCCTCACCGCGGTCTACGCCAAGGCGGAGTTGAACCTGGGTACCGGCACGATCATCTCCACCGTCCTCATGGTGCAGTTCCTCGCGTTCATAGGAGCGCTCCTCCTGGGCGCGTGCGCGCGTTTCTTCGGCGCCAAGCGGGTCGTGCTGGCCAGCCTAATCATGTGGACGGTGGCTGTCGCGGGCGCTTACTTCCTGCAGGCTGGGGCAGTCTGGCAGTTCTATCTGCTTGGGGCCTTTATCGGTGTCGTGCTCGGGGGTAGCCAGGCGCTCTCCCGGTCGCTGTTCTCGCACATGATCCCTGGCGGACAGGAAGCGGAGTACTTCAGCCTCTACGAGATCAGTGAACGCGGAACGAGCTGGCTCGGTCCACTGCTCTTCGGTCTCACGCTGCAATTGACAACGAGTTACCGCAGCGCCCTCGTCTCCCTCGTCGTCTTCTTCGTCCTCGGCTTCGCGCTCCTGGTCATGGTCGACGTGCGCCGGGCCATCGTCGAAGCAGGCAACACGCCGCCCGAGAGAGTGTGATCAGACTCGGGGCGTTCGTTCCGCGGGTCTATGACCCTGGCATAGCGCCCATCTGGCGCATCGCCCCGAGCAGGTCGTACTCGACCCACTCCTCGACCATCTTGCCGCTCTCGTCGAAACGGTCTACCTGGATACCGCTCATCTCGATCCTATTGCCCGTGGGAGCGACGCCGAAGAATTCGCCCTGGTGGGTGCCACTGGCCGTATAACGGGTTACCACCTTGTCGCCCTCTGCTACCTGATCCACTACGGTGTAGGTGAGGTCGGGAACGGCGTTGCGGAACCATTCGATCTCTTGCTTTAACGTGTCCGCTCCCCTTACCTCTCCAGCCTCTGAGTTGGGATCGTAGCAAACGAAGTCAGGATCGAGGACCTCGTCGACTATCTCTAGTCTGCCCCTACCGAAGCCTTCCTCTAAAAAGCGGCGTGCCTTGGACTTGTTCTCTTCCGACACCTGGCCTCTCCCTTCCGTTGCGGCGATCATCCCCGTCTTGGCTCTGCCCACGAGGTTACCCTACACTTCTGGCCGAGAGCGGCACAACCCCCAAATGAGCCGCAAGCAGCCTTACCAGATCGGCGCGGTCGGCAGCGAGATCGTGCTTATCGGCCGAAGAAGAGCTTGGCGGCGGGGCTCATCATCTCGGGGCTCCACATCGGATCGAAGGTGAGCTGGGCGTTCACGGTCTCGACCCCCTCGATGGAGAGCGTCTCCGTCTCGACCTGTTCCTGGATCAGATCCCCAACCGGGCACATCGGGCTGGTGAGGCTGAAGGTGACGTCGACGTGGCGACCCTCGTCGTGCACGCCGACATCGTAGATCAAACCTAGCTCCACGAGGTCCATCCCGATCTCTGGGTCTATTACGTTCCTCAACTGGTCCTGCACGCGCTCCTCGGTTATCACGCTTTCACCTCTTGTTAGCATTCTTTCGTCATGCTGATTGTAAAGCATTTCAGCAATTCAGCATTTCAGCTGGTCAGCTTGTCAGCTCCGGGAGGAGTTCGGAGGCTGAGACCGGATGCCTTACGTTAACCGCTTGTTACAGTTGCTTCAGTTATCCTCCGTTCTGACCGAGTTATCCACAACATGTTGTGGATAACTCGGTCAGAACGGTGCATAAGCGCCCTATCTTGGTGCTGAGAGGCCGTCTGTAGGTCCTTCTTGGCCCGATCTTCGAGGTAGGCCTTGATCGACTGGCGGGCCCTCGCACGGCCGAGGTTCCAGGTGCGCCAGTCTGGCCTTCTGGTGTCCCAGCGGTAGACTAGGTCCTGCTTTACGGTGTGGTCTTTCCAAAGGGTCTTGTCGCCTATCTCGGGGAGGGAATCGACGAGCACAGGTACGGCGTCGGCGCTCAGGGTGGTCAGGTAGTAGGCGTCGAAGCGCTTCCCTTCTTCCATGCGGTCTATGTTGGTTGTGGCTATGAGGGCATCGGGGTTCATAGCGTTTATCGTGAAGATGGCGGCGAAGCCGGCGAGGAGGGCGCCGAAGGCGAAGCGCTCGCGTCTGTCGCGTAGCACGGTCAGGACGAACCAGATGAGAACGGCGGAGATCCAGCACATGAAGATGGTGGTGTAGAGGCGCAACTCGGTCAGGCCGAACTCCTGTTGGTAGAGATACATTCGCTGCAGGGCGGAGGCGACGATGACGAAGAGCAACCCGATCATGACCCCGGCCAGCGCCTTGAACAGACGCTCGTGGGCCCGATTTTCGGCCCTGAGCAGCCAGTGGGCGAAGAGCAGGAGCGGGAGCGCGAGGGCGGTTACGGTGACAAGCTCGAAGAATCCGTGGCGGGCGTACTCCGAGTAGGTCAGGCCCGCCGTGGCTTCCACGCGCTCCGCTCCGCCGAACAGGTAGCGGATCTGGATCACCACGAACGTCAGGAACATGAGATCCAGGAGACCGAGCACTATCCCTATCTCGACGATGCCGAGCGACACTACCCTCGGGCGTGGTATCGCGAGGTTCTCCGGGACCCGCGCCAACAACCCCGCCCACAGCAGGCCCGCCGTGATCCAGGCGAAAAAGCAGATGAGGAAGAGGTGCGAGACTACGTCGGCGAGGTCGAAGCCGAAGATGTCGATGATAAGCCGCTCGAAGATGGCGTCGGCCGCCACCAGGAGCGTCCCGAAGAGGAGCAACAGCGGGGCGGCGAGCAAGACGCCGCGCGATACCGCCAGCGCCTGCCCCTTCCACCGTCCGCGGAGCGCCTCGCGCCATTCTACGTCGGCGACGCTTACAGGCAGAGGCCCCGCCGAAGTCAGGGCGCCAATATAGACCCCACCAAGAATATAGTCCCAGATGCCGGAGCGCCGGAGGCTTCCACTGCGTCCGCGCCACACGGCGAGAGAGAGCGAGACCAGTGCTCCGAGCATATTCAAGGCCACTACCACAGGGGAATCGCGCGCAACTACGCCGGCGGCGAACACGACAGCAGCGAAGACGAGCCACTTCCCCTCGCCCCCGGCATCCACACGCCCCCACCTGGCGAGCGAGACGGCGAGGCCGACCAGGGCCGTGATCCAGAGGAGGACGTTGATCCCCCACGGCGTAGCGCGCAGCAACACGTCTCCCAACGCCCCGAGCACCAACGCGGCCCCAAGAACCGCGAGTCCGAGCCTCGTCCTCTCTCCCACAGAAGATACCTCCCGTCGATAGCTTGACGGGCACTGTAGCGGACGAACGTAACAGCCCGGGCAACGGCCGGTTAAGAAGGGCTAACCTTTCCTAAGCTCCTCGTCTGGGAGATAACGAGCCGTTACCAAGCACCTCAGCATTTCAGCAAGTACGAAAAGTTGACTGGCTAATACTTCAGTTGAACAAGGCGGAATTCGCCAGCGCGGCTTGTGGAAGGTCAACCCTCCCGCAATCCACTGTGAGAAACTCCTGGGCCCTCGATTGGCGTTTCTTCGAGGGTGCGGTGATCGGCACGGAAGAACCTACGATTGGGACCACTTGAGCTGGAACTCGATCTCTTCCTCGTTCCCCTCCCGCTCGTGCTCGACGTTGAACTCGGCCCGGGCTGGCACGTAGACTCTCTCCCCGGCCACCTGTATCTCGAAGCGCTCGCCCGCCTCCAGTGCATCGGCGAGCCTCCTGAGCTTGGCCACGAACTCCGAAGTGGAGTAGACCTTCTC
>JBKPNW010000177.1:0-3165 GCA_046732815.1 Actinomycetota bacterium | reverse complement strand
TCCCAGCAGAGCCTCCCACAGGGCGGCGAGCGACGGACCACTTGTGAGGCGGCTGCGTCAGGCGGGGGCAATTGTCTTGGGCAAAACGAACATCTCGCAGCTGCTGATCTACCACGAGAGCGATAACCCCCTTTACGGGCGCACCAACAACCCCTGGGATTTGGAGCGTACGCCGGGGGGCAGCAGCGGGGGGGAGGCAGCCATCATCGCGGCGGGCGGCTCGCCGCTCGGTCTCGGGGGCGACTACGGGGGAAGCATTCGCGTTCCAGCCCACTTTAGCGGTGTGCACGGGCTCAGACCGACGGCGGGGAGGCTGACTCGCCTGGACACCCCCGGCGGTATCTTCCCCACTGGTCAAGAAGCGATCATTCCGCAGCCAGGACCTATGTCGCGTACCGTCGAAGACCTTGACCTAGCCATGCGGGTGCTGGCGACGCCGAGCATAGGAACGCCCGACCCTGGAGTTCCGCCGGTTCCATGGCCAGACTGGAAGGGTGTCTCGCTCGAGGGTCTGCGCGTGGCGATGTACGCCGAAGACGGGTACTTCCGGCCCGCCCCGGCCGTAAGGCGAGCGGTGAGGGAAGCGTCCGAGGCTTTGCGAACACGCGGCGCGCAGGTCGAAGAGTGGGTCCCTCCGGACGTGGCCGATGCCATGCGCCTCTACGTCGGTATAGCCAGCGCCGACGGCGGGATCGGTTACCGGCGCGCGCTCGGTGAAGACGAACGTGACCGGCGCATAAGCCGCCTGCTTCGGGCCGCCGGGTTACCCAATAGGGCGCGTACCGTTGCAGCTAGTTTGCTCGAGCGAACCGGACAGCGGCACATGGCACGCGTCGTAGGCAGCATGGGCCGGAGAAACGCCGCCGGCTACTGGAAGTTGGTCGAGGAGCGCGCCGGCCTCCGCACCCGCTTCCTCGCTAGGTTGGACGCCGGTCGTTTCGACGCGATCGTCTGCCCGCCGCACGCCCTCCCCGCCTTGACCCACGGCGGTAGCGAGTACCTACTCAACGCCGCCAGCTATTCCATCCTCTACAACGTGCTCGGGATGCCGGCAGGGGCGGTTGCCGCGACCAGAGTAAGACCGGGCGAGGAGAGCGATCGGCCGCCAGGCAGGGATCTGGCCGAACGCGCCGCGCGCAGGACGGAAGAGGGTAGCGTCGGCCTACCGGTCGGCGTTCAGGTCGTGGGCCGCCACTGGCGCGAGGACGTAGTGTTGGCGGTGATGGCGGCCCTGGAGGAACACTTTCGAACACAACCGGATTATCCCGACCGGCCGCCTATCTAGGGTCACCAACGATACGAGGGGACGTTTTAAGGCGCCGAGAGTTCGCACACTACCGCCTTCGTCTGGGCCCACGCAAGCTGGGACAACGCCTAGTTTGACCTTCAGGGTTATGCTCTCCGGAGAGCATGTGGATTTGGACTGGCGCTCTACCCACGCTCTCGGGCGAATACGGGGCGGGCGAACATCTCCCACAATGGCGCGTAGTACTCCGCCCGCGCGTATGTGCCCTAGGCCTCCTCTCCCCCACCTGGCAGATCAAGCACGTTCGGTGCCGCCCTCACGGAACTCGCCGTACCTCTAGGTTGAGGGTACACCGACCCGGTAAAAATCTATCTCTTCCAAGAAGCGACCGCTGCCTTGGGCTACGCACGTCAGCGGTTCCTCAGCGACATGCACCGGCACACCCGTCTCCTTGCGCAACCTCTCGTCCAGATGTCTGAGCAGGGCTCCGCCACCCGCCAGGATCATCCCCCGGTTCATGATGTCCGAACCTAACTCGGGCGGCGTACGGTTCAAGGTGTCGCGAACTGCCTCGACTATCGCGCCCACAGCGGGGGCGATCGCTTCCCTGATCTCTTCACTGGTTATAACTACGGTCTTGGGCAACCCCGTGACGAGATCCCGGCCCCTAACCTCGGCCGTACCCTCTTCGGACATGGGAAAAGCGCTCCCAAGATCTATCTTGAGCTGCTCGGCGGTCTGGGTACCGATGGCGATCTGGTACTCCTTCTGGATGTGGCTCGCGATCGCCATGTCCATGTCGTTTCCTGCCACCCTGACCGAAGTCTTCGTCACGATTCCGCCCAGGGAGATCACGGCAACCTCGGTGGTGCCTCCGCCTACATCGATCACCATGGACCCTTCCGGCTCGCTGACGGGGAGGTCAACGCCTATGGCCGCCGCCAAGGGCTCCTCGATCGTGTAGGCCTTTCTCGCCCCGGCCGACTCGGTAGCTTCCTTGACCGCCCTCAGTTCTACACCGGTCACCCCAGAGGGCACGCAGACGGCCACGCGCGCCCTTACCAGGTACCGGAGAAGCGACCTCTTTGGCCGCGTTCCGCGGATGAAGTAAGCGAGCATCTTCTCCGTAACCTCGAAGTCGGCTATTACGCCGTTCTTCAGGGGTTGGGTAGCCACTATGTGGGCGGGCGTGCGTCCGATCATGCTCTTGGCCGCCGAACCCACAGACACAACCTTGTCAGTCTTCATGTCTAGAGCGACTACCGAAGGCTCGGAGAGCACGACGCCGGAGCCCTTGACGACTACCAACGTGTTCGCCGTTCCCAAGTCTATGGCGACGTCCGGCGCGAACAGCCGCCTGAATACGCCCATCTTTGCCACCTGGTTTCCCACCTTGCACTTGCAACGCAAGGGCTTGGCTAACCCTTAAAGCTTTTATACCATCAGTAGGAGTGCGAGAGCGGGCCGGGAGGAGTGGTGACGCACGAATTTCGCGGATATCCTTCTCGAGTACGGGAGCAGTCGGCGGCTGCCGTTGTCGCGACCGACCCCGCGTCGGTCGACGCCGATTACGACAACGGGACTGCGCTTCACAGCACGCGTGGGTCCCGGAGGGTGCGGCGAGAATCCGGCGTATAGCGCAGGCGCGAGGCCCGCGAGAAGGAAGCGCAGACGGGTAACGGCGCGGCTAGGTAGGGCTAGCCTCCTCAGATTGTTCCGGCTCGGGAAATGCCCCCATTTGTCGCATCAAGCCCAACTTATCCTCGATGTTCCACGACTGGGCGATCTTGCCTCCCTCTATGCGGTAGAAGGAGATGCCGGTGAATTCCACCTCGTTGCCGGTCGGCGCGATGTCCAAATAGTCCCCCTGATGGGTGGCGCGGCTCCTCCAGCGAGCCACCACCTTGTCCCCCTCGGCT
>JBKPNW010000176.1:0-3059 GCA_046732815.1 Actinomycetota bacterium | reverse complement strand
TCTTTACGGAGTTCTAAGAAGTTCGCTCAGCCCCGGTCCAACATCTGAGACCGCCGAGATGGAGTCCTCCTCTCCAGCGCTCCTGCCCCCCCTAGGCCGCGGGGCTATGCTACTCCTTAGAGTGGCGCTGGCGGCTCTCTTCGATGAACTCGTCGCCACTGAAGTAGCCGTCGATCGCCAGGTACTCATCTCCTAGATCAAGGAGGAGGCGTGCAGGGTGTGGCGCGTAAATCCCCGACTTGCTTTTAATACTGACTACGCGCACCTTGCGTCCCTCGAAGTCTACGTTCGCACCACGCCGGGCTGCATTTAGAGCATCTTCGTATCTTATCCCGGTAGGTCTTCCCTCCTCTGTCATGAGAGGAAGTCTACCTATCGGGCCAGCCCGACAATATGAGCATTCCTCTCCGACGTCTCCTGGCCCTAGCCGACCGGCCCAGAGCGCCCTCTTCGCTTGTCGCCAGCGACAATAGGTTCTGCTGAGTTCGGCTCCTCAACCGTGCGCGGGGTGCTCCGGGTGCTCCTCGAGATGATCGCCGAGATCTTCCGCCCGCTCCTCTGCCCGCTCCCGCGCCATGCCTTCCCGCCACTCTTCTACACTTTCTTCGTCGCGGCGGACGTCCCTGAGTTCCCCAAGTTGCGCGCCGGCTTCGGTGTTCAGAACGGCCTCCATCGCTTCTTCGATGGACTCTCCGGTCCGCTCCGCCCGGGTCTTCGCCTGGCGCATCAAGACCTCGTGGGCCATCTCCTCGACGCTTCGATCTTCGCTCAACGTGTGCTCTCCTCTTCCTCGCGGAAACCCTCCCCCACGGTGAGTATAACCCTGCCCAAAGGGTGCGGATGCTGTCTGGAAATCGTCCGCCCTCCTCCAGGGCTGGGGTTCTAGCTTCGTTGGGCTCCGGCCTTTGCGCTATTCTGGGCACTGGTCGGAGCGAAGCCTAGGCTAGAAGCGAGGGGAGGAGGTGGGGATGTCTAGAAGCATCATCAGTATCGCTATAGCTGTGATCGTCGTCGTAGTGGTTATCTATCTGATAGTGCGGCTTTTCTAAGAGGTGGTTGCCGGGATCCTAGTCAAGTGAGGGGGTGAGTAGTGAGCAGGAGCATGATTGCCACGGTGATAGTCGTGGTGGTGATAATCGTGGTTGCCATTGTGCTACTGCAGTTCCTTCGTTGAGAGCCCAGTTCGGGCCGGGGGCCTACGGGGCTCCGGCCTTTATACTGCCCTTGGCCGCGCCGTGGTGTTCCTCACCTCTCTGGCGCGGCCCTTCGCGTTTTGTCGCTTCGCTCCACCCCGATGGCCTAAGCCCTCTCCCGGCTTCACCCGCTGCTGCGGCGCATAATACCCGGCGATATGAGCATCCCTCTTCGGCGTCCCCGGCCTATCTGGGTGGGGCTATGTTGCATCTTCGAATAGACGCTCGCGGCTCGTTTCCATGAACTCGTCGTCATCACTGAGGTAGCAGATGAGCGCCAGGTACTCTTCTCCTAGATCAAGGGTGAGGCGCTGAGAGGGTAACTCGAACAACCCCGACCTCTCCTGCAGAGCGACTACCCGCACCTGACGTCCATCGAATTCTACGGTTGTGCCGCTAGCGGCTGCTTCTAGTGCATCTTCGTATCTTATCCCGGTTGGTCTTCCCTCTTCTGTCACAAGAGGCAGTTTACCTATCGGGTCAACCCGAGGCACTGTCACGAGGGGGTTCGCGAACTTCGCGTTGACGGAGTTCTCCGAAGGGCACATGTACTGCAGCTACGGGAGAGGTTCAGGAGGGCCTCCTTAGGTCCAGGTGGCGTAGGATGTTTGGTAGCTAGACCTTGTGGCGACAGGGAGGGTAAGCGTGCCAGACGATGAGCCCGCACAAGACGCCGGGCTGCTGCTGCAGGCGATCAGCGACCTGCACAAGCAGCAGCACCCGAACATGCCTCTGGCCCCGGGAACGCCCGTAGCTCCTGATATCGCCGCCAAACAGAGCCAGCCCGAGATCAACCCGGGTCTCAACTCTCGCCGCTACGAAGCAGCTCTGTCGTGGTTGGTAGCGGAGGGAGCTCTAGCCCCACACCCGGCGGCCTGGAAAGTTACGGAGACTGTGTATTTCATAACCTGGCGCGGCCTAGAGCTGCTGCTGCGGGGGGATTAGGCTTCCTGCCCCTCTATGTACCAAATAGCGTGGTTGAGGAGTATTCTCCGAAGTTCGCCCCGACGTGGTTCTAAGAAGTTCCGCTAAAATACCTTGGATAGCAAAAATATTCGGACCAGCGAAGCCGCTCCCGTAAAGAGTGGCGATCGCCAGCCCGAGCAACAAACCCTGGTCGCGCCATAACGCCAAGGCCTGCGGCTAGTTGTAGAGTTGCCCCTTCATCGTTCCTTACCTCCTACTAGAGGTACAACGACACAAACAACATCGTATCACACATTACTACTATCAGGTGATGCTCCTCCGGGGGAAGGAACCTAGGACCCTCCGGCACAGGTGTCCTACACTTGCGAGAAAAGAGCGATCAGAGGAGGAAGCTATGATGGATAGGGAGAGGCCCAGCGCCACGGACTCTGAGGAAAGGATACCGGAGGCGTGGATCGGCCAGGAGGTGATGATCGAAACCACGGAAGTCCTCTCAAGCGATCTGCGAGCTGCCGCCGCAACGTACCTGGAGGACGTAAACGATAGGGGCATCGTCATGCTGGTTACGCGCCACCGCGATCAAGACCAGTTCTCCCGCTACTTCTACCCTTGGAGCGTGGTTGGCTGGATACGCCTTGCTGAGGAGGACGAGCAGGAGGATCCAGCAGCTCGCGGCCCCTCCTCCTCCTCCTCCTCCTCCTCCTCCTAGGCGGCACGCTATTCACCCGAGTGCGTGGAAGGCTAATTCTGCGAACTTCGCCCAAACGGCGTTCTGAGAACGTCGCACTGCAGTAGACTGAATCCGATGTGATCGGGACCATGCTAAAAGCCGTGCTGGTGCTGTCCTTGATCGTTACACTTGCCGCCTGTTCCGAGAATCGCCCCTAGCTTCAAGTCGCCGGGAGGTAAGTGAGGAGCACCACTCCGGATTCGAACCGC
>JBKPNW010000175.1:0-14595 GCA_046732815.1 Actinomycetota bacterium | reverse complement strand
GTCTCTCGCCTGTTGTAATTTCGTAGCGCACGAATTCTTTACTGACAATACAGAACATTACATCTATGTGCTACGCTGCGGCCGTGGCAGAGTGCGGCGGCCCCGATCGGCGGACGATGAGGTTCGGTCCCGGATCTGGGCTACTTCCTTTTTCTGGCCGCGCCCGTTCCGGAGCTATTCACGTCACCGCGGAGGTGAAAGATTGACGGCCACGGTCGTCCTCGGACTGGCCTGGGGGGATGAGGGCAAGGGTAGGGTATGCGACGCGCTCGCTTCCGACGTGGACTACGTCTCGCGCTACTCGGGCGGCAACAACGCCGGACCCACCGTCCGCGTCGGTGAGGAGGAGTTCAAGCTTCACCTCGTGCCGTCGGGGATCGTGCGCGAGGGCGAGGTCTGCACCATCGGCAACGGGGTAGTGGTCAACCCCGAGGTACTGCTCGAAGAGGTAGAAGCGCTCGAGAAGCGGGGTCTTAAGGTAAGGGATCGGCTCAAGGTAGACGGGCGGTCGCACCTGATCATGCCCTACCACATCGCGCTCGACTCGCACCGCGAGATCGCGCTGGGCGAAGCCAGGATCGGGACGACCAACAAGGGTATAGGCCCGGCTTACGAGGACAAGGTCGCCCGCTCCGGCATTCGCGTCCAGGACATCTTCGACGAAGGCATCCTGAAGACCAAGCTCAAGGCGGCCCTCAGGGAGAAGAACGCGATCTTCGAGAACGTCTACGGCGAAGAGCACTACGAGGTCGCCGACGTCGCCTCCTGGCTGCTCTCTTTCTGCGAGTTCATCGGGCCCATGGTCGCCGACACGGGGACGCTACTTAGGGAAGCCCTCGAGAACAGGGAGCGTGTCCTGCTCGAAGGGGGACAGGCGACCCTCCTGGACAACGACCACGGGACCTATCCGTTCGTTACGTCATCCAACCCTACGGTCGGTGGCGCGGTCGTCGGGTCCGGCATCCCCGCGCGGCACCTCGAGTACGTCGTCGGCGTCACCAAGGCCTACACGACGCGGGTCGGCGACGGCCCAATGCCAACGGAGCTCTTCGACGAGACGGGTGAGACCATAAGGAGCGTCGGGCGCGAGTACGGCACGACCACGGGCCGGAGCAGGAGGGTGGGGTGGTTGGATCTGCCCGCCGTCAAATGGGCCGCTTCGCTCAACGGGATCACCCACGTCGCCATCACGCTGCTCGATGTGCTCTCCGCGGTCGATGAGATAAACATCTGCATCGGCTACGAGATCGACGGCGCACGCGTGGAAGGCTACCCGATGAACCAGACGGATCTGCATCATGCAAGACCCGTGTACAAGACGCTACCAGGCTGGGGCGAGGACATCACTTGGTGCAGGATGAGGGGGGATCTTCCCGCTGCGGCGCAGGACTTCGTCGGGTTCGTCGAGGCCGAGGTCGGGGCTCCTTTGTGCATGATCAGCGTCGGGCCGGAGCGGGATCAGGCGATCGTCGAGAGGATCGGAATCTAGAGTCGTGGGGCCTAGCTCATGAAGGTGCTCGTGGTAGGGAGCGGTGGACGCGAGCACGCGCTGGTCGAGACCCTGGCCGCGAGCCCCCTCGAGCCCGAGATGTACGCGGCCCCCGGTAACGTCGGCATCTCGCGCATCGCCGAGACGGTAGACATCCCCATAGACGACCTGGTCTCCCTACGAGACTACGCCGCCGACAACGAGATCGATCTCACCGTCGTCGGTCCGGAGACGCCCCTTATAGGGGGCATCTCGGAGGCATTCTGGGAAGCTGGCCTGAAGGTCTTCGGTCCTTCGCGGGCGGCGGCCCGCATAGAGGGCTCGAAGGTCTTCGCCAAGGAGCTCATGCGCCACGCCGGCGTGCCGACGGCCCGCTTCGAGGCGTTCGACCGCGAGGCGGCGGCCCTCACCTACCTGCGCGCGCACCGCGACTACCCCACCGTCGTGAAGGCTGACGGGGCCGCGGCGGGGAAGGGCGTGACCGTGGCCCACACGCAGGAGGAGGCCGAGGAGGCCGTGAGGGCAGCCTTCGCCGGCAAGTTCGGCGCCGCCGGGGAGAGGGTCGTCATCGAGGAATGCCTCGAAGGGAGGGAGGCCTCGGTCTTTGTCGTCACGGACGGACAGGATATTTTGCCTTTCCTGCCGGCCCAGGACTACAAGCGCGTCTATGACGGCGATGAGGGGCCGAACACAGGGGGGATGGGTTCTTACTCGCCCATCATGTGGATGGAGCCGGCCACTTATGCGGCCATACTCGAAGACATCATAAGGCCGACCATCCACCAACTGGCCCTGATCGGGGCCCCCTACACGGGCCTGCTCTATGCCGGCGTGATGGTCACCGAGACGGGACCCAAAGCGCTGGAGTTCAACTGCCGCTTCGGGGACCCGGAAACGCAGGTGATACTGCCGAGGCTCGGCTCCGACCTCCTCGAACTGATGCTCGCTGCTGACAACGAGGATCTCGCCGGGCGCGAGATCGTCTGGTCCGCTGACAAGGCGGTCTGCGTCGTTCTGGCCTCGGAGGGCTACCCCGAGTCATCGTCGTCGGGGGATGAGATCTCCGGCCTGGAGAACATACCCTCCGGGGTCTACGTCTACCACGCGGCCACCGAGGAGAGGGACGGCCACTTCTACACCGCCGGCGGCAGGGTACTGAACGTCGTCGGGACGGGGCCCAGCATCATCGAAGCGCGGGCCCGCGCCTACGCGGCAGTAGAGCAGATCCACTTCGAAGGCATGCACTACCGCACAGACATAGCCCTCGAGGCGATAGAACTGGAGGACCTTTGAGCCCGAGCGTAGGAATCCTGGTCGGAAGCGAGTCGGATCTCCCCGTCCTCGAAAAATGCACGGCCCGCCTCGACGGTTACGGCATCGAGTACGAGCTCGAGGTCCGCTCGGCCCACCGTAACCCGGAAAGCGTCTCCGAGTACGCCGGCACGGCCCGCGAACGCGGCCTGAAGGTAATTATCTGCGCCGCCGGCATGGCCGCCCACCTGGCCGGGGCGGTCGCCGCGCGTACCAACCTGCCCGTTATCGGGATACCGGTTGCCTCAGGTACTCTCGGCGGTTTCGACGCCCTTCTTGCCACCGTCCAGATGCCCTCGGGTGTTCCTGTCGCCACCGTAGCCGTCAATGGCGCCGCCAACGCCGCCGTGCTCGCGGCCCAGATCCTCGCGCTCTCGGACACCGAACTCGCCAAGAGGTTAGAGGGATAGGTTTGATCGAACGCTACACACTGCCCGAGATCGGGGCGGTCTGGACCGAGGAGGCGAAGTACCGCGCCTGGCTCAGGGTGGAGCTAGCTGTCAGCCGGGCGAGGGCACAGCTAGGGGAGATATCCGCAGAAGAAGTGGACGAACTGGCCGAGAAGGCAGACTTCACCGTCGGGCGCATCCACGAGATAGAACGAGAGACCAACCACGACGTGATAGCGTTCGTGACCAACGTCGCCGAATACGCCGGGGACGTAGCCCGCTACTTCCACTTCGGCCTGACGAGCTCGGACGTGCTCGACACCGCCGGGGCGTTGCAGCTAAGAGAGGCCCTCGACCTTATACTCGGGGAAGCGCGCGCGTTGACGCTACTGCTGGCCGGGATGGCTTTGGACCACCGCGACACGATTATGGTCGGGCGGACGCACGGGGTTCACGCCGAGCCGACGGTGCTAGGCCACAAGCTCGCCGTGTGGGCCTTCGAGATGGAGCGGAACCTGGACCGGCTCTCCCACGCCAGGGAGGTCGCCGCGGTGGGTAAGATCTCCGGCGCCGTCGGCACCTACGCGAACGTCGACCCGAAGGTCGAGGCGATCGCCTGCCAGGAGCTCGGCCTGTCCTCGTCGCCGGCCTCGACACAGGTCGTGCAGCGCGACAGGCACGCCGAAGTCCTCTCCACGCTCGCCATCCTCGGCTCCACCATGGAGAAGGTCGCGCTGGAGATCAGGGGCGCCCAGCGCACGGAGGTACGCGAGCTGGCAGAACCGTTCGGGCTGGGACAGAAAGGCTCCTCGGCGATGCCCCACAAGCGGAACCCGATCCTGGCCGAACGCCTGTGCGGCATGGCCCGTCTGCTCCGCGCGAACGCCACGGTCGGCTTCGAGAACAACGCCCTCTGGCAGGAGCGGGACATCTCTCACTCCTCGGCAGAACGCGTCGTGCTCCCCGACTCCACGATCCTAGCCTTCTACATGATCCGCACCACATCCCGCATCCTGCGCGGACTCCAGGTCGATAAGGACCGCATGCTCGAGAACCTGAACAGCGGGGGCGGCATCGTCTTCTCGGGCCGCGTCCTCCTCGCCCTGGTAGAGAGCGGCATGAGCCGCGACGAGGCCTACAGAGTGGTCCAGGACGCCGCGATGCGGGCCTGGGACGGTGAGGACGGCTTCAGAGAGTTGTTGGAAGCGGATGATGACGTACGCGAGCGGTTGGACGGTAAGCTGGACGCGCTCTTCGACCCCGCATACGCGCTGAGAAACCTCGGCGTCGTCTTCGGACGGGTAGAAGAGCTGAAAGAGAGGTTGGAGGATGACTGAAGAACTGCTCTACGAGGGCAAGGCCAAGAAGGTCTTTACGACGGAAGACGCGAACGCGCTGCTCCACCGCTACAAGGACGAAGCGACGGCGTTCAACGCCAAGAAGCGCGGATCGTGGAAGGACAAGGGCAAGACCAACGCGACCATGAGCGCGGCGATCTTCGCCTACCTGGAGACGCACGGCGTCCCCACCCACTTCGTCGAGCAGATCGACGACACGACCATAAAGACCAAAAAGCTACATATGCTGCCGGTCGAGATCGTAGTCCGCAACGTCGCCGCCGGCTCCCTCTCGCGCCTGCTCGGTTTCGAGGAAGGCCGCAAGCTCAAGGCCCCGATCGTGGAGCTGTGCTACAAGGACGACGATCTCGGAGACCCCCTGCTGAACTGGTACCACTTCAGGGAGCTAGGCGTCGCCGATGAGGACCTGGAGTTCTGCGAAGAGCTTGGCCTCAAGGTCAACGAGACCCTCGCCCCCTTCTTCGACGAACGCGGCATAATCCTCGTCGACTTCAAAATAGAGGCCGGGCGCGACGCCGAGGGCAACCTGATGCTCGCGGATGAGATCTCCCCCGACACCTGCCGCTTCTGGGACAAAGAGACCGGCGAGAAGCTGGACAAAGACCGCTTCCGCAACGACATGGGAGGAGTCGAAGAAGCCTACGCCGAGATGCTCCGCAGGGTCACCGAGATCTCACAGCGGGGCGCCGTAGATTGAATATACGGGTCCTCGTCCGTCCCAAGGCCGGCATTCTCGACCCGCAGGGCGAAGCGGTCAAGAACGCGCTCCCCGCCCTGGGTTTCGAAGGAGTGAGGACCGTCCACGTAGGAAGGCTCGTCGAGATGGAGGTCGAAAGCGCAGAGGAGGTCGACGCCATGTGCCGCAGACTACTCTCCAACCCCACGATAGAAGAGTACGAATGGGAGGTTGTGGGGTGAGGATAGGCGTTACGGTCTTCCCCGGATCTAATTGCGACAGGGACGCGCTGTACGGGGTGGAGCGGACGGGCGCAGAGGCTGTCGAGTTGTGGCACGCTGATGCTGATCTCAAGGGTGTCGACGCTGTGATCGTTCCCGGTGGCTTCTCTTACGGCGACTATTTGAGACCAGGCGCTATCGCCCGTTTTGCGAACATCATGGGCCCGCTGGAGGAGTTCGCGAAGGAAGGAGGACCCGTACTCGGTGTCTGTAACGGTTTCCAGGTCCTGACCGAGGCGCACCTTTTGCCTGGCGCTTTGCTTCGCAACACGCACATGCGCTTTGTCTGCGACCGGGTGAGGGTTCGCGTCGAATCCGTCGACACGCCGTGGACCGCGGGCTGTGATCCCGGGGAAGAGCTGACCCTTCCTGTCGCCCACAACGAGGGGAACTACTTCGCCGACCCCGAGACGATCTCACGGCTCAAAGACGAAGGTCGCGTCGTGTTGCGCTACCTCGAGAACCCCAACGGATCCATAAACGACATCGCAGGCGTGTGCAACGAGGGCCGCAACGTCGTCGGCATCATGCCGCATCCCGAGAGGGTCTCCGACCCTGCCCTCGGTTCGGACGAGGGTCTGAGGATACTGCGTTCCGTGCTGGTGGGAGTAGGGGTCTGAACATCCAGGAGACATACAGCTCTCTTGGGCTCTCAGACTTCGAGTACGACCGCATCCTGGAGCTGATGGGGCGGGCGCCGAACTTCCTGGAGCTCTCGCTGTTCTCCGTGATGTGGAGCGAGCACTGCGGCTACAAGAACTCGCGCCCGCTCCTCGGCCGCTTCCCGAACGCCGGGGAGCGGGTCTTGCAGGGGCCTGGGGAGAACGCCGGCGCGGTCGAGGTGGGGGAAGGGTGGGCGCTCGCGTTCAAGATGGAGAGCCACAACCACCCTTCCGCCGTGGAACCCTACGAGGGGGCCGCCACGGGGGTGGGTGGGATCATCCGCGACATCCTGGCGATGGGCGCCAGGCCCGTCGCGCTGCTCGACTCGCTGCGGTTCGGGCTGCTCGACGAAGAGCGCAACCGCTACCTGTTCCGGGAGGTCGTGCGGGGTATCGGGGGGTACGGGACCGCCGTCGGGGTGCCGACGGTCGGGGGGGAGGTCGAGTTCGGGCAGGCCTACTCGGGCAACCCGCTGGTCAACGCGATGTGCGTTGGCCTGATCCGGACGGAGGATCTGGTGCGCTCCAGCGCCACAGGTGAAGGTAACCTCGTTGTCCTGCTCGGCTCCAAGACCGGGCGCGACGGTATACACGGGGCCACCTTTGCCTCGGACGAGCTAACCGATGAGTCCGAATCGAAGAGGTCCAACGTGCAGGTCGGCGACCCGTTCTGCGAGAAGATGCTGATCGAATGTTGCCTGAAGCTCTTGGATGAGGACCTGCTGGTCTCTTTGCAGGACCTCGGCGCCGCCGGCATTACCTCTTCCGCTTCGGAGATGGCCGCGAAGGGCGGGGTTGGGATAGAGATCGAGACCGACAAAGTGCCCCTGCGCGAGAGCGGGATGGAGCCCACCGAGATCATGATCTCCGAGTCCCAGGAACGGATGCTCGCCGTCGTCGAGCCCGGGAAGCTCGATGAGGTACTCTGGTTCGCCGCACGCTACGAGCTCGTCGGGGCCGTGATAGGCCGCGTCGCGGATCATGGAGACTTGCGCGTCATCCACCACGGAGAAGTCGTCGGCACCGTACCTGCCGAACACCTCGCCGACGCCCCCGTCTACGAGCGCGACGTGGTGCGTCCCGGGTACCTGGACGACGTACTGGATTTGGATCTGGACGCGCTCCCCGAGCCGGAGGACTACAACGCCGTCCTGCTAAGAATGCTCTCCCATCCGAACCTGCGTTCGAGGCGCCCGATCTTCACCCAGTACGACCACCAGGTGGGTACGGACACCGTCATCCTGCCGGGCGCCGACGCCGCCGTGGTGCGCGTAAAGGGCACGGATCTCGGCTTCGCCGCCACCATCGATGGCCGGGGCCGTCACTGTTATCTCGATCCCAGAGGCGGCGGAACCGCGACGGTAGCTGAGGCGTACAGGAACCTCTCGTGCGTGGGGGCCGAGCCCGTAGCCGTCACCGACTGCCTGAACTTCGGTAGCCCGGAGAAGCCTGACGGCTTCTACCAGCTCGCCGAATGCATCGAGGGGATGTCCGAGGCTTGCGAAGTCTTCGGCACGCCGGTCGTAAGCGGCAACGTCAGTTTGTATAACGAGACCGATCGTGGCGCCATCTACCCGACCCCCACTGTCGGGATGATCGGCGTCATGAAAGACGTGAATCGGCATGCCACGCCCGGCTTCAAGCGAGAGGGGGATGTCGTCGTCGTGATCGGTGGCCGACCGGGAGCCTCGCTAGCGGGATCCGAATACCTCGAGATCGTGCACGGCAAGGTCCTTGGCAGACCACCCTTCCCGGACCTCGCCTCTGAGAAAAGAGTCTCAGGACTGGTTCGGCATCTCGTCACCACCGGCACGGTCGATACGGCGCACGACATCTCTGGCGGGGGCGAGATCGTCGCCATTGCCGAGATGGCGCTCGCCGGTGGCCTGGGCTTCGAGTATGACGAGCGAGAGTTGGACGGTTTGATCCTGGGTTGGGGCGGAGGGCGCGTCGATGTCGGGTTCTTCGGTGAGGCGTCTGGTAGCGTTATCCTCGCCGTGTCACGCGCGCGGTGGCAGGATTTCCAGGATGCGTCGGGCGACGTGGCCTGGGATCAGATCGGAACCGTCGGCGGAGACCGATTCAAGGTCGGAGACCTGATCGATGTGGGCCTGGACGAGTTGAAGCGAGCTTACGACCGTGACCTTTTCGAACGCTACGCGCCGGAGGGCGGACACATTGGATAGCATGCTCTTCGAGCCTGCTTCGACGCTAAACATGGGCAACGTGAGGGAAGAGATGGCGGTGACGGAGTTGGACAGGACCTGAGACCCGAAAGGTGGGTGCCCTCGACGTGGACTACCGGGATACGGAAGGCAAGCCGAAAGAGGCGTGCGGCGTCTTCGGGCTCTACTCCAGAGAGCTCTCGGGAGAGCTGGCCCAGCGCACGTACTTCGGACTCTACGCGCTCCAGCACCGGGGCCAGGAATCTGCAGGTATCGCCGTCTCCGACGGGGAGCGCACGACGGCGATGCGCGACATGGGTCTCGTCTCGCAGGTCTTCGACGGTCCGCGACTCGCCGCCCTGGAGGATGGGCATCTGGCCCTCGGCCACGTCCGCTACTCGACCACCGGCTCCGCCTCGTGGGAGAACGCCCAGCCCGAGTTCGGCGGCCGCGGCGACGTAAACGTGGCCGTAGCCCACAACGGGAACCTCGTGAACGCCGGGAAGCTGCGGGATAGCCTGGCCGAGGACGGCTTCAGGTTCTACTCGACCTCGGACACGACCTACATCGCGGCCGCGGCCGTGAGAGAGCTGGAGCGGGGGCTTTCGGTAGGGGAGGCGGTCAGGGAGGCGATGCGCCACTTCGAGGGCGCTTACTCTGTGGCCATGATCTTCCGCGACAAACTCGTCGCCTTCCGTGACCCCCACGGCTTCCGTCCGCTCTCCATCGGCGAGGTCGACGGCGGTTACGCCGTCTCCAGCGAGACCTGCGGCCTCGACATCATCGGGGCCGAGTTCTTGCGCGATGTCGAGCCCGGCGAGGTCGTCGTCATAGACGATGAGGGCCTGACGAGCTACAGGGCCCAGAGCCCGCGCCGTGCCCTTTGCGTCTTCGAGTACGTGTACTTCGCCCGTCCCGACTCGCGCTTCGAAGGGCGCGAGGTCGCCGATTCAAGGCACAGGATGGGCGAGCTCTTGGCTGAGGAGGCGCCGGCCGAGGCCGACGTCGTGATCCCCGTTCCCGACTCGGGGATGATGGCGGCGATCGGCTACTCGCAGCGGAGCGGTATCCCTTACGCGGAGGGCCTCATAAAGAACCGCTATGTGGGCAGGACCTTCATCCAGCCGACCGACGGGATGCGTCAGCTCGGCATCAGGCTCAAGCTCAACCCGTTGCCCAGCGTGATCGAGGGCAACAGGGTGGTCGTCGTAGACGACTCCATCGTACGCGGCAACACCAGCCGCAAGCTGGTCGAGCTCCTCTTCGAGGCCGGCGCCGCCGAGGTCCACTTCAGGGTCTCTTCGCCCCCGATCAAGGGCCCCTGCTACTACGGTATCGATATGGACAGCCCCGACCAGCTGGTGGGAGCGAACCTCACGGTCGAGGAGATAAGATCCCAGATCGGGGCCACCACCCTCGCCTATCTCTCCACCGATGCGATGATCGCAGCCACGCAGCAGAGGAAAGACCGCCTCTGCCGAGCCTGCTTCGACGGCGACTACCCGATCACGGGCACGTCGAGCAAGTTCGCCCTCGAGAACAGTACCCACTACGCCGCCACCGGGGGCGGATGAGAACGCCTGCCGCCGAGCCCCCCGGAACATTGCGCATCCGACGCTACGAGGCATCGGACAAGCGTGCTGTCAGGCGTTTGTCCGATGACGCGCTGAACGAGGTCGGCGCTCATATGGGGAGCGGTCCCTGGGATAAGGACCTGGACGAGATCGAAGACGCGTACCTCGGATCCGGCGGTGAGTTCCTGGTCGGCATCCTGCAGGGGGAGGTCGTCGCCATGGGTGCTCTGAGGCGGGTCGCGACCGATGCGGCCGAGATCAGACGCATGCGGGTGAGGCCAGGGCTGCAGGGGCACGGCTTCGGGCAGGCCATGCTCGACGCCCTGCACCGCCGCGCCGTCGAGCTTGGCTACTCCACGCTACGGCTCGACACCACTGTACAACAGCGGGTTGCCAGGCATCTCTACGTCAAGAACGGCTACCGCGAGGTGGGGCGCGGCAGCATCGGACCGTTCTGGTGTGTTTTCTACGAGAGGAGCGTCGTTGCCTGAGAATAGGGGCGGCTACGAGGCCGCTGGAGTCTCTCTCGAACGCGGCGAGCAGGCCGTCGACCTCATGCGCTTCGCTGTCGAGAAGACCCACGGCCCCGAGGTCCGCGGTTCGCCGGGTGGCTTCGCCGGCTTGTACAACCTCTCCGGCTACAGGGATCCCGTCCTTGCCTCGACCATCGACGGTATCGGTACGAAGGTGCTCGTCGCCAGAGAGATGGGACGTTACTATTCTCTGGGCACGGATATCGTCAACCACTGCGCCAACGACGTGCTCGTCACGGGCGCGCGCCCGCTTTTCTTCCTCGACTACGTCGCCAGCGGCCGTCTCGACCCCGAAGCCGTCGCCGGCATAGTCGGCGGCGCCGCGGATGCCTGCGGGGAGCTCGGTGTTGCGCTCATCGGCGGCGAGACCGCGGAGATGCCGGGTATCTACGCCCAGGGAGACTTCGAGGTGGTCGGCGTGTGCGTGGGGGCGTGTGAGCGGAGCGAGGTGGTCGATGGTCAGGGGGTACGTTCGGGCGACGTCATCCTCGGTCTGGCCTCTAGCGGTCTGCACACCAACGGCTACACGCTGGCCCGCAAGGTGCTTGCGGACGCGGGGATCTCTTACTACGAAGTTCCCGAGGACTTGCAAAGTCCCGTCGGAGAGATCTACCTCGAGCCACACCGGGCGTACGTACGGGAGATCGTAGCCCTGCGCAGGGCGGTCGAAGTTCGGGGGATGGCGCACGTCACGGGGGGCGGACTCGTGGGTAACCTTCCAAGGGCGCTCGGGGGGTTCGGGGCGCGCCTCAGTGCCGGATCCTGGGCCGAACCGGCGGTCTTCGGGTTTATACGTACCCTCGGCAACGTACCCGAAGACGAGATGCGCAGGGTCTTCAACCTCGGCGTCGGTTTATGCGCGATCGTGTCGCCAGAAGAGGCGGAGGCCGGACTCGAAGCGCTACGGGGAATCGGTTGCGAAGCCTGGCGGATCGGGCGGGTTACAGAGTCCGAGGGCGTAGAGTTTGCCTGAGCAGTTGCCCGAAGGCTCGCGCTTCGCCGTGCTGGCGTCGGGTTCGGGGACGAACTTGCAGGCCTTGCTCGACGCCTACTCCGAGAACCTCGTCGTCGTCGCTGGGGACAAGAAGGATGCTTTCGCCTTCGAGCGGGCGCGGCGGGCCGGCGTTCCCGTCGAGCACGTCGACCCCGCCGGGTTCGTCGGCAATGAGGACTACGACAGGGAGCTTGCGGCCAGGATCGACGCCCACGGCGTCGGGCTGGTGGTGGGGGCCGGCTACATGCGGATCCTCTCGCCGGTCTTCCTCGAGCGCTTCCCCGCCGTGTTGAACGTTCATCCTTCGCTCCTGCCCGAGTTCCGTGGGCTCCGCGCCGTGGAGCGGGCGCTGGAGGCGGGGGTCAAGGAGACGGGGGTGACGGTGCATTTTATGGTCGAGGAGGTCGATGCCGGGCCCGTCGTCGCGCAGGAGAGGGTGCCGGTACTGCCGGGGGATTCGACAGAGAAGTTGCTCGGGCGGCTGCACCCCGTCGAGCACAGGCTGCTCGTCCGGGCGGTCGCAGACTATTTTCTTGGGAAGGTGGAGGTATGAAGCGGAGGGCCCTGATCTCGGTGTCGGACAAGGGGGGGATCGAGGAGTTCGCGCGGCGGCTCGCGGGACTGGGGTTCGAGATCATCTCGACCGGCGGCACCGCGCGGACCCTCTCCGAGGCCGGAATCGAAGTCGTGCCCGTCTCCGAGGTGACTGGCGCTCCTGAGATACTCGGCGGGCGCGTCAAGACGCTGCACCCGAAAATACACGGCGGCATCCTCGCCGACCTTACAGACCCCGACCACGTAGAGCAGCTCGTCGAGCAGGATATCGGTCCGATAGACCTCGTATGCATCAACCTCTACCGTTTCGAGCAGACGATTGCGGGCGGAGCCTCAGAAAAAGAAGCCATAGAACAGATAGACATCGGTGGCCCGGCGATGCTACGGGCCGCGGCGAAGAACTTCCGCTCCGTGACGGTCATTTCCTCGCCCGAGTTCTACGGCGAGGTACTGGCGGCCCTGGAGAACGAAGGAGAGGTCCCTGAGGAGACCCGTCGCCGCCTGGCGCTCGCCGCGTTCCGGCGGACCGCCGAATACGACGCGGCGATCTCGGCCTGGCTCGCGGAGCAGGCCGAAGGGGGGACCGAAGGCTTCCCAGAGAATCGCACAGCCCGATACGAGCGGATCTCCGGTCTGCGTTACGGGGAGAACCCGCACCAGGCCGCGGCTTACTATGCGGAGGTGGGTGCGGAGCATCTGCTCAGTGGCGTGGAGAAGTTGCAGGGGAAGGAGATCTCCTTCAACAACCTCTACGACCTCGACGCCGCCCGCACGCTTCTCGCCGACCTTACCGACCTCGGGGGCCAGGCCGCCGTCATCGTCAAGCACGCCAACCCCTGCGGCGCCGCGCTCGGCGCGACGGTCGCGGACGCTTACCGCAAAGCGCTGTCTTCGGACCCGCAGTCTGCGTTCGGGGGCGTCGTTGCACTGAGCAGCGAGGTAGACGGAGCACTTGCGGCAGAGATCTTCAAAGTGTTTACCGAGATCCTGGTCGCCCCCGGCTTCACCGACGAGGCCAGGGAGGTCCTCTCGTCCAAACCGAACGTCAGGGTGCTCGTCGCTGGCCCGCTCGTCCGCCCTGACCTCTCTGCCAAGCACGTAACCGGCGGGGTCCTGCTCCAGACACCGGACGCCATCGAGGACGACTCGGAGTACAGAGTCGTCACCGAAGTTCGTCCTTCGCCCGAGCAGATGGAAGACCTGATCCTCGCCTGGCGCGTAGCCCGCATTGTCAAGAGCAACGCCATAGTCCTCGCCAGAGACGGGGCCACGGTCGGCGTAGGAGCAGGCCAGATGAGCCGGGTCGACTCCTCTGAGATAGCCGTAAAGAAAGCTGGCGAAAGAGCACAGGGATCCTCGGCCGCGAGCGACGCCTTCTTCCCCTTCGCCGACGGCGTAGAAGCGCTCGCCGAAGCCGGTATCTCAGCCGTCATACAGCCCGGCGGCTCCGTACGCGACGACGAAGTCATCGAAGCAGCGAACCGCCACGGACTCGCTATGGTCTTTACCGGAAGGCGCCATTTCCTACACTAGTGTCGTGATTGTTTATTGCGAATTGCAGAGGTTTTGACCCTCTGCAATTCGCGCTGAGGCAGATGACGGAAAATCGATGAGGTAAAGATGAGCGAAGCGGTGCGGCAAACGGCCATGGCCAACGTTCTGGACTACGTGTCCGCCTGGAACGAGCCGGATGCGGCCACACGGCTGCAGATTCTCGAGGGCTGCTGGGCAGATGATGCTGCCTATATCGATCCCAATGTGGAGCTCAGGGGACGATCGGCGCTGTGCGAGCACATCTCGAAGGTGCAGGCGGGACGGCCCGGCGCCAGGATCGAGTTGATGAGCGGCGTCGACCTGCATCACCACGTCGTACGCTTCCTGTGGCGGCTGGTCCGCGCCGATGGACGCTCTGGCGAGACGTCGATCGACTTCGGCGAGGTCGATGCCAACGGTAGGCTGACGAAGATCGTCGGCTTCTTCGGCGAAGCGCCGAAGCGTTAGTGTCGTGATGGATCGACAGGGTTACAGTGGGTGGCGACCGAAGCAAACGATCACGACGCCGGCGGGGCATCTACAGGGTCGAAGATATGACCGTTTTCGGGTAGACTCTGGGCAGAGCCTGGGCCAGTAGCTCAGTGGTAGAGCAGGGGACTTTTAATCCTCGTGTCGTAGGTTCGATCCCTACCTGGCTCACGTATTCTCCGGTGGCAACGATAGTGTCTCATCACCGGAACGATCTGTTAAACTCTCGGCTGCGAACCTGGTAGTGCCGCATGGCCCCAACAGGCTCGTGAGCCCCCATCGTCTAGAGGCCCAGGACACCGCCCTTTCAAGGCGGCGGCACGGGTTCGAATCCCGTTGGGGGCACTTGCTAGCCGGTCAGCAAGAACAAAAGCTGACAAGCTGAAGTGCTACTATGGGCGATTAGCTCAGGGGTAGAGCGCCTCCCTTACATGGAGGAGGTCGCTGGTTCGAACCCAGCATCGCCCACTTTTAAATTACCTGGAAATGACGGTATTTTGAGGGAGCTCTGAGCGGACCAGGGAGTGGTCCCTGGCACTATTGCTGCAACCATGCTGCAACCCGAGCGAAGTTGTCGTTACGATAG
>JBKPNW010000174.1:0-4218 GCA_046732815.1 Actinomycetota bacterium | reverse complement strand
GGACGGCGAGGATCACCTCAGCCCCGCGCACACCCCTCTGAGCCCCGAGCAGGGCGGCCACCTCGGCGGCCCTGGCCGAGTCGCCGGTTACGGCGAGGGTGGCCTGCTCCCTGGCCGCGTTGCGGGTCTCGCGGAACACCTTGTACAGATTTCTCAAGCCCATCACGGCTCGTCCTCCTTGCTCGTCGGGCTGCGCGACTCCGCGAGCGCTCGCGGAGTCAAATTGATTATTGTCCCTTTTAAGATATATTACGTGCAGGCTACAGGAGGGTTTCAACCTGAAGTTCCCGGAGTAGATTTTGCAGCCCCAACGTGACCTGCGGGACATAGAGGAGATACAGGAGCTCTTCGAGGCCGGTCAGGAGACCGGCACGCTGGAGTCGAGTGAAGTACTCGACCTCTTGCAAGAGGTCGACCTCTCGACCGAGGAGATCCAACAGGTCTACGGGCTCCTCCGCGAGCACGGCGTCGAGGTTGTCGACGCCGGATTTCTCGCCGAGACGATGGCCGAGGACGAGGACACCCAGCTCGTCAAAGAGGTGCTCGAAGGCGACCTGAAGAGCCGCTACACGGGGGATGCGGTCCAGATGTACCTGGACGAGATCGGCAAGACTCCCCTCCTTACCAAGGCCCAGGAGACCTATCTCGCGCGGCGCATAGAGCGCGGCGACAGACGGGCCAAGGCCCACCTCACCAAGGCCAACCTCAGGCTCGTCGTCTCCATAGCCAAGAAGTACGCGGGAAGGGGCGTCTCGCTGCTGGATCTGATCCAGGAGGGCAACATCGGGCTGATGCGGGCCGTCGAGAAGTTCGACCACCGCAAGGGCTTCAAGTTCTCGACGTACGCGACGTGGTGGATCCGTCAGGCCGTCACCAGGGCGATAGCCGACAAGGGACGTACCATCAGGGTCCCCGTGCACATGGTCGAGAAGATCAACAAGTACTACAGGGTGCAGCGCGGCCTCGGTGCCCAGCTCAACCGCGACCCCACCGACGAAGAGGTCGCCTCCATCATGGAGGTCGACGCAGAAGAGATCGTGCGCATCAGGCGCGTCTCGAGGCGTTCGATCTCCCTCGAGACGCCCGTCGGGGAGGACCACTCCTCGGAGCTGGGAGACTTCATCGCGGACGAGGAATCCGAGTCGCCCCACGACCTCGCCAAGTCTTCTCTCCTGAAAGCCCGCATGCGCGAAGCGCTAGGCAGCCTCCCCGAACGCGAGCGGATGGTTCTCGAGTACCGCTTCGGCCTTACCGGCGGCCAGCCCAAGACCCTGGAGGAGGTCGGGGAACGCTTCGATGTCACCCGCGAACGTATCCGTCAGATACAGCTCACGGCCCTGGCCAAGATAAAGAGCAGCCCCCACGCCGCGGGACTGCGGGATCTCCTGGAATAAAGCTAGTCAGCACGCCCTACGGGCGGCTTCTCAGCCAGGGCTAGCGCGCACGAAAGCTGAAATGCTGTTCACTCGCGTCCCGGTCCCGAGTGACTGCCGCGGTCGCCTTCCTGGCCCTCATCTTCGCCTTCGTTCGGGTCGCGGTTGGCAGCCTCGCCAAGGACGCGGATCAAGATGGGTATGGCGACGATCGCGACGACTACTAGAACGAGCAGAGAAACTATGGCTATCGACAAGCTTTTCCTCCCCGCGAGGGTATAGAGGCAGCCGGCACTTATCTCCCGACGCCCTCAATTCTACCCTGCAAGAGTGCTCTGTAATCACGGTTCCTTGCCCAAGGCAGTGGTCTGCCTTACACAGGATGAGCTTTCAGCATGTAAGCCCGCCGCAATCCAAGCGCTGAAATGCTGACCAGCGCGGAGGGTTGGAAGGGTTTTCCCTTCCAACCTCAGCCTTCAGCTGCTCGGCGTCTGTGCTCCTGGCCCGCCGAGCTCTCCGCGCTCGACGATGCTGGCGAAGTTCTCCAGGTCCTCCCTGAGGTTCCGCTCTGGGTTGGAGAGAATGTTCGCGACGGTCTCGCCGACGGCTCCGCCGGGCGGGTCGGCGTAGTTCATCGTCACCTCGACCTTCGTACGACCCGGCGCGGTCTCCTCGAAGCGGGCCTCGCCGCTGGTCATGACCTCGCCGTCGACGGTGTTCCAGCCTATGCCACGGTTAGGATTCATCTCGGTGGTCTTCGCGTCGAACTCCACGCTCTTGCCGAGGGGTCCCTTAACCCGCCAGTGACTGGTGTCCTGGCTGGACATACTGACCTCTTCGACGTTGGACATGAACCTGGGGAAGTTCTCGAAGTTGGACCAGTAACGGAAGACATCCTCGACCGGGGCTTCTACGTCGATGGTCTCATGTACTCGCTGCGCCACAGTCATCCTTTCTCTCGGCTGCAAGGTTCATCTTGCCCGTGAGGATGCCGCCTCCAAACCCCTTTTTATGTGAACCTCGCTACTGACCCTGTAGTTTTTCGTAGGCCGCGCGCAGTTGGGCATCCTTCCCGAGGATCTCCTGTCTGGAGAGATCTCGGGCCTCGTCGGGCGTGAGCGGTACAGTTCCCTTCCCAAGGGACACTCTCACGTCGGGTTTGATCCCAGTTTCGCGGATAAAATCGCCGTCCGGGGTGAGCCACTCGGCGACGCCGAGCAGGATAGATGAGCCGTCCCTGAGGACGAACTCCGAGAGCACGGTGCCTGTGCCGAAGGTGGTCTCGCCGACGACGGGCGCCCTTCCGTTGTCCCGCAAGGCTCCGGCCAGTATCTCGGCGCTCGAGGCCGAACTTCCGTTGACCAGTACGACGAGCGGCGCGTCCGTCGATTGCGGGTCGCCTTCGACCCTGATCTTCTCGCGCTTTCCGGAGGCGTCCTTGCGGATGTAGACGACGCTCTCCGGCTCGAGGAAGTATCCCGCCATCTCTACCGCCTGATCTAGCCTGCCGCCAGGGTTGTTCCTGAGGTCGAGGATAAAGCGTCTGGCCCCCGCCGCCTTCGCCTCCGCGAAGGCATCCTCGAGCTCCCCCGCGCTGTCGTCGGAGAACGACGAGAGGAGCACGAGGGCGACGTTCGTGCCAGGGATCAGGACCCACGAAGTCACGGGCGATCTTATCTCCGCGCGCCGGAGATCGTAGGTGCGCTTCTCTCCTTGGTGGCTAACGGTAAGCTCGATCGTCGTTCCCTCCGGCCCCTTGACCCTCTGCACGACCTCCGAGACGTTTTCGCCCCTGATGCTCTTCCCGTCTACGGCCAGGAGCACATCACCAGAACTGATGCCAGCCTTCTCGGCCGGAGAGCCTTCTATCGGGGCGGCGACCAAGACCTCGCCGTTCTTCTCCTCGAGTTGGACCCCGATCCCCACGTATGTTCCAGAGAGGCTCTGGTCGTTCTGTTTGCGCTCCTCGGGGGTCAGAAAGCGGGTGTGACCATCATCCCCAAGCGAATCGAGCATCCCTTCGATTGCCCCGTAGGTCTCCTGCTTGGGGCGTATGTCTTTCTGGTCTACGTAGTTTTTCCTGACGGTGTCGAGCGCCTCGGCGTACAGCGCGAGGCTCTTCCGGTCCTCTTCGCCCAGGGTAGCGGGGCTCTGCGAGCGTCCGACCATGTAAGCCCCGAGCGCGGTCGCAACCAGCATCGCGACCAGGATGAGAATCCGCGCCGCCGAGTTCCGTAACTCACGACGAGTCTTGGTAGTCTTCCACACGCGGGCAATTGTATCTCAGCATGTCAGCATGTCAGCATGCTGCTTCGCAGGCTCTCAGCACGCTCAGCCCTTTTAGGGCTTCGCTTGTCAGCAGTTCAGCAAGGCGTCCCATGGCCTTCTCACCAGCGTAGCACCCCACTCCCGCTGGTAACGGTACCTCATGCGCACCAGGGCGAGGCTGGAAAGGAAGAAGCCGAAATGCTGACAAGCGAAGGCGTAAGCCTGAGCGTGCTGACAAGTCGGACGGCGAAGTCGGACGACGGGCTGACAAGCGGAAACCGAAGTCAGTGTGCTGACTAGCTACTCTCGGCGCTGTAAGGCTTGCTTGTCGCGGGCTCCTCGATGCGCTGGCCTTCGAGCACGGGGAAGAAGCAGGCAGCCCTGTGATCCACTTTCTCCTGTTCTTCGAGACCAGGCTCGTGCTCGGTGCAGTAATTCTGCGCCCGCGGACAGCGGTTGTGGAAGTTGCACCCGCTGGGAGGGTTCGCGGGAGATGGTACGTCTCCGGTGATGACCACGCGCTCGCGCTCACGCTCCTTCTGCGGGTCGGGGATAGGGATGGCCGAGAGCAGCGAGG
>JBKPNW010000173.1:0-21865 GCA_046732815.1 Actinomycetota bacterium | reverse complement strand
TGCCCCTTCCCACCGCAGTAGAGGAAGCCTACCCTATTCACGGTTATCACGAAAGGGGACTGGTCGTGCGGGAAGTGCCGGGGGCTTATTGCTTCTACCGCCTTCAGGTGGGTGAAGGCGGTGTGGAGGGCGTTCGGGGGTGGGTCTGGCTTCGCCCAGGTGATTTGATTTATGAGCTTTAGCTTCATGGTCTGCAAGGCGAAACCGATGCTGAAGATGATGTGGTGCGTGCCCGTGACCCAGATGGTGCCACCGGGCTTGAGGATGCGACACGCCTCCCGCAGCCACCTGACGTTGAACCGGTGATCCCCCACGAACCCCAGGGAGCGGTCCCAGGCACCCTTGTCCACAGAAGCGAGCCTGCCTTTCCTGACCGCAACACCGCCATTGGAGAGCCGGTAAGGCGGGTCGGTGAAGACCACATCCACGCTGCCTGATGGCACTATCTTCATAAGATCCACACAATCAGCGAGGTAGACCATCGCCCCCGGCTCACCAAACGCCCGAAAATCCCTTAACTCCATACCACCATATTAGGCAGCGTAGCCCGCCGACTTTAACACCGGTACCCCGAAGCTCCCGTCATTTCCGCCAGTCCCGAAGTCAGGAGTTTTTCCCCTTCTCCCCTACTCTCCGGAGCGAAGCGACCCTCACCCGAGTTTGACCACTCTGCTGGTGCCGAGCGTCCGTTCTGAAGCGCTCCTGGCCTGCACGGCGACGTAAGGCTCGGCGGTCGTCACCAGGATGGTGGTCTCGAAGCCGCGCCAGGGGGCGGATCCGACGGGCTCGAGGTGGTCGGGGTTGGATCCGGCGAGCACCTGCCAGGTGTCTACTCCCGTTGCGCCATTCCAACTGACGTAGACCGTCAACGAGTCGTCCGATCCTCTCTCGACGGCCACGGCCGGGTCGTCGTCCGGATCTCCGCTCCACGGGAGGCGGAAGGCCCGGTAGGACTGGGCGCTACCCAAAAGACTGGCGTCGAAGAGTAGCTCGCCGTCGTGGGTGTACTCGGAGAAGAACGGCTGGCTGCCCCAGCCTACGAATACGTTTCCGTCGGGCAAGACCTGCACGTTGCCCTGAGAGGTGGAGAGCGGCTCGTTCGGAAGGGTAAACTCGCGCACCAGGGTGGCGCTCATCTCGTCCATGTCGAGCTCCAACACGATCCCGCGCGACTGCACGTGCTCCTGAGGGGGAGCGCCGTTGTCGAAGATGGTGATGGTGCCGTCTCGTTGGCGCCTGGCGTCGTGCTGGGAGACGAATCGGGTGCCTTCTCCCATTTCGAAGTCGCTCTCCTTGCCGCCCAGCCGCCACAGGATGTCGCCGCTCTCGGGGTCGACCTTGTAGACGGCGTAGGTCCCCTTGGCGGAGATGAGGAAGTTGTCGTCGAGGTCTATCTCTATAGAGTTGATGTGAAAGTAGTCGAGGGCGGTACCGGGGTCCTGCGGCGGTTTGCGGTAAGACTCCTCGACGCCGACGTGGTCCAGGCTGCGCCACTCGAAGAGCACCTCCCCGGTCCCGAGGTCGAGTTCCTGGGCGATACCTCCCCACACCAGGCCGTCTTTCGGGCCCCCGATCGGGGAGAGGTCCGTTCGTGTCTTGGTGTAGGCCGTCAAGAGAGCGGTGTCACGGGGAGTGATGGAGAACTCGTGCAGGTCGCCCCTGTAACCGTTGCCCGCCTGGACTCTCCTTATCTCCCGGTAAGAGCTGTCGAAGATCATGTACTCGCCGACGCCGTGTCCGGCTACGATCCCACCCTGCCACCAGGTGAGCACCGGCTCGCCCCGGTAGCGCTGCACCTTGAAGTCCGTCGCGTACCTGTTCTTGCTGAACCACACCAGCCGCCCGAGGTTATCAACGATCATCGGGCCGTCCTGCCCGGCGCCCTTCTTCGCGGCGACGAAGATGTAGCCGGGTGCGGTGTCGTGCGCCCGGGTGGTTATCTGGACGGCGGGGGGACTGAGATCCGGTCGTGAGCGGAAAGACCTCACGTCGCCAGGTTGCGCCGGGGGAGAACTGTGACTCTGCTGTTCCTCCTGGCACCCCGGCAAGTTCAGTAGCGCGAGACACGCGGCGCCGGCCCCCACGGCGCCCAAGAACTCTTGTCGCGTGAACTCCCTGCTCAAGTTGTCGGTCGTTGCCCGGTGGTCAAGTTCCCCGACCGTCGGTAGAAGCGGGGCAATGGGCTATCGGTGATGAGGAACAGGCCATGGCGGGAGGTTGACACAAGTTCAGGACCACCGCAAGCGCCGTTAGCAACGATACCCCTCGAGCGCGCCGAGCAGGAGCTCCGGCGTCAGGCCGTGGGCCGTTATGCCGTCGCGTCCCGTCATGTCGCCGGCGGCGAGAAGCGCGTTCAGGATGGCTTCCTCCGTGGCTTCCGCAGCCGCGTGGAAGAGCGGCGTCATGTACTTGTTGGTAACCATCTTCAGGGGCACAGCCACCGGTGGTGTGGGGAGCCCAGCGCGCGGGATGCCGCGGTTGCCCGTGGCGAAGGCGAAGAAGATGTCACCGCTCCCGTTGTCGAGGCCGCCTCCCATCCGGCCGAGGCCGATGCTCGCGCGCCTCGCCAGCCGGTCACACTGGGTAGGCAGGAGCGGGGCGTCGGTGGCGAGGACCACGATTATGGAACCCGTACCCGGCGGCTGTGTCTCCTCTTCATCTTCGTATGGTGAAGGGACGACTTCAGTACCCAATACACGCCCTACCGGTGCGCCGTCCACACGCAACATCGAGCGGCGCCCGTAGTTGGTCTGCACGAGGGCGCCGACCGTCCATCCGCCCGATTCTCCCGGGAGCCGGCGCGAGGATGTGCCGATGCCACCCTTGAACTCGTGGCAGATCATGCCCGTTCCCCCGCCGACGGAGCCTTCCTCGACAGAACCGTCGCTCGCGGAAGCCAGCGCTTCGAGCACGTGCTTCGTCGCAACGTGCTGGCCGTTGATATCGTTCAGGGTGCCGTCGTAGGTCTCGGCGACCACGGGGAGGCTCCAGTAATCCTCCTCGTCGGTGCTGGCTTCCATCTCCGCCTTTACCAGGGCGTCGCGTACGACGCCGACGCTGTGCGTGTTGGTGATCGCGACCGGCGTCGCCAGGGTTCCGGCCTCCCTGATCCACTCCAGCCCCGTCATCTCGCCGTTGCCGTTGAATGTGTGGGACCCGGCGAAGACGGGCTCGTCGCGCGCCAACCCTTCGCGGGGACAGACGACAGTGACGCCCGTCCTCACAGGTCCTTCTCCGACGATGAGCGGGCCCTCTCCCCGCACGATGGTCGAGTGCCCGACCCTCACACCATCGACGTCGGTGATCGCATCTTGGGGACCCGGCGATAGATCTCCGACCCTTATTCCCAGCTCGCGGGCGCGCACGCGGCTTCAGCGGCCCAGGGCGTAGATGCGGTCCATGTCCTCGGCGGAGAGCTCGAAGTCGAAGATGTCGAGGTTCTCCCTGAGATGCTCCTCGCCCGTTGCCTTGGGGATGGCACAGACTTTGTCTTGCTGCACGAGCCAGCGCAAGGCTGCCTGCGTCGCCGTCTTGCCGTGGGCATCCCCTATCTCCCGCAGTTTAGCGTCCTTTTGAACTCCACCGCGGGAGAGCGGGGTGTAGGCGGTGAGCAGGTAGTCCATCTCCTGTGCCTGGTCTACGAGCGCGTCCTGGTGTCTGTAGGGGTGGTACTGGACCTGGTTGCAGAAGATCTCCGCGTGCTCCGCCGCTTCTTCGACCAATGATGGGGAGAAATTGCTTACTCCGATGTGCAGCAAGCTACCCTCTTCTTGCAGCTCCCGCATGGCCCCGAGGGTCTCTCCGAGGGGCACGCCATCGCCGGGCCAGTGCATCAGCAAGAGGTCGACGTAGCCCGTGCGCAGCTTCTTTAAACTCTCCCTGGTCTTCCTGACGACGCGGTCGTGGGCGAAGTCGTTCGGCCAGACCTTCGTGGTCAGGAAGATCTCCTCCCTCTCTACCCCCGAATCCTCGATGCCGCGCCCGACCTCGGCCTCGTTGCCGTACATCTGGGCCGTATCCACGTGCCTGTAGCCCACCTGCAGGGCACGCCCGACGGCCCTTACGCACGCGTCCCCGGTGAGACGGTAAGTGCCGAGTCCCAGCGCGGGGACCTTCTCGCCCTTAATCGAAAGATTCTCCATAGGACCTCCTCTGTCTCGCAACGTAACACGTTCTCTAGCGGTTCTCCGGGGAGAACGACGCTTCGGCGCGGCCTTCCAGCTTTGCGACGGCGGGTAGAAACCACTCAGGGCGCGCTTGGACCGTATTCTCCTTAGGGTCGAAGAAGACGTGGGCCGCGGAGCCTTCGGCGACGAGGTCGCCGCCATCGAAAGACTCGCCGGTGCGCAGTTCGAAGTCCATAGCGTAGGAGCGGTTGCCGACCGTGCGCATACGCGCCGCGCCGTGGAGGGTGTCCTCGAAGAAGATGGGGGCTTTGTAGCGCACGGTGGTCTCGGCGATCACGTAGCGGGCGCCGGGAACGTCACCGGCCTCGAGCTTCTCGAAACCGAGCAAATCCGCGAGGACGCGCCAGTAACAGATGCGGATCTTCTCGAAGAACTCCAGGTAGACGGCGTTGTTGACGTGGCCGTAGGGGTCGAGGTCCCCGTAGCGGATCTCGAGCCGCGTGAGCGCGGGCGGGTTCTTCACGGAGGCGTCCCCCTTGTCATAGGTTTCCGCCGAAGATTGTACACATCCTCTTCGCGTCCCATCTGATTTAATGGGGTGATGGACTACGACGAGTACCTCGAGCAAGGCGAGACCTTGGCGAGCGAGGGACTGGTAGAGGAGGCCCTCTCGCGTTTCGAGCAGGCCCTCGAGACCGCCCCCGAGAACCCCGAGGTCATCGAGGCCGTGGGACGCGCCCTCTTGAATTTGGGGAGGCTCGAGGAGGCCGAGGCAAGCTTTCTCGATGCGCTGGAGTTGGATCCCGAGTGGGTCGCGCCGCGGATGGGGCTCGCGATGGTGGCGCTCTCGCGCGATGAGCCATTCAAGATCGTACACCACCTGGAAAGGGCCATAGAAATGGACCCGGCATACCCGGACGCGTACGTGGAGCTGGGCCGCTACTACGGCTTTATGGGGGAGCCCGCGCTGGCGAAGGCCACCTTCGAGCGCTGGACGAACCGCCTTCCCGAAGACGCCGACATGCTCATAAACGCCGGCCTCACCCTCTTCGACGCGGCCGACTACGCCGAGGCCCTCGAGTTCTTCGAGAAGGCCGTGGAGGCCGCCTCGGACGAGGTGCAGAAGTGCGGCGCCAGGACCTTCAGGGCCAACGCCCTGGACATGCTCGGCCGCTATGCAGAGGCCGTAGGAGCCTACGAGGAGGTCATAGGGGCGGCGCCAGAGTGGTGGGAGGCCCACGCGAATTTAGGGATCTGCCACGCCCGCAACGGCGATCTGGAGAAGGCCGAGGCCGCCTTCAGGCGGGGCCTCGAGGACTGCCCCGGGTCGCCCGAGATCAGGGACGAATTGGCCGCCCACCTGCTCGCCCTCAGGAAGAACCTGCCCGAGGCCCTGAGGCTCTCGGAGGAGGCCGTGGCGCTGGGGCGCGATGAGATCAGGCACCTCCTGACCCTCGGGGAGGCCAGGCTCGCCCTGGAAGACGAGGCCGGGGCCACCGAAGCCTACGGCGCGATCCTCGCCCTCGACCCCGAGAACCCCGAGGCCCACCTCGAGCTCGGCATCATCCACGAGCGCGGGGGGGAGATGGACAGGGCGGAGGAGCACTTCGTGGAGTCGCTCAAGGCGGATCCCGCGAACCCCCGGGCCCTCTACTCTTACGCCAGCCTCTACTACACGGCCGACGACCTCGAAGTCGCTGAGGAGATCCTGGAGCGGGCCATTGCCGCGGACGCGAGATACTCCCCCGCCCTCTCCGCCCTCGCCAGCATCCAGGCCCGCCGCGGCGAATACGGCGACGCTCTCGACTACATAGAGAAGGCCGTCGAAGCCGGTGAGCGCGACGTCGAGCACTTCAGGAGCGCGCTGGAGTTCGCGCCCCTGCACGCCGACCCCCGCTTCCGCACCCTCCTCTCGCGTATGTCGAACGACGGACAGACTTAGAGTGCAAGCCTCCGGCGCTTTCGGACTACTGCTGATCCTGGCCGGCCTCGCCGGCCTCGCCTTCGGCACCTACGCCCTGCTGCGTGGCGGAAAGGACCAGCAGGGTAAGATCGGCCCGATACCGGAACGCGGCGTCCACCTCATCGCCGGGGCGCGGATGTTCCTGGTCGGGGCCATCTGCCTCGCCGGGGGCATCTATTTGCTCCTGAGCTAGTCAGCACGCCGCCAGGCTTCGCCAGGCGGCTTGTCAGCAATTCAGCTGGTCAGCTTTCGCGTGCGTGAGCCCTGGCTGACAAGCGAGGTCGCAGGCCGAAGCGTGCTGACTAGCTGAAATGCTAGAGAAGCTTCAGCTTCGCCGTAGACTCTCTCAGATCTTCGAGGAAAGCTTCCATCTCGCGGATGCGCCTGGCGGCCAGGTCCTTGCTGCTCTGCAGGACGAGGAGGTCGGGGATCTTCTGCCGTAGACTCTCCGCGTGCCAGATCGCCGTCGGTATATCGGGTACGTCGTCTTCGGTGCCGACCATGGCCAGCATGCGGGAGATTCCTATGGCGCCCAGGTAGTCGAGGCCTACGGCGTCCTTGAGTAAGATGGTCTCCGAAGAGGTGCTACCCGGAGCTCCTGGCGGGTGGCGTTCGATCGCCTCTATAACAGCCTGGCTCGCCTGTGGGGGGAAATCCCAGTCCTGGAGGATGCGGCTGGCCACCACGGCCGAGCGCTTCGCGTGGTCGGGGGGTTCCCGCAAGGCGTAGGCTTTGTAGAGCCCGATGTCGTGCAGCAGGGCGGCCGCGTGCAGGATCTCCACGTCGTAGGAGACGCCCTCCGAGGCCGCGAGCTCCTCGGCCAGGGCGTAGACCCGCAGGCAGTGAGCGTACCCGTACACGGGGTGCGTCCCGACCCGCGCGACGAGCGCCTCTATCTCCTCGATCACAGGCTTCATGGCAGGGAGTCTAGCGAATAGGCCCCGCCCTTGCGAGCACGCTCCAGCCTACGGCTTCCGCTTTCAGCACTTCAGCACGCTCAGCCCTTGCGGGCTTCGCTTGTCAGCATGTCAGCAAAAACAAAAAGCTGAAATGCTGACAAGCCGGCGCAGCCGGCGTGCTGACCAGCTGACAAGCTATCACGCGCTGCTCGCGGCGCTCTTGCCGGTCGCCTCCTCGATCGCCGTCAGCGGCGTAGCGACGTTCTCCAGCGACTTCCCTTCGGCATTTACCCCGAGTAACACCTCGACGATGGCGGCGAAGATCATGAACCCGGCGCCTACGAGGTAGGCGACGAACAATTTGCCCGCGTTGCCGGTGCCTATGATGTTGCCGAACAGGACGGGGCCCGAGATGCCGCCGATAGCCGTGGCTATGGAGTAGAAGAGGGCTATCGCCATCGCGCGGATCTCCATGGGGAAGATCTCGCTTACCGTCAGGTAGCCGGCGCTGGCGGCGGCCGAGGCGAAGAAGAAGACCACGCACCAGAGGGTAGTCTGCGTCGCCGCGTTCAGGATGTTTATGTAGAACAGGTAGCCGGTCAGGGTCATGAGCGCACCGCAGATGAAGTAGCAGCCCGCGATCATCGGCACCCTGCCCAGCGTGTCGAAGAGGCGCCCCAAGAGCACAGGTCCGAGTATGTTGCCCAGCGCGAAGGGGAGGAGATAGTAGGGTACGCCGCTCGCCCCGATACCGTAGAAGTTCGTCAACACCAGCGCGTAGGTAAAGAAGATAGCGTTGTACAGGAACGCCTGCGAGGCCATGAGCGTCAGCCCGAGGATGGTGCGCCTCGGATACATCTGGAACATGGCCCTGAGGATTATCCCGAACCCTATGCTCTCTCGTTGCTCTATGGTGAGCGACGGTCCCTCGACCTCGGGTAACTCCCTGCCACTCTCCCTGCGCACGAGATCCTCTATCGCCTCGGTCGTCTCTTCGGCCTCCTCGTTGCGGCCGTGGGTGATGAGCCAGCGCGGGCTCTCGGGGACGTAGCGCCGGATCAGGAGCACGCATAGTCCCAGCGCCGCCCCGAGCCAGAACGCCACCCTCCAACCGTAGTACTGGCTTATGAAGTTCGGGTTGAGGAGCAGGATGGAGAGGCCGGATCCCATCAAGGCCCCGATCCAGTAGCTGCCGCTGATAGCGAGGGCTACCTGGCCCCTGTAGCGCGCCGGGATAAGCTCGTCTACCGCGGAGTAGATAGCCGAGTACTCACCGCCGATGCCGGTGCCCGCGAAAAAGCGGAATAGGGCGAAGCTCCAGAAGCTCCACGAGAAGGCCGTGAGGAAGCTGAAGATCAAGTAGACTGCCAACGTGATCAGGAACAGCCTCTTCCGCCCGAACCGGTCGGTCAGGTAAGAGAAGAAGATCGAACCCGTGCAGGCACCCGCGATGTAGATGCCGGCGGCGGTCCCGATCTGGCCTTCTGTAAGTTTCAATCCAGACTCAGGCGACACGAGCACCGCGGATATGTTGCTCACGATGGTCACCTCGAGCCCGTCCAGGATCCAGGTGATCCCGAGTGCCATAACCACCAGCCAGTGCCACCTGGCCCACGGCAGCCTGTCCATCCGCGATGGGATACGGCTCTCTACAGCGTTACCAACAGCGCTCGCCTCGCTCACCCGATGCCTCCTCTCTATCGGCCGAACCTTCCCTGCCGGCCGCTCCAAAGGTCTTCCCAGCCCGTTGCTTACCCTTCGTGATCCATCCCTAACCCCGCCCTGGCTGTGGTTCGCCCGTGGGCGGTTCGCAAACCGCGTTTGAGACCCTGTTTGTTTATCTCTTCGGGGAGGTACTAATAGGCCAACGCACGGGGGCAATTCGAGGACGCGGACGAGGAGGCCGAGATGAGCGTATTTCCGGCGAAGATCCTGGTGGCTACCGACGGTTCGCAGGATGCGGTCCTGGCCGTACAGGCCGCCATCGATCTCTCGAACGAGACCGGCGCGGAGCTCCACGTCGTGCACGTAGGAGAGTCCGTACACGTCTACCCTCCTCCGGCTTCGGGCCCTCCCCCACCCACTCCGTCGAGAGAAGAGGTCCACCAGGTGGCCCAGAAGTTACTCGACGCGCAAGTCGAACAGGTCGGGGAGATGGGCGGCAAGGTAGAAGAGGCCCACCTGAAGATGGGACGCCCGGCGGAAGAGATACTGCGCCTGAGCGAGGAGATGGTCGCCGGCCTGATCGTGGTCGGCAATCAGGGCCTGAGCGGCCGTTTCAGCAGGATGAGGCGTTTTCTAATGGGCGGGGTCTCGGAGAACGTCACGCGCTACGCCAGGTGCTCCGTGATGGTGGTCCGCAGGGACCTCTACGACCGACCCTCCACATAATGTAGGGGCGGTTTCAAACCCGCCCGAATACGAACCGTCCCTACCGTTGTTTGCGGAGGTCGCGCAGCAGGGCGGCCTGGCCCACGTCATCGACGGTCAGCATCCCTGCGAGGTTGCCGTTCTCGACGACGGGCAGGGCCCGGAGACCGCTCTCTTGCAAGATGCGGTTGCCTTCCGTGAAGAGGTCAGCGTCGGGTGAGATGGTGGGGAACTCCGTCTTCATCAGGTCGCGGACGGTACCGTAGCGACCGGGAGAGTGGGCCGCGGCCATGATCTCGTTGCGGGTTATGATGCCGACCAGGTTTCCGTCCTCGTCGAGGACGGGGAAGTCCTCCTGGTAGCCGTGGATGACGGAGTCGAGGATCTGGCCGAAATTGTGGTAGGGCGTTACGGTCTCGGTTCGGCCCTTGGTACCCATCACGTCGGAGACGGTGAGCCCGCGCATCTGTTCCCGCTGGCGGACCATCCCCGCCTCGCCGCTCGCGCCGAGGAAGACGAAGAAGCCGATGATGGCGAGCAGGAAGTTGCTGCTGAAGAAACCGAGGAGGATGAAGAGGATAGCGAAAGCCTGCCCTACGGTCGAGGAGATATCCGTGGCGCGTACGGGCCCGAGGCGCGTGGCGAGCAGGCCGCGCAGCACGCGGCCTCCGTCCATCGGGAAGGCCGGGATCATGTTGAAGATGACGAGGGCGACGTTGATGATGCCCAGCGCGAGGAAGGCCTGGCTCAAGGAGCCTACGCCCGAGACTATGTCCGGCGGGACCGCGAGGTTGCCCCCGAAGAGGAGGGCAAGCCCGAAGAATATGGGGGCGAGCACGACGTTGACGAGCGGCCCGGCCACGGCGACTTTCACCTCATCGATGGGTCTCTCTGGCAGACTCTTCATCCTGGCGAGCCCGCCGATGGGCAGGAGCGTGATGTCCTGAACCTCGCTCCCCAGGCGTATGGCCACCAGCGAGTGGCCGTACTCGTGGAGCAGGACGCAGAAGAACAGCGCGACAACGAGGCTGACGGTGACGAGCGCATCAACAAAGCTACCGGATTCACTGAACGCGAGGTAGCCGAAGAAGGCCAGGAGCAAGAAGAAGCTCCAGTGTACCTTCACGTCGATGCCGAACGCTCGTCCTATCTTGAAAGATGCACCCATCGTATCGAGTTTACCCCACGCGCGGGCCCGCGATGTGGGATCAGCACTTCAGCTGGTCAGCAATTCAGCCTGTCAGCCATTCAAGAACTGACATGCTGGCGAGCTTACGGACTGACCCGCTGTGCGCCCCCTCGTCCTGCTAGAATCGAGGGATGGAGGAACAGACCAAGGGCTACCGTCTCGTTACGAACGCGGAGGAACTCTCTACCGTGGCGAAGACCCTCCAAGACACCGAAGCAATAGGGGTCGACATCGAGACCACGGCTCTCTCCCCCCGCGACGGCGGAGTGCGCCTGCTCCAGCTCGCCACTTCAGAAGAAACGTTCGTAGTAGACCTCTTCGAGGTCGGCGACCTCTCACCACTAAAAGGGGTGCTCGAAGGCGGGCCCGTCAAGGCGGGGCAAAACCTGAAGTTCGATTTCCAGTTCCTAAGGGCCCTGCACGGCATCTCGCTCTCGCCCCTCTTCGACACGATGCTCGCGGCGCAGGTCCTCGACGGCGGTAACTACGCGGCGTCCTACTCGCTGGAAGCCGTGGCCGAGCGCTACCTGGACGAGCCGCTCGACAAATCCGAGCAGCGGAGCGACTGGTCGGGGAGATTGAGCGAGGCCCAGCTCCGGTACGCCGCGCAAGACGCCGCGGTCTTGCTGCCTTTGCGTGAACGTCTTGCGACCCTACTAGAAGAGGAGGAGCTAGGGAGGATCTCACGCATAGAGTTCGAGGCCGTTGCCACGATCGCAGAGATGGAGCTCGCCGGCATAAAGCTCGACGTGTCCCGTTGGAAGGAGCTAGAGGTGACGGTGCGCGAGCGGCGCGACAGGGCCGCCGAGCGCCTGGAGTCCTTCTTCCCGCCGCCGGAAGGGGTGCTGCCGCTCGAGGGCCTCGGGCCGAGCCTGAACCTCAACAGCCCCAAGCAGATCACCGACGCTTTCCAGACCCTGGGGATAGAGCTCCCAGACACGAAGGTCTGGACCCTACTCAAGGTCGACCACCCTGCGGCGAAGGCGCTGCTCGAGTACAGGGAACTGCAGAAGAAACTCGGCACCTACCTGGAGACTTATCCCAGTTTCATAAGCCCGAAGACGGGCCGTATCCACGCTAACTTCCTGCAGTGCCGCGTCCCCACTGGGAGGTTGGCTTGCGCTGCTCCGAATATCCAGCAGATACCGCACGAGGACGAGTTCCGTCGCTGCTTCGTCGCCGAAGATGGATACGTGCTCGTGATCGCCGACTACTCCCAGATCGAGCTGAGGATCCTGGCCGAGGTCTCAGAGGACCCAGCCTTCGTAGGGGCTTTCCAGAGGGGCATGGACCTCCACCGGCTTACGGCGGCCACGATGTACAACGTGTCCATGGATGAGGTCACCAAAGACCAGCGCTCGGCGGCCAAACGCATAAACTTCGGCCTGATGTACGGCCGCGGAGCCCGTAGCCTCTCGGCCCAACTCGGCACGGACGAGGAGCGCGGCCGCCAGCTCATAGACGAGTATTTCGCCAACTACCCCAAGGTACAGCGCTTTTTGCAGCGGACGGCCAACCGCGCCATGCGGGACCGCACCCTCCACACCCTCGCGGGAAGGGTGCGGAAGTTCGGCAACGACCCCGTGGCCGACGACCGGGGCGCGATGCGCCGCGAGGCGATGAATTTTCCAATTCAAGGGGCCGCCAGCGACATCGCCAAGCTCGCCCTCGTCTACGTCAGGGAGGAGATCGAAGGCCTCGACGCCAGCCTCATAAACTCCATCCACGACGAGTTCGTCATCGAGTGTGCCGAGGAACTGGCCCCCGAGGTCTCCGAAAAGACGCAGGCGGCGATGATAAGAGCGGGGGAAGATATCCTCGAGAAAGTCCCCGTCGAGGTCGAGGTCGAAGTCTCCCGCGAGTGGAGAAAATAGCCTTTAGGCCACGAACCGGACTCCGAACGACTCGGCGCCCTGCGGTTCGGCCAGAAAGCGTACGAGCCGCTCGCCCTCATCTGAGAGGGCATCGCGATCCTCTGTGGATAGGGGCTCGAAGGGTTCGAGCTGCAAAGTAGCGTCTTTCCTGTTCTTTTCGACCTTCCATGCGCCGCTCACGAAGCCGTCGATAAGGAAGGTGGCCCTGACCCTGGCCGCCGAGAGGAAGACCTTCTTGCGGTGCTCGTCGGAGATCACACGCCGCCTGTCGGCGTGGGAGAGCACCAGGTTGTCGTAATCGGGTACAAAGCGCGGCGGAGCCGGAATGTCCCCAGAAGGCAACGGTGCGTCGGGTAGATCGAATAGCTCTTTACCCTGTTCGTCACGGAACGTGCGCAGCTCCGCCCTCATCTCTTCTATGGGCTGCTTCAGTTGCATCCTGCCCGACCATGTCTGGACGTCTCTCACCGTCGCCGGGCCGAACGCCGCGAGGTATTGGAGTAGGAGATCGCGCGGGTCCTCGGAACCCGAGGGCGATTTGCCGAGCCACTTCTCGGCGGTAGTAAAGGGCGCCTTCCCCGAGTAGCCCCACACATCACCCGAGGGCACCTGCACGAGCGGTAGGCGGGTCCTCACAGCGTACGCGAGCGCCGATTTGTCCCTGTCTGGTTCGACCTCAGATAGCAGGGGGCGCAGGTCGGCGAAGGAGTACGATCCTTCTTCGAAGTACGCCCTCGCGGCCTCGACAAGCCGGTCGACGTCCAGCCCTTCCAGCCGCTTTCCGGCGATGGAGTTCATGGAACGGGTGAGCGCCGGCTGCAGGGCGGGACGCAAAAGGAGGTAGTCCTCCGCCGTCATGAGGTGCAACGTCGCGCGCATCAGCGTCGCCCTGACGACACGTCGTTCCTCCAAAAGTCGCGTGAGATCAGCACGCTGGAAGCCACGCAAGCGGGTCCACAACCCGACGTAGGGAGGGCTCGGGAGTTGGGCCTGGAGGCCGGCCAGGCGCCCTACGGCGTCCAGGACGGAGACACCCTGCCGGTCGAGCAGCATCTGCCGGGCGAGCGTGGCCCGATTCAGCTCGCGGAGTGTCAGCATGCGATCGGCCGCGCTCACCAGGACAGGGACTCCCCGTCGCGGGAGATGCCACCCACAGCAAGCGCGACGCCTGAGAGATCTCGCTCTCCAATGGCCACAGAGTCCCCTTTCGTCACTCTAATCGACCCTCCGGTCCCCAATTGTACGGGTGGTGAATGATCCCACCACCTCGTTTCCATCAGTCCCTGTCGCGCCTGCCGAAAAACGAGGCGCCGGCCGCGGCGAGGGTCACCGAGAGAATGGCCGCTACGGCGCGCAACTCCAGCCGTTCTCCCAGGACGAAGAGGCCGGCGAGTGCGGCCACGGCCGGTTCCAGGCTCATCAGGACGCCGAAGACGCGGGCGGGGATCTTGCGTAAGGCTTCGAGCTCCAGCGAGAAAGGGATGGCCGAGGAGAGCATCGCTACCCCGAAGGCGGCGAGGAGAAGCTTGGGGTCGAGCAAGGCGTAGCCCGCGCCTGCTACCCCGAAAGGAAACAGCACGACCGTCCCTACGCAGAGCGCGAACACAAGCCCCGTCCCCCCAGGGAACGCGCTACCCGTGCGCGAGGAGAGGAGGATGTACGAGGCCCACAGGCATCCGGCCAATAGCGCGAAGGCAATGCCCACAGGGTCGAGGTCCATCCCCCCGAACATGCCGAGCGGCGCGAGCAGGAGGATGCCGCCCGCGGCGAGCACCACCCACAGCAGGTCGAGAACCCTCCGGGACCCGGCGACGGCCACACCGAGAGGACCGACGAACTCGAGCGTGACGGCGACGCCCAGCGGTATGCGGTCGATGGCCAGGTAGATAGAGAAATTCATCCCCGCAAGCGCGAGCCCGAAGAGCCCTGCAACGAGGTATCCGGCCCGGTCGTGTCCACCCAACTTCGGGCGCACCAGAAGTAGCAGTACGAGCGCGGCGAAAGCGATCCTGAGGAACACCGTACCGCCCGGACCCAGAGAATCGAAGAGACTCTTGGCTATGGCGGCCCCGAGCTGGACGGAGACTATGGAGAGAACAACGAGTGCCGTCGGCGGCGCGCCCCGCGAACGGTCTGAGATGCGTGAAGCAAGGGTGCGACCGTTAGACAACGTAATGAGAACCTTTCCGGTCGCGGCTATGGCGCGAATAGTCTAGCACCGGCATGACTTCTGTCTTCGCCGGTGTTAGGTTTCGGGCCTACTCGGGAAAAAGAGCTGGTGTCGGCCACACTGAAGGAGCATGAATGAGCGACGGCACGAACGACGAGGTACGGGGCGAGGCCGAGCCCATCAACTGGGCCTGTACGAACTGCGGCTACCGCGTCGAGGGCGAGCTGCCCGAGAAGTGTCCCGATTGCGGCGCCGACAAGGAGATGTTCGACGAGGTGCCGGTGCCTGGGTATTAGCACGCTACGCCCTACGGGCTTCGCTTGTCAGCACGGCGCCTGCTAGGCGCCTTGTCAGCAGGCTTCGGGCCTTATAAGGCCCTCGCTTTCAGCATTTCAGCAAGGACGTGCACAAGCTGAAGTGCTGACAAGCGACAGCCTTCTAGGCTGGAGCGTGCTGAAATGCTGAAATGCTCTAGAAACTCCAATCCTGGACTAGCTGGTCTCTGAAGACGTCTACGTCATCGGTTCCCCTGGCGTTCTCGTTCTCGAGGTGGGAGATGATCTCTGCGACGGTCTCGTTGGTGGCGGCCATACGTTCTGCCAGGGTGCGGCCGATCTCGTAGACGAGCTTGCAGGCCGCGGGGGAGTCGGCGTCGAGCATCTCGAGGAGGCGGTCTCTGCCCAGGCCGTGCGCCTCGACCCTCGTTATCGCCTCGACGCTTGCGGCGGCTCTCGGCTCGGTGAGCAGGCCCATCTCGCCGATCACAGTAGGCGCCTCGATGGTCGCCAGGCGTTGCCGGCGTCCCGGGTGGACGCTCTTGTAGACCTCGACAGTCCCTGAAGTGAGTACGAACAGCCGACTCTCCGGGGCTCCTTCCTCGAGGATCCTCTGTCCGGCCTCGAAACTGACCGGCTCTGAGAGTTCCTCGAACTCGGCCCGCTCGTCGTCGTCCAGGTGCCCGAAGATCGGCACGTCACTCAGGTCTGGCGTCTGTGGCATGAAACGTTCTCCCCTATATGGACCAATCTGTAATCAGCCTGTCGCGGAAGGCCTCCATGTCGGTCTCCCCCCTGTGCTCCAGCTCCCGGATCGCCGCCACGACCTCCTCATCGAGGCGCGTCAGCCTCCGCGCGAGGGTGCGGGCGATGCGGTAGGAGAGCTTGAAGGCTGCGGGCCTGCCTTCTGCGACCATGCGCCTGAAGGTGTCGCGCGGGATCCTGATCGCCTCGGCCTCACCCACGGCCCTGACCGTCGCGGAAGCCCCGCTCTCCCCCAGCAGCCCCCTCTCCCCCACGACCGTCCGCCCGCGCGAGGCGTCGATCTCGGCCAGGAGCCTGCTCCTCCCTCCGGATAATCCCTTTCTGACTTCGACCGCCCCCGAGACGAGCACGAACAGGCTCCCCTGATCCGCACCCTCCTCGATGATACTCTCGCCGGGGCCGAAGGAAACGGCCTCCGATGCCTCGGCAAACTCCTCCCGCTCTTCCTCGGTCAGAAACTCGAAGAACTTGACCCTCCGAAGCGTCTCCTCCACAATCCACCACTCCTTCGCCCTGAAAGCCCTGAGCGAGATTATACGTCACCGCCTGCGGCTGTTTACCAGGGCGACACCGACCAGGGCGACCGCACCACCGATCACGGACATGACGGACGGAACTTCGCCCAGCCACAGGTAGGCGATCACGATGGCGACAGGGGGGAACAGGTATTCCAGGGTGACAGCCCTCGATGCCGGCAGCCGCGAGAAGACGTAGGCGGCGGTCGCGTAGGCCACCACCGTAGGGAAGACGCCCAGGTAGGCGACGGCCAGGGTGGCATCGGGCGGGGCGGCCCGAACCTCTCGGACGAGACCAGGGAAGAAAGGCACCAGCAAAAGCGTCCCCGCCCAGATGGCGTAGGCGGTAAAGGTCAGCGACCCGTACTTCTCCACGTAAGGCTTCTGGAAGGCGAAGTACACACTGCCCGAGATGGCCGCCAGGAGCACGTTCAGCGCTCCTGCATCGATCCCGAAGCCGCCCCCCTCTCCAAAAGTGATGAGGGCCACGCCAAGGAAGCCGACCACGATACCGGCCCATCCTCTGCCGTCAAGACGTTCACCAAGGAAGGCGGCCGCCAGGAGGGCGGTGAAGATGGGGATCGAAGCTATGATAAGGCTCGCCGCCCCCGCGCTCGCGGTGATCTGCCCGTAGTTCAACGCCACGTTGTACATGGCGAACGCGAAGAGTCCGGCTAGAAGTGCCGCGGGTAGGTCCTTCGCCTCAGGCAGGCGCAGGCGCCCCGGTACCGCATACAACACCAGTACGCCGGAGGCGATGAGCATGCGCAAGAGCGCCAGCGGACCCGGCGAATACGACGCGAGCCCGGCCCCGATCGCCGCATACGCCGAAGCCCCGAAGATGACGGCCGCCGCGACGGCTGCCAGAAGTCGGATATCGATCCTCGTCCCCACGGTGATCAGCACTTCAGCTAGTCAGCATTTCAGCTTATCAGCTTCTTGTTCGCTAAGGGGTGCTTCGGAATCGAAAGGAACGGGCGCGGCAACTTTGCCGCGCCCGTTCTGGTGTCTAGCCGGTAGTCCGGCGGAGACCCTTATAGCGGTTGGCGATCAGCCGAAAACAAGTAGCTGAGGGCTGACCGCTGAGAGCTTGCCTCGCAAAAGGGTCGACCCTTTTGCGGAACACTCTAGTTGAGGACTTCGACGTCGACGTAGTCCACGCCGGCGTAGGTAAGCCCGATGTCATCGGCAGCGACGGCGGAGAGATCGAGCTCCCTACCACCCGTGTACGGCCCACGGTCGGTCACGGTCACGACTACGGAAGCACCGCCGTACGTGACCAGCAACTTCGTACCGAAAGGCAGGTACGGCGAAGCCGCCGTGTACTCGCTGTAGGGCTCGAAGACGTCCCCACTCGCCGTCAGGTTGCCTTCCAACCCAGGCCCGTACCAGCTCGCTAGCTGGGTGTCGGCCAGGGCGTCATCCTGAAAGGCGGCCAGCGAGACGGCGAAAGCGCCAGCCACCAAGAGCACCTTGAGAAAAGCCTTCAAGGGTCCCCCTCCAGATTCGCTTGCACAACAAGCTCACGACCTTACCGCGTTACAACCGGGTTACAAGCCACTACATGTCTCTTATTGCGCCTGTTTGTGAACCAATTACATAGACTTAGTGTGCACAATATGTGGCGGCCAGGGCGTTTTTCACCTGCATGCAGTGGTTTTTTGCTGTATGGGGGTGGATGGGATTCCGAGCCTGAGCGGGCTTCTATTGTTCTTCGTCGAGCGAGCGCCTGTAGCGTTGGATGCGGGCCTCGAACTCGGGGAGCTTGCGGTCGGCGGAGCGTTGGGCTCCGCGGGGCATCTTACCGCTGGCGGCGAGCCGGGTAAAGGCTTCGCACACCCTAAGGGCTTCCGTGGAGTTGTGGCGGACTTCGTAGACGGAGGCGAGCCGTTCGTAAGGGTGGCTGCCGACGAACCCCTCGCGGACGCTGATCTCGTAGAGGTCGATGGCCCGTGCGGTGTCGCCGCCCTCTAAGGCCTTCTCGGCCTCCTCGTTGCGTTGCATCGCGGCCTCGAAGTTACGGAGCGGGTCCTCTTCCGTCCCTATCTTCGCCCTCTCCTCGTTTTCGAGACCGTAGAGCGGCGACGGTTCGCCCGCGGGCCGATCGGGCCCCCCGAAGATCTCCCGCAGTCGTCTGAGTACCAAGCTCTTCGCTCCCTTCGGTCGCTCAGCATGTCAGCACGCCGCCCGGCTTCGCCGGACGGCTCGTCAGCATTTCAGCACGCTCCAGCCTTCGGCTGTCGCTTGTCAGCATTTCAGCTTGTCGGCTTTCGCATAGCAGGTCCTCGCTGACTTGCTGACAAGGCGCGTAGCGCCGTGCTGACAAACGAAGGCTGAAAGCCTGAGCGTGCTGAAGTGCTGACATACTGAAATGCTAACATGCTCTTACTCTGCTCTTTGACACCGAGTTAGTAAGGATCAGGTTGGCCTACGAGTTCGTCCGCTATCTGAAAGTAAGGGGGGCCTGGGGGCCGAGCTGGTCCCCTGATGGCGCGAGGGTCTCTTTCCTGACGGAGATCACCGGCGTGCCCCAGGTGTGGGAGGTTGCCGGGGGTGCCCAGGGTCCCTCCTGGCCCGAGCAGCTCACTTTCTACGAGGAGCGCGTATCGGGCGCGCGGTACTCCCCGGAGGAGGAAAGTCTCCTCTTCGGTATGGACGCCGGCGGCAACGAACGCTCGCAGCTCTTCCTTCTCGAAGACGGCGAGGTCAGGGACCTCACCAGAGCCCCTGAGGCTATCCACTATTCTGGAGGCTTCTCACCCGACGGAGGGCGCATCGCCTACACCGCGACCCGGCGCAACGGGACGGACTTCGATATCTTCGTCCAGGAGGTGCCGGAAGGCCAGCCCGAGACGGTCTGGGAGGTCTCCGGCTACCATACGGTGGCCGATTGGGCTCCCGACGGAAAGGCCCTGATCGTCTCCCGCCACCATTCCAACGTGAACAACGACCTCTACAGATTGGACCTCGAGACCGGAGAGGCCACGCTCCTGACCCCCCACGAGGGGGACGCGAGGTTCTCGGACGCGAACGTGACGCCCGACGGCGCGAGGCTGTATCTGGCGACGGATCGCGACGGGGAGTTTTCGCGTCTCGCCCGCCTCGACCTCGCGACGCTGGCGCTCGAGTACCTGACGCCCGACGATCGGGACGTGGAGGGCGTCGCGCTCTCGAGGGACGGCCGATACCTCGTCGCGGCCCGCAACGTGGACGGCTACTCCGACGTGCTGCTCTTCAACGGCAGGGGACGCAGGATGCCGGATCCGCAGATGCCGGAAGGCATCGTGGGCGACCTGGAGTTCTCGCCGGACTCGGGGCGGCTCGCCTTCACCCTTACCGCGCCCGAGCGCAACCCCGACGTGTGGGTGCTGGATCTGCCCGACGGCGATGCGAAGCGTCTTACACGCTCTTCGACCGCGGGTATCCCGCCCCCTACCTTCCGCAAACCGCGCATCGTACGCTATACAAGCTTCGACGGGCGAGAGATACCGGCCCTGTTCTACGAGCCAGGAGAAGAGAACGCGCCCGTGATAGTCAACGTCCACGGCGGGCCTGAGAGCCAGGCGCGTCCCGCGTTCGCCCCTGTGACGCAGTATCTACTCGACAGCGGCTACGCCGTGTTCTTCCCGAACGTCCGCGGCTCGACGGGATACGGCAAGGCCTACACGCACCTCGACGACGTGAGACTGCGGATGGACTCGGTCGCGGACCTGGCGCACGCCGCGTACTGGCTCCAGGAGAACGGCCACGGGAGCATCGCCGTCATGGGAGGCTCTTACGGCGGGTTCATGGTGCTCGCCGCCCTCACCGAGTATCCGGATCTCTGGACAGCGGGTGTGGACATCGTGGGGATCGCCAACCTCGTTACCTTCCTGGAGAACACGGGCAGCTACCGCAGAAGCTTGCGCGAGCCCGAGTACGGCTCGCTGGAGAAGGACCGCGAGTTCCTCGAGTCCATAAGCCCCATCCACAAGGCCGCGGAGATCACCGCCCCACTCATGGTCGTCCACGGCAAGAACGACCCGCGCGTGCCCGTCGGTGAGGCAGAGCAGATCGTGGATTGCGTGAAGAGTAGCGGCGGCACGGTCGAGTACCTGCTCTACGAAGACGAGGGCCACGGCCTCGCCAAGCTGAAGAACCGCCTCGACGCCTACCCGAAGATAGTCGACTTCCTGGACAGGCACATGGGCGCCTGATCTGTGCCTACCCGGTGACCTTAGGTTTCCCAGAGAAGCGTAAGCTCCGTTCCGCGCTCGCGCGGGCGTCCATGGAACCCACCAACCCCTTGGACCCGTCCTTTGGTCCCCTTACGGCTCCACTTTCGTCGGATCGTCGCCTTCGGATCGCGCTTCCCGAAGACCGGACGCCGCGAAAGCTGTAAGCTGATGTCTAATCTCTGAGAGCCGAGCACTGGAGGTGCGAGATGCAACAGACAAAGTTCCTCCTCGACGAGAAGGCCATCCCCGAGAGCTGGTACAACCTGGTGCCTGATCTGCCTTTCGGGCTCGAGCCGCCCTTGAATCCTGTCACGATGGAGCCTGTCGGGCCGGAGGCTTTCGCCCCGATCTTCCCGCAGGCGATTATAGAGCAGGAAGTAACGCAGGAATCCTACGTCCCTATCCCCGAAGAGGTGCGGGAGATCTACAGCCTCTGGCGTCCGACCCCGCTCTTCCGCGCCCGGCGCCTGGAGAAGGCGCTCGACACCCCGGCGCACATCTACTACAAGTACGAGGGTGTCAGCCCGCCGGGCAGCCACAAGCCGAACACGGCCGTCCCGCAGGCCTACTACAATCGCGAGGAGGGCGTCAGGCGCCTGACCACGGAGACCGGAGCGGGCCAGTGGGGCTCCTCGGTTGCCTTCGCCTGTGGCGTTATGGGCCTGGACTGCACGGTCTATATGGTCCGTGTCAGCTACGACCAGAAGCCCTACAGGCGCATCATGATGGAGACCTACGGGGCACAGGTACATTCCAGCCCCACATACCTCACGCAGGCGGGCCGAAACATCCTGGAGGAACGTCCCGATTCGCCCGGATCCCTTGGCATCGCCATCAGCGAGGCGATCGAGGATGCCGTGGGGCACGAAGACGCGAAGTACTCGCTCGGGAGCGTCCTGAACCACGTACTCTTGCACCAGACGGTGATCGGGCAAGAAGCATTACAGCAGATGGAACTGGCGGGCGAGTATCCCGACGTAGTCGTCGGCTGCGTCGGGGGCGGCTCGAATTTCGGCGGCATCGCCTTCCCCTTTATCCGCGAGAATCTGAAGAATGGGAAGAGCACGCGTATCCTGGCCGTCGAGCCGGCCTCGTGCCCGACGCTCACCAAGGGCCGCTACACCTACGATTTCGGCGACACCGCAGGCACCACCCCGATGATGAAGATGTACACGCTCGGGCACTCGTTCGTCCCCAGCGGCATCCACGCCGGGGGCCTGCGCTACCACGGCGACTCCCCCATAGTCTCGGCGCTGACGCACGAGGGACTCATCGAGGCGCGGGCCTACGCCCAGAACCCCACCTTCGAGGCGGGCGTCACGTTCGCCAGGACGGAGGGCATCGTGCCGGCCCCCGAGGTTACGCACGCGATCAGGGCGACCATAGACCTGGCGCTCGAAGCCAAGGAGGCAGGAGAGCAGAAGACCATCCTCTTCAACCTCTGCGGCCACGGCCACTTCGATTTCTCGGCCTACCAGCAGTACCTCGCCGGAGAGCTGGT
>JBKPNW010000172.1:0-23843 GCA_046732815.1 Actinomycetota bacterium | reverse complement strand
CCCTCGACGGTCAGGGACGGGTTTCTTCGGCGCACGAGACCGACCAGGTCGTGGAACTCGCGTGCCCCGCGTGGATCGCGGCTGCCGTGGCCTACTATCAGGAGGGCGGGGGCATCTCCGCTTTCGTGGGCTCCGTTTCTTTGGATGCCAACCGTCTGTCTCACGTCATTCCTCCTCGTAGTAGATTAGGGCGTTCAACGCCGCCGCAGCGACCGCGGAACCGCCTTTGGGTCCCCGGTTGGCGATGGCGGGCAGGCCGCTGAGCAGGAGCGCGTCCTTCGATTCGGCGGCCCCGACGAAGCCGACGGGGAGTCCGATCACGAACGCAGGAGCGAGGTCGAGTTCGAGCAACTCGAAGAGCGCCGTCGGCGCGTTCCCGACGACCCAGACGGCCCCTTCGCCGGCCTCCTCCGCCGCGAGCCTGAAGCCCGCCGCCGAACGCGTTATGCCGAGCCGTTCGGCTAGCGTCCTGGTACGGGAGTCGGAGACGAAGCATCGTGTCTCGCGACCTGTGATCCCTGCCGCCACCATTCCCACGTCGGTAATTACAGGTGCGCCTCCTCGCAGGGCCGACATTCCCTTTTCGAGAGCTGTTTCGTCGAGGACGAGGCTTTTGGCGTAGTCCAGATCCGCCGCGGCGTGGATGACTCGTTCCGCGACGGCGCGGGAGAGGGGCCCGAGGTTAGAGAGGTCCACCATCTCGCGCAGTATGCGGTAGCTCTCCGTCTCTACGGGATGGACGCGCCTCATTCGTCCTCCAGCAGAACTTCGATACATGCCGAGACCGGGCAGACCTCGGCGCACTCGGCGCATCCAGAACAGCAGTTTTCGAGGACGATGAGGGGCGTATCGTAATCTCTGGGAGCCGGATGGATCGCCTTCTCCGGGCAGGTCTTTATGCAGGCGCCACAGCCGGCGCAGGCGTCTGTCACGGCGAAGATCGCCCTCACGAGAGGTATCCTCTCGGGGTAACCATGCGGCCGGCCACGACCCTGGTCTGGGAGCTCCCTACGATCACGGTCGAAAGCATATCCACGTCTTCCGGGCGCAGGGAGGCGAGGTCGGTGAGGACGACGTGCTGCTTCGGGCGGTAGGCGTTCTTCACTATGCCGACGGGCGTGTCCGGAGGACGATACGCGAGCAGGATCACTTTCACCTTTCCGAGCTGCCAGTCGCGGCCCTTCGAGCGCGGGTTGTAGAGCGAGATCACGAAGTCTCCCTCGGCCGCGGCCCTGACCCTGGCCTGGATCACCCCCCACGGCGTCAGCAAGTCGGAGAGGCTGACCGAACAATGATCGTGCCCGAGCGGTGACCCGAGCAAAGAAGCGGCCGCCTGAGCCGCCGTTACCCCTGGCACTACCACAACGTCCACGTCATCACCCGCAAGCTCGAGCGCCGGAGACGCCATCGCGTAGACACCCACGTCACCACTCGACACCAGCGCCGCACTGCCGCCTGCGCGGGCCTCGGCGAGCGCGAGCTCAGCCCGCTCCACCTCGTTTCCGAGCGGGGGCGTGAGCACCCGCGTCCCGGGTCGCAGTAGATGCCTGACGCGATCGACATACTGGTCCAGCCCGACGACGAGTTCCGAGGCCGCGAGCGCCTCCCGGGCGAACGGCGGAACGAGGGTATCTTCACCGGGACCCAGGCTGATCAGCGCGAGCCTTCCCCGCACGGGTAGACGCCCGACGGCCACTGTCACGTTGGCGGACTTTCGCTTCTCCACCAATAACTCCGCGCCCGAAGAGATCACCGCAGCCTCGGCGACGCTCGGCGTCCCGACCGCCTCTCGCACTACCTGCGACGGGTTGGGCGTTTCCACCGTACGGAGGGCTTCGGCCGGATGGAATCGGATCGGAACGCCCAGCTTCTCGGCGGCTTTGACCAACCCCGCTTCGTCGCGCTTCACGTCGATGCTGGCGAGGGACACGACGCTCTTCTCTGCCAATCCGGCGTCCGCCAGGGAGCGACACAGCAGGTCGATCATCTCTTCCGCATCGACTCCCCTACTGCAACCGACGCCGGCGACGAGCGAAGCCGGACGGTAGACGACGGCAGGACGAGGTATCTCCTCGAGACGGTCGGAGATGAAGATTAGCGGCGCTTTGCATTCGTTTGTCCTGACGACATTCTCGGGCAGCGGTCCGAGCGGAAGGCGCCTGTCCGAGACGAGGCTGACCTTCTCGCCGGAGACGAGCGCGGCCCCGACCGCCGAGAGGTCCGAGCCTTCTTCCAGGCGGAGCTTAACCTTCTCGCCAAGAGAGTCGAGGGCGGGAAAGCCAACAGAGTCGCTCGCGGTGGAGATCACCGGCGTCCCGCCCAGGGTATCCGCGACCCTTGTGGCGAGGGCGTTGGCCCCGCCTTCGTGCCCGCCGCAGAGGGAGACGGCGAAGTTGCCGGCGTCGTCGACGGTGACTACCCCGGGATCTCGATGCTTGCTCTCGAGCAGGGGGGCAATGAGGCGAACGGCGGCTCCGGTGGCGAGGAAGAGCACGATACCATCGCACTCATTCCAAGCCTGGTAGAGTGCCGCCTTCACTTTTCCCCCGTAGAGGCGTGCATCGGGCCAGGAAGCATCGAGGTGCGTGGCGTTGCGGCGGCCGTTCGCGGTTGAGGCTATGAGCCCGATCAAGGCCGTCTCCCCGAGACGACGAAGACGGCATTCTCGGCAGCCAGACGGTGGAGGTCACCGACGCCCTTCATTCTGGAAGTTTGCAGAAAGTTAGTCTCCGCCTCTAGACCGCAATCTTCGAGTAGCCTTGCGGCGGGGACGACCCGTTCGAGGGTGACGAGGGCCAGCACGACCGCCCGGCGCGCCATGACGGCGGAGAGCTTGACGATCTCCTCGAAGGCGCTGCCACTACCGCCGACGAAGACGGCGTCGGGTTCTGGCAGGTCGTGCAATGCTTGCGGTGCCGCACCCTCGACGACTTGCACGCACACTTCGTGACGTCCGATGTTGCGGCGGATACGGGCGCAGCTCTCGGGGTCGCGTTCTATGGCGATGGCGGCGGCACCGAGATGGGCGCACTCGATGGCCACGGAGCCGCTGCCGGCACCGATGTCCCAGATCAGGTCTCCCGGTCCAGGAGCGAGGCGTGAGAGCACAAAGGCGCGGGTCGCCGACCCGGTGATCATGCCAGAGCGGTGCTCGAACCTTCCTTCGGGAAGCGCCCACCGCCCCGGGCTTCGTAAACCGGAGGAGATCCAACCCCTAGCTCCCAACATCCTTCCTTCGTCCAGCACCAGTACCACGTTCGGGTCTTGCCACTCCATGCCCGTGACGTTGCCAGCATCGCCATGAAAGACCCGCTCGTCCGGCTCACCGAGCTTCTCGGCGACCACGAAGGTGCGGTCCAGACCGCCTAGCGCCTCCGCGAGCTCGGCCGGTCCGAAATCGGGGGAGGTGAGGACCGCGACCTTCGGGTGGGCGCGGCAGACGTTGACGGCGCGGCGGGGGTCGCGGCCGTGGGCGCTGACCGTGACCGCGTCGTCCCACGAGAGCCCTGCGCGGGCGAACGCGAGGGAGACCGAGGAGAGACCCGGCATGACACGCAGGTTCTCCCTCCCAAACTGACCCCCGAGCAGGCGCACGATCCCGAAGAACCCCGGGTCGCCGGACGCCAGCACGACTATAGGTCCCTCGGTGCTTGCGATCCGCGCGAGCGCCCCAGAGAGGTCGCCCTCTAGAACCACACCTGGCTCCACGCCGAGCATCTCCAGGTGTCTTCTGCCGCCGACGACGAGCGCAGCGTCCGCGAGCAGATATTTGATCTCCTCGCCAGGCTGCCCTCCATCGAGGCCAACGACGGTAATGTGGCCCCGGTTCACGCGGGGCTCCACGCCGTCAGCGCCAGGGCGCCGGGACTAGCCCCGGCGGGCTCGAGGGTATCGAAGTCGATGAGAATGACATAAACCTCGAGTTTACGTTCAGCGTACTCGGCGAGATTCTCCGCGGCCTGTTTGCAGAGGAGGTCGGCGGCCCTATCGAGGTGTGCCGCCCGCCAGAGCTCGTAGGCGTGGCGGGCTGTGTTGGCGTCCTTGACCTCTTCGACCAACGCGCTGGGTCCGCCGGCTTCCATGGTTATCTCGGCCAGCAGATTGTTGTCCACTTTCGAGCGGGTCCAGTGGGTCATCATGACCCCGGCGGCGAGCTTGGAGATCTTTCCCGCCATCCCGACGAAGAAGCAGTGCTCCAGCTCGTTCTCGACGGCCCGCTTTATGGCCTGACCGGTGAAGTCCCCGACTTCTACGAAGTTCACTTCTTCGAGGTCTGGCAGCAGGCGCATGGCGGCCTTTTCGGTAAGGCCCCCGGTCGAGAGGACGAAGGTCTTGTGGCCCTGCGCGCCCATGACGCTTATGGCCTGGACTACGCTCGCGGCCCAGGCCGCCGTCGAGAAGGGACGAACGATGCCCGTGGTGCCCAGGATGGAGATGCCACCGACGATACCGAGGCGGGCATTGGTCGTCTTTTCGGCCATCTTCTCGCCACCGGGAACGCTAATGATGACGCTGACGCCGAGTTCTTTGGGGTCGAGAACTTCCTCCACGGAGTAGGAGATCATACGCCGCGGCACGGTGTTTATGGCAGGGGCCCCGACGGGGAGCCCGAGCCCAGGTCTGGTAACGACGCCGACGCCATCTCCCCGGTCCAGTTCGAGTCCCCGCTCTTCCCGCCACGAGACGCGGGCGGTGAGGTGGGCGCCGTCGGTGACATCGGGGTCGTCGCCGGCGTCCTTGATGACGACGGCCTCGGCCCACGAATCGCCGAGCTCACAGCGCTCCACCTCGAACTCGACGCGTCGCTCCCGGCCCTTCCCCGGCAGCTTAATGTCGACGCGGGCCTGCGTTCGGCCGCTCTCGAGCGCGCGGGCCGCGGCTTTGGCAGCGGCGGCGGCGCAGGCGCCCGTGGTCCAGCCTGTCCTGAGCTTCTGGCCCTTGACCTTCTCCATGCTCGGGGGCATGGAAGGCTGGCGGAGCTTACGTGGCGGCATCTGCTCCCTTCTTCGCCGGCTTCGCCCGGCGGAACATGTGCGAGAACTCGGGGCTGTAGAGGTGGGAACGCGTCCCGCCAGCCGCGAGACCAAGGCCGACCAGTATGAGCGCCTGCCTGGTGAAGCCGGCCGCTCTAATCCTGTCAGCGAGGTCCTCGAGGCTGCACTCTATGACTTCCTGGTCGGGCCAGCTCGCCCTGTAGACCACCCAACAAGGAGTCTCGGGAGCGTAGCCGCCTTGCAGGAGTTCCTCCTGCAGGGCGCGCGGCTTCGCTGCGGAGAGGAAGATCGCCATGGTCGTCCCGTGTTGCGCGAAACTCCTTATGTCCTCGCCCTCCGGCATCGGGGTGCGGCTCGCGCGGCGCGTCAGGATCACCGACTGCGAGACCTCGGGCACGGTCAACTCGCGCCCGATTGCCGCAGCGGCGGCCCCCAGGGAGGAGACGCCGGGGACTATCTCCCAATCGAGGCCAAGCTCGTCGCAAAGCTCGATCTGCTCCATCACGGCCCCGTACAGGCTGGGGTCGCCCGAATGCACCCTGGCTACCTTGAGATCCTCTTCCACGGCCCACTCGTAGAGCCCCCGCACGTCTTCAAGCGGTATGGTCGACGACTCTACGATCTCGGCGCCGGGACGGGCGTATTCGAGGACGCCTTCGTGCACGAGGCTCCTTGCCCAAACCACCACGTCGGCCTCACCGATGAGCCGGGCTCCCCTGACCGTCAGCAGGTCCGGCGCCCCCGGCCCCGCCCCGATAAACCACACCTTAGCCAAGCTCGGACCCCCTATCGGTGAAGATAACGGTCGACAGGTACGTCCCCTCGCGCCCTACCATCTCCCGCGCGGGCACGACTTCTTCGCCTTCGATCCCCAGCCTCGCCCCGTACACGGCGCCTCTTAGCCGTCCGCCCTCCTCCGCGACCCGGAGCACCTCCCCGAGCCGGCTCCCGCCTTTGTAGCAGACCACCGTCTCGAACCCGGCGAGCGCCTCCTTCAAGGACTCTTCCCCCGCTGTGAAGGGCAGCAACGCCAGCCGTTCGTCGCCTTCGAGGAGGACCGTGTTACTCCGCGAAGCCAGATCCTGGAGCGCCGTGATCCCCGGCACTGTCTCTATCTCTACTTCAGGCCCTGACTCCCTGACGGCACGCGCCAGGTAGGTGAAGGTCGAATAGACGTTGGGGTCTCCAATGGTGGCGAATGCGCACGTCTTGCCGCTTCTCAGGTGCTCCGAGACTTCTTGCGCGGCGTTCGTCCAGTTACGCTCCCTGGCCCCCGCATCGTCCGAGAGGGCGAAGAGGAGGCGGTGGATCCTCTCTTCGTCCAGATACTCGCGTACCGTGGCCTCGGCCCGCCCGACCTCGCCGGTGTCGGCTACGGGTACGAAGGCTTCGTCGGCCTCGCGCAGCACACGCAGACCCTTGATGGTCAACAGCTCGGGGTCACCCGGCCCCACCCCCACCCCGACGAGCCGCCCACTCATACCCGGACCTCTGCCTCACTCCGCGACGCCTCACGCACCAGCCTGCGCGGCAGCTCCGGCGTCGCGGCCCAGTGGGTGTGCAGGTAGCTCGCGTGCACGCCACCGGCCACGAAGCCTTCTTTACCGCGGCCGGTCAGATCCCAGGCCGGCCTCTCGCCGGCTCCTCGCTCGACGGCAGAATAGTGGAACTCGTGCCCACGAACCTCGGCGCCCGACTCGGCCAGCGGCGAGTCGACCAGCGCGCGTGCTTCCCTGTAGCCGAGCGTGAGCCGGTCCGTCATCCTGGCCCTAGCGTCGAGCACGCCGCACATGGGATGCCCATCCAGCTCGCGCGCCAGGTACAACAACCCGCCGCACTCGGCGACGACGGTACGCCCGCTCTCGGCGAAACCCCTAACGTTATCGCGCATCCGCCCGTTCGCAGATAGCGCCTCGGCATGCGTCTCTGGGAACCCGCCACCGAGGTAGAGAACGTCCGTTCCGGCGGGCAGCTCTTCGTCGACGCTCGGGTCGAAGGTGACAACCTCGGCGCCCGTACCACGCAGTAGTTCCAGGTTCTCGCGGTACAGGAAGCTGAACGACCGTCCTGCCGCGACCGCTACGCAGACGCCCTCGAACCGAGCCAGGGCAGGGGACTCCGGACTCCAGCGTCCGGCTCCCAGAGCTCCGGAGGAGCGGGCAAGTCTCACTATACTGTCGAGGTTTAGAGAACTAGAGACCACCTTTCCGAGAGCATCGAGCGAGCGGGCGGCCCCCCCGGGGCGCTCGGCGACAGGGATGAGGCCCAGGTGCCTGTCTGGCGTCCGTATATCCTCGTCGCGGCGCAGGACGCCCAGGATGGGAATGCCGAGGGATCTCAGGGCTTCACGGAGCATCGACTCGTGGGCTCTGGAGCCGACGCGGTTGAGGACGATGCCGGCGACGCGCAGGTTCGGGTCGAACGTCGTGTATCCGTGGACCATGGCGACCACAGAGCGGGACATAGCCCTGGCGTCGACGACGAGGACTACTGGAGCTCGAAGCAGCCTGGCGACGTGGGCTGTGGAGGCGAGGTCCCCGCCCCCCTTGCCGTCGAAGAGGCCCATGACGCCTTCGATCACGGCTATGTCAGCACCCTGTGCACCGTGGACGAAGAGCGGGCAGATCAGGTCGGGACCGGATAGGAAGGCGTCGAGGTTGCGCCCGGGCCTCCCGGCGGCGAGCGTGTGGTACGAGGGATCTATAAAGTCGGGGCCAACCTTGAAGGGGGCGACCCTGTACCCCTCTGACGAGAGCGCGGCCATGAGTCCCGAGGCGATAGTCGTCTTGCCGACCCCCGAGTGGGTACCGGCGACCACTATGCGTGGAACATCTACCACTCTATACCTTTCTGGCCCCTGTAGCCTTCGTCGAAGGGGTGCTTGACCTTGTTTACCTCGCTTACGAGGTCGGCGACCTCCACCAGTTCCGGAGGAGCGTCGCGGCCCGTGATGATGACGTGCTGGAAGCCGGGACGGTTCTGGAGGACGTCGACCACCTCGCCTGTATCCACCCAGCCGAACTTCATGGGATAGGTGAACTCGTCGAGGAGCAGCATGTCGTAGGTCTCGTCGGCAAGGCGCCGCTTGACCTCCTCCCAGCCCTCACGGGCGAGGTCGGCGGAGTGCTCAAGGTCTTTTACGGTCCACGTCCATCCGTCGCCCTGTTTGAACCAGTCGATGTTGCCTAGAGTCTCGGCGGCCTTCTGTTCGCCGACATTCCATTTTCCGCTCTTGACGAACTGGTAGACCCCTATGCGATACCCGCGAGCCCAACCCCTGAGCATGATCCCGAAGGAGGCCGTGGACTTGCCTTTGCCATGACCCGTATTGACGATGAGGAGAGGTCTCTCCCTGCTCGACCTCTTTCTCAGCCGCTGCTCTCTGGGTTCCCTCGTCTCCCGTGTCTCGCTCATGCCACCCTTCTACTCTCGACGAGCTCGACCAGCGACTCGGCCTGTAGATCCTCGAGGCGCAGGCACCGCGCTCCCATCGCCGCGGCCAGCTGTTCCGACATTCCGAGCCGGACGAACCCTTCCTCGGTATCGACCACGAACGAAGTCGTCCCAAGGTGGCGCAGTCGCGCCGCTGTCCTCGTGGGATCCGGCCCCGCCGTCGCCCTCCCGTCGGTAAGCAGGACCAGCAATGGACGGCGCTCCCTGTCGCGCAGTTCCTCCCTTTTCAGCACCTCGGCCGCCTTCTCGAGACCGGCCGCGAGGGGCGTACGGCCCCCGGTCGGGAGCTCTTGCAGGCGTGGCGCGGCCAGCTCGACGCTCGACGTCGGGGGCAGGAGGATCCGGGCTTCGTCTTTGCGGAAGGAGATCAGGGCTACCTTGTCGCGGCGCTGGTAGGCGTCGTTGAGGAGGGAGAGGACGGCGCCTTTTACGGCGGACATGCGCTTGCGGGCGGCCATCGAGCCGCTCGCGTCGACGAGGAAGAGGATCAGGTTTCCTTCTCGTCCCTCCCTGATGTTCTCCCGAAGATCAGAAGTACGCACCACGAGGTTGGTCCCCTCCCGGGTGCGCTCCCTCTGGTGGGGCGCGGCGGCCCGGATGGTTGCTGCGAGCGCCACATCTCTTGGTCTCCCTGCATTCTCCCGATCTGCGACCGGATGCCCGGTCTCACCCGAGACCCGGCTCCTGCGGCCGAGAGGACCACCCTTGCCCTTCTCGGGAGCTTCGAGCCGCACGGGATCGAACGGCTCTGAAGCCGCGTGGCTCCGCTCCCCCGCTCCCGTCCGCACCTCGGAAGGCTCGGGGTCCCGCGCGCCCTGAGAACCCTCGCCCCCACTCTCACCCTTGGAGGGCGGGATCTCACCACCGTCAGGACCGTCGGGCGGGTCGGGAGGATCTTCGGAGAGGGCGTTCTCGAGTACTTCGGGGTCGATGCCTGGCTGCTCGAAGGGGCCGCGTCTGCGGCGGTGCGAGAGGGCCAGCAGAGCGGCCCGCTTCACGTCGCTCGGGAGCACTTCGTCCCTGGCATCCCAGGCGGCCAGCGTGCGGGAGGTCTTCGCCGTTACGAGGTCGCCGCGCAGGCCGTCGACGCCGAGTTCCGCGCAGAGGGTCGAGATCCTGTACAGGATGTCCTCATCCAGACGCACCTCGGGAAGCCGTATGCGGGCCGCTTCTACGGGCGTGGCGAGCTCCCCATCTGCGGCCGACCATTCTCCGGAGAACGAACCTGGATCTTCTTCGTAGCGCAGGCGGCGGCGTACGACCTCGACCCTATCCGCGGGCTCGGGGTTCCCGGAGACCTCGACGGTGATGCCGAAGCGGTCCAGGAGCTGGGGACGGAGATCACCCTCCTCCGGGTTCATCGTGCCGACCAGGATAAAGCGCGACGGATGCCGCACACTCACGCCCTCACGCTCGACGTAATTTACGCCCATGGCCGCAACATCCAGAAGGTGGTCGACGAGGTGGTCGGAGAGCAAATTGACCTCGTCCACGTACAGGATGCCCCTGTGCGCCGCCGCCAGCAATCCCGGCTCGAACGCTTTCTTCCCCTCCGCGAGCGCCTTCTCGATGTCCAGGGTCCCGGCGAGACGGTCCGTGCTCGCCCCCACTGGCAATTCCACCAGCCTGACCGGCCTCGTCGCGGTCGGCGCGTCGGGCTGGTGTTGACCCGCCGGGCATTCGGGGTTGGGCGCGGCGGGATCGCAGGAATAGGGACAACCCGATACGACCTCGATCTTCGGCAGTAGACTCACCAGCGCCCGCACCGCCGTGGACTTCGCCGTCCCCTTCTCCCCGCGTACCAGCACGCCCCCTACCTCGGGGGAGACGGCGTTGACCAGCAGCGCCAGCTTCAGATCCTCCTGGCCGACGATGGCGGAGAATGGATAAGGATACTGGTAAGCGTTCACGAGATGCCTTCCTCCAGCATCCCCTCATTCTCCACGTAAACCTGTTTCAGAGCTTCAAGGTCTTCGGCATCCGGCTCCGACCAGAGGCCGCGTTGCGCCGCCTCGAGCAAGCGCTCCGAGATGGCGCGCAGGGCCCAGGGATTGGACTGCTGCATAAACTCTCGTACTTGCTCGTCGAGGACGTACTTCCTGCTTACGTCACGGTACATCCAGTCCTCGACGACACCGGCGGTAGCGTCGTACCCGAAGAGGTAGTCCACGGTGGCCGAGAGCTCGAAGGCTCCCTTGTAGCCGTGGCGCTGCATGGCGTCGATCCACGTCGGGTTGGCGACCCGGCTGCGGAAGACGCGACGGGCTTCTTCGGAGAGGTCCCTCGTCTTGACCCGCGAGGGGTCTGCGGAGTCGCCGATGTAGGCTTTCGGGTCACGGCCCGTCAGGGCGCGGACGGCGGCGATCATACCTCCGTGGTACTGGAAGTAGTCGTCCGAGTCGAAGAGGTCGTGCTCGCGGTTGTCTATGTTCTTTACGGCGACCTCCGTCCTGCGCAGGTTGGACTCCATGGCCTCCCGCGCCTCGACGCCGTCTAACCCTCTACCATAGGCATATCCTCCCCAGACGGCGTAGACCTCGGCCAGGTCCTCGTCCGCGCGCCAGTTGCGGGCGTCCATCAGGGGGAGCAGCCCGGCTCCGTAAGCGCCGGGTTTGGATCCGAAGATGCGCGTGGTCGAGCGGCGTTCGTCGGCGCCACCTCTCTTCTCCTCGTCGGCGTGTTTTTCGACGAAGTTCATCTCAGGGGGCTCGTCGAGGTTGGCGACGGTCGTGAAGGCTTCGTCCAGGAGGGAGATCAGGTTCGGAAAAGCGTCCCTGAAGAAGCCACTGATCCTGACTGTAACGTCCACGCGAGGCCGCCCCAGCTCTGCGAGTTCGATCACCTCGAGCCCGACGACCCGTCGTGACTCTTCGTTCCAGGTAGGCCGCACGCCTAGCAGCGCCAGAATCTCCGAGATGTCGTCTCCCTGGGTCCGCATGGCTGCCGTCCCCCACACCACGATACCGACCGTCTCCGGATAGCGGCCTTCTTCCTCCAGATAGCGCCTGAGCAGGTCGTCGGCGAGTCCCTGCCCGACCTCCCACGAGAGCGCGCTGGGCAGAGCCTTCGGGTCTACGGAGTAGAAGTTGCGTCCCGTCGGGAGCACGTTTACGAGCCCCCGCGTGGGAGAGCCCGACGGTCCCGCGGGCACGTACCCGCCCCCGAGGCCGGAGAGCAGGTTCCCCAGCTCCTCGGGCGTGCGCTTCAGGCGCGGAACGACCTCCTCCGCCGCGAACCGCAGAGAGCGAACAACGTCGACGTCGATGACGCCGAGCGTCTCCTCGCACACCGCGCCTGCGGAGTCCGGGTCCCAACCACGCTCCTCTATCCCGCGGAGCAGAGCCTGCTGCGCCACCTCCAGCCTTTCGAGGAGATCCGAGGCCGTCACCACCGTTCCGGGGACGAACTCAGGGAAGTCGGGTGGCGCCTCGACCTTTGTGCCGCCGTTCTCTGAGAGGGACTTCTCATCCAGGCCGAAGGCGGCGCCGATGGCGCGGCGTAATCCGGGTACCTCACCGGCGCCGAGGCGCAGGATGGAGGCGAGGAGGTGGCGCAGGGGTTCGCCCCCGGGCGTCTCGCCGAGGACATGCAGCCCTCCGCGGATTGGGAGGTCCTTTATCTCGCAGAGGTAGCCGTCGACGTGGGTGAGGAAGTCCGAGAACTCCTCCGGCTGCTCATCGACCCCGAGGTCGCGGTGGAGTTCCGCCTCGCGCAGGGTCTCCCAGATCCTGACCCTTATAGCGGGGAGCTTGGTGGGGTCGAGCGTCTCTACCTGGTAGTACTCATCGAGGAGTTGTTCGAGCCTCGCCAGATCGTCGTAGGTCTCGGCACGGGTCATCGGTGGGATCAGGTGGTCCACGACGGTAGCGTGCGCCCTCCGCTTGGCCTGCGTCCCCTCGCCAGGGTCGTTTACGACGAAGGGATAGAAAAGCGGTACGTCGCGCAGGACGGCGTCGGGGGCGCACGAGGGCGAGAGGCCCAGGGATTTACCTGGCAGCCACTCCAGCGTACCGTGCTTGCCGAGGTGGACTACAGCGTGTGCGCCGAACTCTTCGATCATCCACCAGTAAGCGGCGAGGTAGTGGTGCGTCGGCGGGAGGTCGGGGTCGTGGTAGATCGCGATCGGGTTCTCCCCGAATCCCCGCGGCGGCTGGATGCCGACGAAGACGTTCCCGAACGTGAGGCCGGCCACCACGAAGTCTCCATCGTCTACGTACAGTTCACCCGGCGGCGGTCCCCAGTGCTCCTCGACTTGGTTTCGCAAAGCCTCGGGTAGCCGGCCGAACCACTCTGCGTAGCGCCTCGCGTCCAGGCGCCCGGCGGCGTCTCCGAGCTGGTCGGCGGTCAGGAACTCCGGATCATGGCCCCCGGCGGCGATGAGCGCGTGGATGAGCTCATCCCCATCTTCGGGCGCGCCCTCGGCCGCGTAGCCGGCCCGGCGCATCGCACGGAGCAACCCGATGGCGCTCGCCGGGGTATCCAGCCCCACGGCGTTCCCCACCCGCGAGTGCCTGGTCGGGTAGTTGGAGAGCAAGATGGCGACCTTCTTCTCCGGGTTCGGGAGGCGCCCGAGGTTGGCGAAGCGCGCCGCGAGTCCGGCGAGGCGGTGGGTGCGTCCGGGGTCGGCCCTATAGAGCGTAAGCGGGGCGCCGACGGACGAGTCCTCACTTACTCGTTCCTTGAACGAGAAGGGGACGCCGATGATGCGCCCGTCGAACTCCGGTATCGCCACCTGCCAGGCCGTGTCCAGCGGCGATAGACCGGCATCCGAGGCGAGCCAGGCCTCGCGCGCGGATGTCGTACTGATGCCCTGGATCACGGGTACGCCGAGCCCTTCGAGAGCAGGGACCTCCCACTCCAGCCATCCTTCCGGGGAGCCGGATCTACGGGCGTCCGCCGCGTTGGACCCGCCACCCGCGAGGACGGTGGTGACGAGGCAGTCTACCTTGCCCTTCATCATCTCCAGGGCTGCTACCCTTCCATCGGGACCGGCGCGCAACGAGTAGCAATAGACGGGCAGGGCGTCGGCCCCGGCCGCATCCAGGGCCTCCACGAGCGCGTCCACGAAGGCCGTGTTTGCGCTCATCCAGTGGGCGCGGTAGAAGATCACCCCGACTGTAGGCCGGGCCGCATCTTGCCGCGCGAGCAACTCTTCGACCGTGGAGCCTTCGGGCAACCCCGGATGGTAGACGCCGACCTCGGGCAGCGCTGACGCGGGCTCGAAGCCGTAGCCTTCCACGAGAACGGTATCGGCCACGAAACGCAGCAGGTTCTCCGTATTGCGCACGCCGCCGTGACGCAGATACTCGAAAGCCTCCAGAACGGTCCCCGCCGGGACACTCGAAAGCGCCACGAGCTCCGCGTCAGGCTCGGCCTCCCCGCCGAAGGCGAGCAGCGGAACCTGCTGGCGCGCGCACCGCCGCCGCAACTCCTCGAGTCCCTCGGGCCAGGCCCTACGCCCGCCGAGCAGCCTAACCAGCACGGCCCTGGCCCCTGGCAGCTCCCTCTCGAAGAACTCCGCAGGTTCATCGAGCGCAGCGGGGTTGGCGCAAACGAGCGTGGGGAAACCCGCGGGCAAATAATCCGTTGCTCTGGCAGCGGCCAGGATCTCGGTATCTGCGGTTGTAAGCAGCAGGAGCCGGCCGGCTCCTGCTGCGCCGTCGGCCATCGGCCTGTCAGCCATCAACTATTACTCCGCTGCTCGTCGCCGGACGTCGTGAACGCGAGCGTAGTGTGCCCCGGAACGTCCTCTCCCCCATGCGGCACTTCCTCCGCGTCTACCCTAGCGCCGTCGACACCTTGCTGAAGGCTGAAGGCTGAAAGCTGAGCGCTGACGAAGGGCAGCCCTTGGGGAGCGCCGTCGTCGATCAATTTCAGTAGCGCTTCACGGTCCACGTGGTCCGCTACGAGATCCCCGAGCTTCTCCAGTTGCGCCTCGCGAGCCGCGGCGAAGCTTCCTTCGCCAGGGCTCCAGTCGAGGCCGCGCTCCCTGGCCACCCACGCGAGCAGGGCGCGTCGGAAGCCGTCTGATTCGAGGACGCCGTGCCAGGAGGTGCCGAGCGTCTTCCCCGCCAGGCAGCCTTCTGTGTCGTCGCCGGTACCGAAGAGCGGTTCGCCCCCGTCCCGCCTGACCCTCCCGTGGTGGATCTCATACCCGGATACTCGCGCGTTCCCAAAACCGGGGGCCCGTCCCTCCGGGCGCCCCAGAACCTTCTCCTCTTCGAAGAACGTCTCGATGGGCAGGAGGCCGAGTCCGACGGCTTGCGCCTCCTCGCTCTCCACGCCATCCTCGATGCGCCTGCCGAGCATCTGGTAGCCGCCGCAGATGCCCAACGTGGGCAGTCCGCGCCTCGCCCTTGCGGCGAAGGCTTTGTCGAGGCCGCGGGCGCGGATCCGTACCAGGTCCTCTACCGTCGCTTTCGTTCCGGGGAGGACGGCGAGGTCCGCGTCGAGTATCTCTTCCGCCGACTCGGTGAAGCGTACGGATACGCCAGGTTCTTGGGCAAGTGCGTCGAAGTCCGTGAAGTTGCTGATGCGCCCGAGGCGGGCGACGGCGACGCTTAGTACGTCGCAGCCGAGCGAGGGCCTGATGGGACGCGGAGCATCGAGGGACAGGGAGTCTTCCCCGTCGAGACCGAGACCGCGGATCCAGGGCAGCGTCCCCAAGAACGGGCGGCCCGTCAGGGAGGTCATCCGCCGCAGGCCGGGGGCCAGGACCGCCGGGTCTCCCCTGAACTTGTTGACGAGAAATGCGGCGAGGAGCGACTGGTCCTCCGGCGAGAGGAGCGCGAGCGTCCCGTAGAGGCTCGCGAAGAGGCCGCCGCGATCAATGTCCCCCACGAGGAGGACCGGCAGGTCCGCGGCGCGCGCCAGGCCCATGTTGGCCAGGTCGTTCTCCCGGAGGTTGATCTCCGCGGGACTCCCGGCCCCTTCGCAGATGACCACATCGAAACGGCGCCGCAACTCTTCGAGCGATTCCAGCACGACGGGCATCAGCGTCTTCTTCATCTCCCCATAGCCCGCGGCGCTGGCCGTAGCCCACGATTTGCCGCACACGACGACCTGCGTGGTCCGCCCGGCCGAGGGCTTGAGCAGGATCGGGTTCATGGCCACCTCGGGCTCGACCATCGCGGCGCCGGCCTGAGCCGCCTGCGCCCGGCCGATCTCTGCTCCTTCCCGCGTCACGAAGGAGTTGAGCGCCATGTTCTGGGCTTTGAACGGCGAGACGCTCACGCCCTCGCGGGCGAGCCAGCGGCAGATGCCGGCAACGACCACGCTCTTCCCCGCGTCCGAATGGGTCCCTGCCACCAGGAGAGATCCGTTCAAGCCCTCGCGCCCTTTCTCCCGGCACGCTCGCACAGCGCCCCGAAGAGGAGGGCGAGCCCGGCCCAGAACACCACCTGGGTACCGAACGACGAGACCCTGAAAGCCCAGAGCAATCCGAAGGGGAACCCATCTGCTGAGGGCGCGGCGGGCAACGCAAAAAAAAGCGCGCCAACGACGACGACCAGACCCGTGCCGACCGTGAGACGACGCCTTGGGGCGTCCATCCCACGCGCCAGTAATGACCTGGCGGCCAGCCAGGCGACCAGCATGGCCAGGAGCGAGAGGGCGACCAGCGTGAAGTAGGCCGCCGTACGCTCCCTTATGGTGGAAGGGTCACCGATGGAGGGCGGGTTGGCCGGATACTTGAGGAAGGGGATCAGGAACGCCCCCACAAAGATGGCGCCGGCCAGGGAGATGCTGCGCCTGAGGTCGCTGCCCGGGGCCAGACGTTCGCGGAAGAAGGCGTAGGCGATACCGAAAACCCCACCTACCGTAACCCCGAAGAGGCCTGTGGCGAAAAAGAGGCCGACCTTCTGGGTCGGACGGGAGAAGACCTCTTCGTGGTGGACGCCCCCTGAGGCCTCCTCAAGCGCGATGGCCCGGTCGAGGGCAGGCTCCCCGACGAGGAAGGCGAACAGGCCCGCAAGGAGACCGGCGAGCAACCCGGCGGCCATGCCGCGGCGCAGGTAGGCCGAGACCACGGGAGGCCCTAGTGGCAGGGAACGCCGAGCAGGTGCCGCCCGTCGTGGGCGAACTCGTGCAGGTAGTCGAAAGGTCCGGCGGCATGCCCCAGGAGCGGCGCGAGCAACGCCCCGCTGGCCGACAGAAGCATGAACAGCGCAAGGAGCAATAGGGCGAGGGCGAGCCAGCTCCACAGCGGCAGGGCCTGTCCCTGCCCGAGGATCTTCTCCACAAATGCCTCCTTCTCGGGGTCCTCGCCCCGGTTCGGGATCACGGGCGAAAGGCCAGTCTCCTGACTCCCGGCTCTGTGCTAACCCTGCCTTCCCGCTGTGGCGGTGGCGTCTTCGGGTTCGCTCCCCGGTTACAGTGGCGGGACCGTGCCGGACTCGCACCGGCTTCCTGGGTCCTTTCACCCTTGCTCGTCTTCGGAGCAGCATAGCCGGGCCACGGGCACACGTCAACACATAAGCATTTCAGCTAGTCAGCATTTCAGCACGCTCAGGCCTTTCAGGCCTTCGCTTGTCAGCCAGTCTACGAGGCCATATGCACGCGAAAGCTGAGCAGCTGAAGTGCTGACAAGTCGCCTGGCGAAGCCGGGCGACGTGCTGACTAGCTTAAATGCTGAGAGCCGCCCGCAGGGCGGTGTGCTGACCAGCTGACTAGCGCGGGATGGGGGAGGGTCGACGACCCTCCCCCATCCCGCATGGTATAACCCGTCCGGATCATGCAAAGCCTTTTGGACTTCATTGGATCCATCCCGAACTCTCCCGGTGGTGTTCTGGATTTCGTGACGAGCTTGCTCGTGGCACACGGCTACCTCGTCATAATCTTCGGGGCGGCCCTGGATAACTTCGGTCTGCCCGCTTCGGGGGACATCGTTTTGCTCGCCGGCGGGCTTTTCGCGAACGGAGGGCAACTCGCGCTCCCGCTGGTAATGCTGAGCGGCTTTGTGGGGGCCTCCCTTTCGGACAATTCTGTTTACTGGATCGGGCGTATCGGTGGAAGGCCCATGATCTACCGCATCCTCAAGATGCGTTTCCTCCATTTTCTGATCAGCGAGAGGAGCCTCGCCAGGGCCGAACGCTACTTCGACGTGCACGGCGGGAAAACGGTCTTCGTCGGACGCTTCGGACCGGGCCTGCGTAGCATGACCCCACTCTTCGCCGGGGTTACCAGGATGAAGTACCATAGGTTTCTCCCCTACAACCTGGCGGCAGGCGTAGTGTGGGCCGTTGCCTACTCGCTGGTGGGCTACGTCTTCGGACAGTACTGGGACGAGTTGCTCGCCATCGCGAAGTCCTTCGGCTACAGCGTCGTCGCCGTCGTGTCGCTCGTGCTTTTCGCCTACTTCTTCAGGCGCTGGTGGGTCAGGCGCAAGCCAGAGTAGTCCTGAGCCCTGCTGATAGCTGTGGCCGCGGTTCGCGAATTGCCCCTCGTTCTATGCTGGCACATCTGCGCTGATCGTCTCGAAGGCGGTGAGGGCGAGCAGGGCGAGGGCGGTGAGAGCCGCAAAGGCGAGCGGGGATAAGAAGGAACCGAGGGGCACGAGAAGGACCAGGAACCCGGCGGTCACGAGGCGCGCGAAGAGCGCGCGGTCGTCCAGCGAACCCCGGTTCACCCAGTGGATAAAGCTTACGGCCAGCAGATAGACCGCCAGGCCGCCGCCCAGGACCGCCCGCGCGCCGGGAACTCCGTGCGCCGTCGTTTCGGCAGCCCCCTCGATAGCGAGTTGGATACCCACGCCAGTGGCAGCTATACCGGCGTAGATCGCGAGGTGCCCGTAACCCCAGGAGAAGGCCGCGCGCGGGTTGATGGTGAGCCCGGAAGACCCGACATAGTCGAAGTAGAGCCACCAGATGCAAGCAGCGATCACGAACCCGAAGACCGCGGTCTCCACTGCGGCGGGATACCATCCTGAGCCGGCCGTCCCCGCGGCCACGGCGAGGACCGATTCGCCGAGCACGATCAGGGTGAAGAGTCCGTAGCGCTCGGGGATGTGTTCCGGATGGAAGACCCTGGGCCTGTATGACGCCCCCCGATAGGCCGCCCTTACCGCCAGCATCGGTGTAACGAGCTCAACGAGGAGCGCGAGCGCCCAGATGCCGTACGTTCCCGGGACGGGCACGAGCAACGAGGACAGCCAGATCAATGCCGCGACCGCGTTCCCCCCCGCGTACAGTCCGGCGAAGCGACGAACGTCCGTCGCGTCGCGCCGGGCCCTGGCGTAGAGCCCCACGAGCAGCAGCTTCATCGTCACGTAGGCGAGCACGAAGCTCGTGGTTTCTCCTTCGTAGAGACCACGGATGGACGCGGCAAGCCAGAGGATGCAGAGCATCGCCCCGAGTAGTGTCGTCCGGTAAGCAACGTCGTCGTTGTCGAAGGCGGTCGCGTACCAGGTGAAACCCATCCACGCCCACCAGAAGGGCACGAAAAAAGCGGCGAAACGAACCGCGCCGCCGAACGTCGGGTCGTGGTGCAGGCCCCTCGCGAGCGCCGCTACCGCAACGACGAAGCAGAGATCGAAGAACAGCTCGAGCCAGGTCGAGGTACGGTTCTCTTCTGCAGGATCGCGCAGTACCTGTGGGCGTAACAGGCGGCTTCGTAGATTTTCAGGCGCTTTGATGCTCTTGGCCATAACCGAAGACCTCCCACCGGCAACTCTCGATCCACTCTACATCCGACCCAGGGGTGACGCATCACCCGAACGGCTAGTCTTCCGATGACAATTACCTACCTGTGAGCCCGGCGACGGTCTCGCGCGCTTCCTGCAGATGGAACTCCTCTCCGTACAGAGCGCCCTTACGACGAGGAGGCTCCATCCAGACGACGTCGCCGGACAGGGAGCCCACGTAGACGGGGTCGAAGCCGGAATCGTCTATGAGGCCGGCGACGGTGCGGTTCGCCTCCTCGTCGTCGCCAGCGTAGAACATCACCACGCGATCCGGGCCTACTCGCCCGGCGGCTTCGGCCTGAAAGCCCGTCCTCATGGTGTTGTACGCCTTGACGAGCCTGGCTCCCCTTGCCCGACGGGCATTGTACGCGGCGGCGCTCATGCCATCGGTAAGATCCAGGACTCCGAAGTTACCAGCCTCGTCTCTCCCGAACTGGTTGGTGGTGTCGATCAGTATCTTGCCCTCTAGCGGTCCCGCGGCCTCCAAGGCCTCGTCCACCAACGCCCACGGCACCGAGAGCATCACCACGTCTCCGAACCGGGCCGCCTCTCCAGGCGTGCCCGCGCGAGCACCGTTGCCAACCTCGGCCGCCAGCGCTTCCAACTTCGCGCGATCTCGGGAGAAGCTGAAGAGAACCTCGTGGCCCGCGCGGGCGAAGAGCCTGCCCGCGTTGCCGCCGATCCTGCCCGCCCCAATGATCCCTTCCCTCACAATGGTCCCTCCTGTCGATTCGTCTCTTTCTCCCGCCAACCGATGCTCTCGAACGCCTCTTCAAATCTGCCACTCTTTCCAATACTATACAGTGTTGTCAAGGAAATTATTTCAGACGAGCGGTGTACACTGGTGGGCGCATGAAGAGGAAGAAAGAGCGGGGGCGGCCCCGTTCGCCCGAGGTAAACAGGAGCATTCTGCGTGCTGCCATGCGGGTGATGGCGCGGAGTGGTTATGCGGGCATGTCGATCGAGGAGGTCGCCGCCGAGGCCGGGGTGAGCAGGCCGACGATCTATTTGCGCTATCCTGGCAAGGCCGAGCTGGCGACCGCGGCGCTCGCGTCTTACCGGGACAGGGGGAGGCCCGCCGAGACCGGTGAGACGCACGAGGACCTCGTCGCCCGCCTGAGGCACTTCAGGCGGGGCGTAGAGCGGCCGTTCGGGATGGCCATGATCGGCAGCGTCCTCGCCGAGGAGCACGCCACGCCGGAGCTGCTCTCGCTCTTTCGCGAGCGCGTGGTTGAACCACGGCGTGACGAGCTACGCGAGGTGCTCGAGCATGCGCGCGAGCGTGCCGAGCTGAGAGCAGGGGCGGATGCGGAGGCCGCCGTCAATATGCTCATCGGATCATATTATGCCCGGTATCTCGCGGGAGACCCGTTCCCCGACGACTGGCCCGAGGCCGTGGTTGGCACGCTCCTGGAAGGCCTGAACAAGGGTGAGTACTGATCCGAAAGTGCGACGGGGTTACGCGTAGAGCCGAATGAAGAACCTAATGTTATTACCAACGTACCTACAGACACACCCTGGCCGAACATGCCCCTGAGTTCTCCAATCCCATCAGGATACACGAGAACCTTGAGGCGCAGCATCTTGTAAAGGCGATGGTGGTCCTCGGGTGCCATTGTGGCTAGCGCCTCAGGCATGAGCCCGGCGTAATCCCTTAAAACGGCCTCAGCATCTCTCTCGATGGCCGCCACACGCTCACTCCTAGATCTCTTTCCGCCTGCGGATTGGGGATTCCTTCGGCCTCAAGCTTCTTCTTTGTTCCGTTCACCGATGTGCTCTCAACTATCAGGTCGAAGATGCGCCGCACCACGGGTATGGTTGTCTCATTTACCTCATAGCTGTCGCCTGTGGCATCGTACCGGAAACCATAGTTTGGCATCCGCCCCGGTATGATTTTGCCCTCTCTGGCCCTGCGGAGCCTGCCTCGGCGTGTCCCCTCGGCTATCTTGGCAGTCCGGGTTTGGGGCAGGCTGGAGTCGGTCCCGTGCTCGATGTTGCGGACGCACTAGCCCGCGCCTAGGCTAGGGTAATTAGGCGGGGCAGGGTATCCTTCGGAGGGTCACGGCCGCTAACTTTTGTAGCAGGAGACGCAATACGTTCGGGTAGACTTCGTGTGGTATGCGCCGATGGCCGATGCGCCGGCCGTCGCCGTCACGTACGGTAGCAGTGAGGCCGGGCGGATTCCCTTCCCATTCTCCGTAAATCGCCCTCCTCATTACTGGCCGCGCTGCCTTTCTTTCCCATCGCATCTGGCGCGGCCCTTCGTTATGAGCCGGCCCTATGCCCCATTTCAGCTAGTTAGCGACCACACCGAAACTGTACCGATGCTTCAACTGGTATGGCGGTATGCGAGGAGTCCCGGCTCTTATGTTTAGCGTCTGCCTCGTCGGGCCACATAATAGGCAAGCAACCAAGTAAGGCAATCTAGGCCGTAAGGAGGCACAGATACGTATGAGCATTGCCCGAGTCACAGAACTTAGCGCCATCTCGGAGCAGAGCTTCGAGGATGCCATCAACCAAGCAGTAGCCCGTGCCACCAAGACGCTTAGGGGCGTCGAGGGCGCGTGGGTCAAGGACCAGAACGTCATGATCGAGGACGGCAACATCACCGGCTACAAAGTCAACGTGGAGATCACCTTTCAGCTGGAGGAGTAGCACCCTTATCGGCTAGGCCGGAGCCCCGTAGAGTCCCGGCCATTAAAATGCCTCTATTGTTGGCCGCGTTGTATGATTCCTCGACGTTCCCACGCGACGCGGCCTTTGCATTGCCCCGTCCCGATGCCCTAAGCCTTCCTCCGTCCCGATCCTTGCGGCGGGCGTATTATACCCGACGATACGGACATCCCCCCGCCGGCGGTCCTGGCCGATGGGGCGCGGCTATGCGGAGTTTCATGCCAGGCGTGAACTTCGGAGAATTTCTCTTAGGCGTAGTACGAGACTCCGCAATTGCAGGGCCTTGAGGCTATCGCTTGCTTACTCCATTCGCTTGTAGCCGCCAGCATTGATCAAGCGGCGTTGCGACAAAGTATCAAGCGGACTCCGCAACTGGCGTGACGTCCACTTGCCGAGGTCCTTTTGCACCGCCTCCCAAAAGGGAGGGTGATCATCAGGCTTCTCCTTGAGTACATCATCTGCAGCTGCGCGCACCTCTTCCGGCGCTAGGAGAGACAGGGTATTGAAGCTCCTTGGGAGTTGCAGGCGCGTCCTCTAGAGCCTTCCGGCCTGCCTCGTCGCCGATGCGCGTGTTCTTGATTTCTTCGTACGAAGACCAGCTCGTTGTGAACTCCGCATAGACCCGCTGACGATCGACGTAGTCCCGATACTTGTCCTCGCGCTTCCACCGACGGGTCCCTATCCAGTAATTGCCGGCGAGGAGGCTTAGGGCGCCGCCTGCTATCACAAGCAATCCGCCGATCAAGGTATCCTACACACTAGCCTCGGATTATCCGGCGCCACCAGAGCCTCTGTACGCCCTCCTGAGCTCCTTCTGTAGCGGCGCGCGGCTCTGCGTGGTGTTGAGTGGTGATCAAGACCTATCCCCCGAACAAGCGTGCCCAGAAGCCCTTGGAGCGCTCGGCCTCCAGTTCATCCCGGAGCTGCTCGGCCTCACTCTGGAGGCGTGAGTGCTCCTCCTTCAACTGGGCATGCTCTTGGGATAACTGCCCGACCTTATGTTGGGTTTCCGAGCGCTCCTGTTCTAAGGAGCCGACCCGCCCTTGCGCCTCAACACGTTCCTGGCGCTCCCGCTCCAATTCCTCCCGCAGCGTACTCTCTGCCCTCTCCGTCAGCTCCAAGCGGACCCGTAGTTCTGCATTCTGCGACATGTGCATCTCGAGGCTCGTGAGGGTTTCCCGCAGCATGTCCACCGCGGTCGTTCTGACCAATTCCGCCGCACCTTCCGCCGTAGTTTCCGCCTGCCTGGAAGCCCCGCGGCGCTTCCCCTGTAGTTTCCCCTCTTGTTTCCGCTCATCGCGCAAGGCTTGCAGGCTGTCTACGGAGACTACGTATCGCTCGTTTATGCCTACTTTCTCCTTGCGAGCTACCAGAGCACCGTCAAGTATGTAGTTGCGGACGGACCTGGCGGAAACACCCAAAGCTTCCGCTGCAACATCGGTGTTCACCCATCCGGAACTTTCCTCGTCATTTCCCTCATTCTTCCGCTCGTTCATGACGGCATGGTAGCAGCATCCAGTTGGGGGTGCGAGGCCCACTCGCGTGTCGGGCGAGTCGCCTCGGCGGAGACGAGAAGCTGGCGACAAAACCCCAAAGCTAAATCTAAGCTAGATATGCTTAAGCTTGGGTCGAAGTAGACGGTGCATCGCGGTGTGGTTAGCTGCTAGAGTCGGAGTTGACGGTGCACCGCCCTGCAAGGGGGAATCACACGGGTCGGTGCACCGATCACTTTATAGAGCCCGGTCCTGACCGAATCTCCCCTCCTAAGAGAGTCTACGGTTTTTCTCGGACCGGGCTTCGCAAGATACACCTCTCGGGAGGCAAGCGCAGGCTCTTAGAAGCCAACCTCGTGACTGGAGAAAAGAGAATCCTCCGGCGGAAAACCAGAAAACTGGCCTAGGAGGGGGGGCTCTAGTGTCAGCATGGAATCCCGCCGGGGACTCAATACTAACCCACCCACATTCCCCCCGCACTAGCTGCGCGCCCGTCCTGGGGCCGTCAATTTCGATGGCCCGTTCCCACACCCACACCCCGAGGCACGTGGC
>JBKPNW010000171.1:0-36597 GCA_046732815.1 Actinomycetota bacterium | reverse complement strand
CCGTTTGCAGAGAATTCGAGAGTGGGCGATAGTGGATTCGAACCACTGACCTCTTCCGCGTCAAGGAAGCGCTCTCCCCCTGAGCTAATCGCCCGTACTTTCCATCCCTCCGAGAGGCGGCACCCGGAATCGAACCGGGGTACAGGGTTTTGCAGACCCTTGCCTAACCACTCGGCCATGCCGCCAGCGGCGCCGCTTTGCTCCGCAAACCGCGGCCAGAGCGGAAGACGGGATTCGAACCCGCGACCCTCACCATGGCAAGGTGATGCTCTACCAACTGAGCTACTTCCGCGTGCGGCCCTAATTTAGCACGGGCCCAAGAGTCTTACAAGCGGCTTTTGAACCACCGCTTCCTCGAGAAAACCACGTAGCGCATGATGAAAAAGCTGATGGTAGAAGCCACGGTGACGGAGATGATCTTCGCGACGTTTCCGGCGAGATACGTTGGCACCTCCGTATACACGATAATGGGGTGTACGAGGGCCCAGAACAGCCCGTTGCTCACCCCTATATTGACGACGACCTGCAGGGCGAAGAGTATTATCTGCCTGAGGTCGTGTTCGGCCCTCCCCCGGAAGGTCCACAGCGAGTTCCAGACGTAACTGTTTATGTTCGCCAGGACGAGCGCGACGCCGTTGTAGACGACGAGCAAGGACACCTCGCGCGTCGGCTCGAGCCACAAGAACAGGTTCAATACCCCGATGTCTATAACGGCGTTGGAAAGCCCGACGAGGGAGAATTTGGAGAAGCGCTTCCCCCCGCTCTTGAGCCTGGCTCTCGCCTCGCTCATCTCTCCCCCAGCACCTGTTCGTAGTACCCGCGCAACTTCCGCGTCGCGGACCCCCAGTCGCGCCGCTCGGCGGCCGCGCGGGCGTTGCGTCCCATACGAGCCCTCAGATCGTCATCCGAGACGATCTCTCTTGCGGCGTCGACGAGGGCCGCATCGGAACCGGGCTCGTAGAGGAGTCCCGTCTCGCCATCGTCTACGACCTCCCCTGTGGCACCCGTCTTCGCAGCGAGGACGGGCAGACCCGAGGCGAGGGCTTCGATCATCGCAATCCCCAACGTCTCCGTGGTGGAAGGGAACAAGAAGGCGTCGGCGGAGGCGAACGCGGCCGAGAGCTCCTCGCCCTGCAGTGCCCCCGTGAAGACCGCGCGTGTATTCGCGTACTCTTGTTCGAGTTCCCTGCGTGCCGGTCCGTCTCCGACGAGGGCGAGGCGTACTCCCGGTAGTTCGCCGAGGACGACCTTCAGCCTTCCTACGTCCTTCTCGTGTCCGAGGCGCCCGACGTAGAGCAGGAGCTTGTCCGCCGGGTGTCCGCCCGTCAGCCTGACCCGCCATTCTTTGCGGAACTTGTCGGGGTGAAAACGTTTGGCGTCGACGCCCTGTGGCCACAGGCGCAGCCGCTCGACCCCCTCTCTGGCGAGGTACCGGAGCGTCGCCTCCGAGGTACAGAGGTTGAGGGCTGCCCTGTTGTGGAGCTTTCTCGTGTACCAGCGTGTGGCACGGTCGAAGAGCCCGAGCTTGTAGAAGCTGGCGTAGGCGGCGATGTTCGTGTGGTAGGACGCCACCAGCGGAACGCCGAGGCGCCGGGAGTAGAAGGGTGCCCCCCGTCCGAGAACGAAAGGGTTGACGGCATGGATCAGCTCAGGCCCGAAGCCACGCAGCGCGGTGCCCACGCCAGGGTTTATGGGGGCGAGCTTTATCTGGGGATAGGGCGGGAAAGGCACGCTGGAGACGCGGTGGATCGGAACACCTTCGTAAGACCCAGGTCCTTCCCCGTACTTGGGGGCGATCACGAGCATCTCGTCGCCCATTCCGAGCAACTCCTCGATGGTGTGCCTGAGCCTCGTGACGACGCCATCGGTGGCCGGAAGGAAGGTCTCGGTAAAGAAAGCGATGCGCAACGATCGCCCTCGCTAGCCGAACCCGGCCATACCGTACCGTCGCCGGCCCGCTCCTCCACAGCATCCGTCGCTGACGGCCGGCCTCCGATGTCCGCTCGTAACGATTTGCACTCCGATTCTACAAGTTCGAGACGATGGCCTGCGTAAACTCCCTGGTACCGGCGCTGCCGCCGAGGTCCTTGGTACGGGTCTCGGGGCTCTTCAGGGCCGCTTCTATGCCTGTTTGCATCCTATCGGCCTCTTCGCCGTAGCCGAGATAGATGAGCATGTTCTTGGCCGAGAGCAGCGTCGCGAGCGGGTTGGCTCTGTTCTGACCGGCGTACTTCGGAGCCGAGCCGTGGACGGGCTCGAAGACCGCGATCTCCTCGCCAATGTTCGCCCCGGGGGCGACGCCGAGCCCGCCGGTGAGCCCGGCACAGAGGTCGGAGAGGATGTCGCCGTAGAGGTTGGGGCAGACCAGAACGTCGTAGAGGTTCGGTTTCATTACGAGCTGCATGCACATGTTGTCGACGATGCGGTCGTCTATCTCCTCGAAATCGTTCTCGTAGTCCCTGGCGACCTCGAAGAAGACGTCACGGAACAGTCCGTCCGTGAACTTCATGATGTTGGCCTTGTGGACTACGGTGATGTGTTTGCGGCCCTGTTCCTTCGACCGTTCGAAAGCCATCCGACAGATGCGCTCCGTACCCTCGCGGGTGATGATCTTGATCGACTCCGCCGCGTGCTTGCCGACGGTGTGCTCCACGCCTGCATAGAGATCCTCGGTGTTCTCGCGGTAGATGATAATGTCGATGTTCTTGTATGGCGTCTCCACCCCAGGGAGGCTCAGAGAGGGCCTGATGTTCCCGTAGAGATCTAGCTCCTTGCGAAGCGCCACGTTCACCGACCGGAAGCCGGTCCCCACCGGCGTAGTCAGGGGCCCTTTCAGTGCAACCTTGTTGCGCTGGATAGACTCGAGCACGGACTCGGGTAGGGGCGTACCTTCTCTATCCATAACCGTCTCGCCGGCTTCCGCGATCTCCCACTCGACGTCGACGTCGAGCGCGCCCGCAACCTCCTTTACGGAGTCCGTGAGATCGGGCCCGATCCCGTCGCCCGGTATGAGAGTAACCGTTTGCGCCACGCAACGCTCCCTTCAATAGTAAGAGGCCGCGCATAAGTATAGCGACCGCGAGCGAAAAGATCGGGAGGCCAAGGCGAAAGGTCTACAGAAATTGCGGCGATCCTCCTGGGAGGACCGCCGCAGGAGAGAGGGCTACTGCGCCTGGCTGAAGGCGGCGGCCAGTATGGCCACGATCGCCACACCGATCAAGAGCGCTAGGAGCCCGAAGATGACCGCGGGTATAAGCACCACAGCCGCGGCCCGGCCGGTGGTCGTCGCGTGGACCTCGCGAATGCCTAACACGCTCAACACCACCCCGTAGACGGCTATGGCGATGAGCACCAGGATGCCCAGTATGGGAATAGCCGCCAGCCAGCTTGCGAGCTGGAGCACCGACGCGTATGCCACGACCCTGAACGTGCCTTCATACCCGGCGTGCGAAGGCCTGATGATCAGGATGACGAGCAAGTGGTAAATCGCCGCCCAGACAAACAGACCGATCGCCGTGGCTATCGGGGTGAGTATGAGCGTACCGAACAAGCCGCCGAAAGCACTGCCCATGCCGTTGCCCGTAGCCAGGGAGATCAGCAAACTGATAATCCCGGCCAGCAAGCCACTGACTACGGCGCAGATGATCGCAAAGAGCAAGGGGTTCAAAAAGTCGCCCTGCCGGCGGATACCGCGGAAGAAGCCTACCGGGTTGAAGACAACCTCACGCGCCGTTTGAACGAAGCTAGGCACGAGTTGGGTGTAATCGAAGTCCGCCCCTGTGACGCTTTCGGATACGCGCGGACGCTGGCTGCCCGGCTCCCCACCGGAGCTACCCGCCCCAGACCCCCCACTAGATCCCGTGTTGAAATCCACGTGAATCTCCTCTCCCATCGCACTACGGATAACTAGAAGAAATGTACACGTTCTCGACAACCGGCGCAACCGCATGCGTAATCGGTAACCGACGTTCCGACCGGGGGTGAGGGCCGTGCCGGACGGCGTGCTGTAGAATGGTTATGAAGGTGTGCGTCCTTGGGAACGGGGAATCTCCAATGTCCTCGACGATAGAGACCCTCGAGAGGGAGCTGGGCGAGGCCCAGTCGGAGCGAGAAGCGGAGCAGCGGGCTGTTGTAAGGGCCGAAAACGCCCACGAGGCGGTTTGCTCGGCCCGTGATGAGGCCTGGTCGGGAGGATCCGCCACCGACCCGGAAGTAGAGGAATTGACCGCCCTCGTCTACCTTCGGCGCAGGGAGCTCTACGACGCCATCGACCGGCTCAAAGCCGCCGAGGGCAAGGAGCGCAGGATCAAGAGCCGCCTCATGTACGTGCTCCCGGCCGAACGGCGCAGGTACCTCTCGGGAACCGTCGACGAGGAATTCGAGGACCTGCTCGAGGCCGTGCGGAGTGCCTACAGCGATACGCTGCCAGGCGCGAAGATCTCCGTCGTCACGGAGAAACCCGGCGAAGTCGACCTGCGCGGGGACGCGACCTGGCGGGCGCTGGAGCGCTTGTACTCGGGCACCGTGCGCAGGTGGGTCGAGATCAGGAGCGACGTCGATTCCCCCGAGGCGGGCAGGATGGCGCGCCAGATCTCCTACTACGCGGGCGGCCATACCCCGCGCACTTTCGTCGGCCACCACGAGGTCAACACGGGCTCTTTCCGGGGACAGCGGGAGTTGCGAACCCTGTCCGGCTACGAGAGTGAGGAGGGGCGGATGGCTCTCGCGCGCATCACCGCGCGGCGATACCTCGACGAGAACTCCGTCGGGCGTCTGGCCAAACGACCCCAGAGCCTCGTCCAGGTCGCCGAGATCGCCCGCCTCTATCAGACCATGAGCCTTACGGTGGACGAGATCCGGTGGAGGCTGGAGCAGTTGATCTCCTTGCGCTTCGAGGTGCTCGAAGCGGTCTACCGGCTTACCGGACAACGCCGCCGCTTCTCCTTCTACGAGATAGCCCGCGCCGCCCGCCTCCTCGACGGCCACTTTCCCGACTCCGGCATCGCAGCCGAGGTCCTCACCCAATGCGTGAACCAGGCACTGACGACCGGCGTTCCCCTGGTCGACGTCGCCTACATGAACGTGACAACAGGCGAGAGCTTCTAGCCCTCGCAGCTATCAGCACGCTCAGGCTTCGCCTCCGCTTGTCAGCCCGCCGCCTCGCTCCGCTCGGCGCCTTGTCAGCATTTCAGCAAGTCGCCCCTGACCTTGCAAGAGCGTAGAGCCCGACCGCCGCTGGTAGCACGTGCGCGCCAGGGCGGAAATCGAACGGAAAAAGCTGACTAGCCGACAAGCGAGGGCCAAAGGCCCGAAGCGTGCTGAAATGCTGACGAGCGGAGCCCGAAGGGCGGAGCGTGCTGACCTGTCAGACCGAAAGGTCTGACAGGTCGTGCTCGGGCACCGAGAGATTGTAGGGTCGTGCGGGTTTCTCTGCGAGCACGCGCACCTTGTAGACGTAGTCGGGGACGAACTCGCCCCGCCTCACGTCGAGTATCTCGACCGGCTGTCCGGTGGCTCTCAAGGCCGCGCGCTCGCCTACCTCGTAGCGCGCGGGCCTGTTGCGGTCGACCAAGTTCCCTCCTCATCGCAGCCGACGTATAATTCTGGCACAGTAGGGAAGGCTCAAGTAAGGAGGACGATGGCCGAGCGCTACGATCTCGTGGTCGTCGGAGCAGGTCCCGGTGGCTCCTCGGCGGCCTACCACTCAGCGAAAGCGGGACTGAACACACTGCTCATCGACAGGCAGGAGTTTCCCCGGGACAAGACCTGTGGCGACGGCCTGATGCCGCACGCCGCCTCCGAGGTCGCGCTAATGGGGCTCGCCGACTGGCTCGACGAGCCCCACCACGGCAAGTTCACGGGCTTCTCCATATACACGCACACCGCTTACTTGCGCCAAAGCGTCCCGCCCACCCTGCACGGCCCCAGGGGCTACGTAGTCAAGCGCCAGGAGACCGATGCAAGGCTCCTCGAGCGTGCGACCGCAGCAGGCGCGCACCTCCGTACCGGTGTCAGGGCCACGGATCTGTTGCGTGGTCCCTCCGGGCGGGTAGCGGGCCTCGAAGCCGTCAACCCAGGCGAGTCCTTGCGGTTCGAAGCACCCCTGGTGGTCGTGGCCGACGGCGTCGGTGGCTTCGCCGGCAAAGGGATGAAGGCCCACCAGAATGCCGTCGCCCGCAGGCAATATTTCAGTGATGTGGATGGCCCTGACAAGCAGGATCTGCACGTATTCATCACGGAGGACATGAACTCCCACGGCGCGGGTTACGGCTGGGTCTTCTACCTCGGAGATGGCAGAGCCAACGTCGGGGCGGGCGTCTCGACGGCGGCGCTCGCCCGTACGGGCCGGAACCTCAAGGACTTCTTCGACCGCTTTCTCGAACACCCGCAACTGGCCGCCTGGCTGGAGAACGCCACGCCAGAGGGACCTCCGACGAGCTGGTCGCTCAAGATGGGGATGTGGGGCGCGAAACGCTACGACCAGGGGATGATGATGGTCGGGGACGCCGGCAGCATGGTCCACCCCATTAGCGGGGAGGGCGTCGGTTACGCGCTCGAGTCCGGCCGCCTGGCCGCCTCGTGGGCCCACGAAGCCCACGCCAGGCACGACTTCTCGGCTTCGGTCCTCTCCGGCTACGAACGCCAGCTCAGGCACAGGCGGGCCCGCGAGCATCTCTCGGGCTACGCGCTGGTCAACCTGGTGCCCAACCTGATGGTACTCGAGCCCCTCTTCAGGGCCTGCGAGAAGGATCCCGAGGCCCGCCTGACCCTCATCGAGGCTTTTACCGGCGACGCGCCCGTCTACAGTCTCCTCAGACACCCCCGCATGCTCGGTAGAGCGCTGAGGGTCGGCGTGACGGAGAGGGTAATCAGGGCGTAGAGGCGCCCGGACCGCTATCATGAGTAGTATCTACCAGAGGAGGGTTCTGCGAGTTGGCTACTGGGACAACCTTGGACGTGGGACGGATGCGGCTCCACATCCTCGATGACGGAATCTTCGTCACAGACGCGGGCAACCTCTTTGGGGGCTCCGGTAAGGCCAGCATCAAGGGCGCCATGCACCCCATTCTGGTCGAGGCCGGCGATGACCTCGTGCTCATCGACGCGGGATTCGGACCAGCGTTACCCGAGATCCTGGAAGGCCGTTACGAGCTGAGAAGGGAAGAAAACCTGCTAGACCATCTCGACGGGGTGGGCTACGCCGCCGACGACGTGACCCACGTCATCCTCACCCACCTCGACGCAGACCACGTCGGGTGGGCGCTAAACCCCCCGAGCTTCCCAAACGCCACCGTCTACGTGCAAGAAGCCGCGTTGGAAGAGGCGCGCCAGATGCCGGAGAAAGACGGACGTCGGGCCGCCGTTCCCGCCGTGGAGAAGGGCGTGGAAGAAGGCTGGTGCGAGTTGCTCGATGGGGCTAAAGACGTTCTGCCGGGCGTCAGCGTCGATGTGCGGGCCGGCCACTCCGCCGGGCATCAGATCGTTTGGATCGGGGAGAGCGGAGACCTCGCGCTCTACACCGGAGATCTCGCGCCGGCCAAGATCTGGCTCGACCCCGACCTCATATCCGGCGTCGATACGGACCCCCAGGCAGCGCGTCGAAACCGCATCGAAGTGCTCTCGGAGGCCGAGGAACGCGACGCCCCCGTCATCCTCTACCATGAGCCAGGGGACTGCCTCGTCAAAGTCCGCAGCAAAGAGGGCAAGTTCGAAGCCGTCCCGATAGGGGACTAACTCCCCGACCTACCGTCCGCGGCGGCGGTTCCTGCTGATCCTACGCCACACGATGGGTGCGGCCACTATGAGAGCCCGTCTGAGTAGCGTCTTCACAATCGCTCCTTGCTAGGTTGGCGACCACTGATACGCAAGAGTGGCCCATCGGTTGCGTTGAGAAGCGCTTATCCTGCGTGCCAGACGGTCCTCTCGCGCGCCGGGCTGCGCCGGCGGGGCCTTTCGCCCATGTCGGGATAGCCGATGTAGAGGTAGGCGACGATCCGGTCGTTTTCCCCTAGACCGAAGAAGCTGCGCATGTGATCGTGGTAGGCGACAGAACCGGTGCGCCAGATGCTCGCGAGGCCGAGGGAGTGGGCCGTGAGCTGCATGTTCTGGACGGCAGCGGCGCAGGCCGCGTAGTTCTCCAGGGTCTCGACCTCGTCGCGGCCCGAGGCTGAGATCACAGCGATGATTACCGGCGCCCGGAACGCCTTCTTGCGCTCGCGGTTGATCCTGCCCGCCGCCATCTCCTGGTCCTCACCCTCCACCTCGGACTGCAGGCGGGCCGTCTCGGCCCTCGCCCTCGCCAGCTCGCCGCGTCCCTTGCCCGTAAACACGTGGAAGCGCCAGGGCTCGGTGATCTTGTGGTTGGGGGCATGCACGGCGCTCTCCAGGATGCGCTCTATGAGGTATTCGGGCACGGGATCTTGCTTTACGCGGCCAACGCTCTGGCGTGTCTGTATGGCGTCGATCACATCCAAGAGGGCTCCTCGAAGATCTCACTTACCGACCTGATTCTATCCGGGTTTGGCGCGGCGGGCTCTGAGGAAAACACATATGATGGCACAGGGAGATGAGTCGAACACTGGAGGGAACGCATGGCGAAAAGGAAGATAACGGTAGTAGGCGCCGGCAACGTCGGGGGGACGACGGCCCAGCGGCTCGCCGAGCGTAACTATGCCGACGTGGTGCTCGTAGACATAGTCGAGGGCCTACCCCAGGGCAAGGCGCTCGACATCCTGGAGAGCGGTCCGATCCTCGGCTACGACTCCAGCGTAACGGGCGCCAACGACTACGATGAGACCGCAGACTCGGACGTGGTCGTCATAACCAGTGGCAGCCCGCGCAAGCCGGGGATGAGCCGCGACGACCTGCTCAAGACGAACCAGGAGATCGTGGGTAGCGTTACCGAGGAGGTCGTCAGGCACTCGCCGGAGACTATACTCGTGGTCGTCGCCAACCCGCTCGACGCGATGTGCCACGTAGCGATGGAGACCAGCGGCTTCCCCCGCGAGCGGGTGGTCGGCATGGCCGGTATTCTGGATACGGCCCGCTACCGTACCTTCATCGCCGACGAGCTCGGCGTCTCCGTACGCGACGTCTTCGCGCTCGTGCTCGGCGGGCACGGGGACACGATGGTCCCGCTGCCGAGCATGGCGACGGTCGGCGGCGTGGCCATCACGGAGCTACTCCCCGAAGACCGAGTCGAGGCGATCGTCGACCGCACCCGTCAGGGTGGGGCCGAGATCGTCGGCCTGCTCCAGAGCGGGAGCGCCTTCTACGCGCCCTCCGCAGCCGCTGCCGAGATGGTCGACGCCATCCTGCTCGACCAGAAGCGCATCCTCCCCTGCGCAGCGTACCTGCAGGGCGAGTACGGCATCGATGACCTGTTCGTCGGGGTGCCCGTCAAGCTCGGCGCCTCCGGCATCGAGCGGATTGTAGAGCTCGGCCTCAGGGACGATGAACTCGCCGACCTCAGCAACAGCGCCGACTCCGTCAGAGAGCTGGTGGAGGTGATGCACGGCTAGGTGTGCGGCCCGCAGCGGGATCCACCCGCCGTGATACGTGGCCCGAGGGTTCGCCTGAGATCGCACATCACAAACGCCCTTTGGGCCTGGCGCCGCGCGGGCGGAAGTAATACGCTGGGATGCCATGACCCAGCCTGATGAGTACACCGGTGTGTCGACATTGTGGGACGAAGTTGGCGAGGTGCGCGTCCACTGTCTCGTCGGTAGCGACGCCGGCTCCCCCGTGGTATTGCTCCACGGCGGGGGCATAGACTCGGCGGACTTCACCTACGGATATGCTATCGGGCTGCTCACAGAAGAACACCGCGTATTCGCGCCCGACTGGCCCGGCTACGGCCGGAGCGACAATCCCGATGTCGCATACACCATGCCCTTCTTCGTCGACTTTCTGGGACGGCTGATGGATGCTCTGGGGCTCGAAAGGGCAAGCCTCGTCGGCCTTTCGATGGGCGGCGCGGCGGCTCTGGGCTTCGCGCTGCGTGCGCCCGACCGGGTCGAGAAGCTGGTCCTGGTCGATAGTTACGGACTCGGGGATAAAGTGCCCTGGGGGCGGCTGGGCTACCTGACGGTGCGCGCCCCATTGCTGGACAAACTGACATACGCGCTGTTGCGCCGAAGCCGCACCATGGTCCGTTGGAGCCTGTACGGTCTGGTTCACGACCGGCACAAGGTGACAGATGAGATGGTAGACGAGACCAGGCGGCTGCTCGACGACCCCAGCGCGGGCCGGGCATGGAGCTCGTTCCAGAAGAGCGAGGTGCGATGGCGCGGTCTGCGTACCGATTTTTCCGGCCAATTGGGGACTCTCTCGGTGCCGACACTGCTCGTCCATGGGGCACACGACCGCGGCGTGCCACTGGCCTGGGCGCGCAGGGCGCAAGAGCGCATACGGGATTGCGAGCTCGAGGTGTTCCCTGATTGCGGACACATGCCGCCGCGCGAATCCTCCGGGGAGTTCACCCGGGTCGTGAGAGGTTTTCTGGCAGGAAAGGCATCATCCGCATAGCGAAGGTTGGTACGCAGGTCGGGAAAGGCGACCGCGTCCATCTCGGCGGAGGCCACTAGCTCCTCGACCCCGCCGTCGGCGGGCCATCCGGGCCGATGGGTGCTGGCGGTCGGGGGATACCACGATCGAGAAGATCGTGCCCGGCACAAGCCAGTAGAGGCCCGCCTCTCCCGCTCATAGCGGGCCGTGGGCCGGCTTCCGGCGTCCGGGTTGCGGTCGGGGCGCTCTCCCTGCGCCCGGAGCCCGAAACCTACAGCACCTTGATCCTGCGGCGGACCTTCGTCGCGGCGAGCGTGGCCGCAATCTCGTCGAAGGCTTCGGCCGGGCCCGTGCCCTCCTCGAAGAGCGAGCGTCCCGGTTCGCCTGAGGCGTCAGGTAGGATCGGGATGCGGCCAAGAATCTCGGCTCCGAGCTCGCCCGAGACGCTGTCGCCGCCGTCGCCGCCGAAGATGCGCAACTCCTTGCCGCAATCGGGGCACTCGGCGTAGCTCATGTTCTCGACCACGCCGATGACCTTGAGGTGGGCCTGCACGGCCATCTTCCCCGCCTTGACCGCGACGCGGGCCGCGTCCGCCTGGGGAGTCGTCACCACGAGCGCTTCAGCTTTGGGGATCATCTGCGCCACGGTAAGTGCCACGTCGCCGGTGCCCGGCGGCATGTCCACGATGATGAAGTCGGGCTCGTCCCAGTACACGTCGCGCATGAGCTGGGTGAGGGCCTTGTTGACGATGGGGGCGCGCCAGATCACCGCCTGTCCCTCGTTCACAAAGTTGCCCATGGAGATGAACTTCAGCCCCGTGCGCGACTCTATCGGGAAGATGACGCCGCCGACGACGTTAGGCTTCCCGGTTGCCCCGAGCATGACCGGAATGGAGGAGCCGTGTACGTCGGCGTCCAGGATCTCAACCGATTTGCCCGCCCGGTCCAGCGCCGCCGCGAGGTTTACGGCGACGGTGCTCTTGCCGACGCCACCCTTGCCGCTCACGACCGCGATGATGCGGGTCTTCGACTCGTCGCGGAAGGCGGGGGCGAGCTCGGACGGGCCGCCGTGCAGCGAGGTCATGAGGTTCTGCCGGTCCTCGTCCGTCATCACGCCGAAATCTACCTCCACGGCCTCGACGCCTTCGATCATCATCAGGCGGTCGCGCACGTCCGTCGTGATGCGATGCTTCATCGGGCAGCCCGCCGTCGTGAGGGCGACGCCAACCGTGACGTTCGACCCCACTATCTCGATGCCCCGGATCATGTTCAGCGAGATGAGGTCGCGCCCGATCTCGGGGTCCCTCACATCCCTCAACGCCTCGCGTATACCAGCCTCAGAGAACCCGTCGGCTGGGTCGGCCCGCGAAGTATTTTCCGTTGGTTCGCCCTTGCCGGTACGCTTGCGAAACCAATCAACCACGTCTGCCAACCTCCTCCGGCACCGACGGCCGGCCATTCAAATTAGCCTGAAATAGCGGAAAACTTCCTGCTCCAGGCCAATATTAACACAGGGTCGACACGTCTCCGTAGGAACCATCCCTGACGCTCGAAACCCGTCCCACTCCACTCTCAAGTGGGCCTGTACTCTCCGAAGACCCCGCGGAGCGTATCGGAGACCTCGCCAAGCGTTGCGAGCTCCGAGAGAGCCTCTTTCATCGGGTAGAGAAGGTTCTCCGAGCCTTCGGCCGCATCCTCAAGGCTGGCTAGCGCCCTTTCGACGGCGGCGTTGTCCCTGCTCTCCCTGAGCTCGGAGAGCCGTACTTTCTGCCGCTCGCGGATGGTCTCGTCGACCGTGTGCAGCTCCATGTCCGGGTCGTCGGCTTCGCCCGAAGCGTAGCGGTTTACGCCGACGATTATCCGCTCCTCCCTCTCGACCTCCCGCTGGTAGCGGTAGGCGGCCTCCTCGATCTCATGTTGCATGAAGCCCACTTCGACGGCCTTTACAGAGCCCCCCATCTCATCGATACGATTGATGTAGGACCAGGCTTCCTCTTCGACTGCGTCGGTGAGAGACTCGACGAAGTAGGAGCCTGCAAGGGGGTCGGCCGTGGCTGTCAGGCCGCCCTCGCTTGCCAGGATCTGCTGGGTTCTCAGGGCGATGCGCGCGCTCCGCTCCGTCGGGAGGGCGAGCGCCTCGTCGAAGGCGTTGGTGTGCAGGCTCTGGGTCCCGCCAAGGACCGCAGAGAGCGCCTGGACCGTTGTCCGCGCCACATTGTTCTCGGCCTGCTGGGCCGTCAGCGAGGAGCCGGCAGTCTGGGTGTGGAACCTGAGCTTGAGGCTCTTTTCGTCGGTCGCGCCGAAACGCTCGCGCATGATGTTGGCCCACATCCTTCTCGCCGCCCTGTACTTGGCCACCTCCTGGAACAGGTCGTTGTGGGCGTTGAAGAAGAACGAGAGCCTGGGGGCGAACTCGTCTACCTCGAGTCCGGCGTCGAGGGCTGCCTCGACGTAAGCTATGGCGTTCGAGAGGGTGAAAGCGAGCTCCTGGACGGCGGTGGACCCGGCCTCCCTTATGTGGTAACCGCTGATCGAGATAGTGTTCCAGCGCGGCAACTCCGCGGCACAGTAGGCGAACATGTCCGTAGTTATCCTCATCGATGGCCCCGGGGGGTAGATGTAGGTACCCCTGGCCAGGTACTCCTTGAGGATGTCGTTCTGGGTGGTGCCCGTGACGTTCTCGGGCTGCACGCCCTGGTCCTCGGCGACGAGCGAGTACAGGAGCAACAGGATCGAGGCCGTCGCGTTTATCGTCATCGAGGTCGAGACCTCGCTCAGGGGAATACCCTCCAGGAGGTCGCGCATATCCAGGAGCGAGTCGATGGCCACACCGACCTTTCCCACCTCGCCCCTGGCGAGCTGATGGTCCGAATCACGCCCCATCTGCGTGGGCAGGTCGAAGGCCACGGAGAGGCCGGTCTGGCCGTTGTCTATGAGGTACTTGAAGCGGGCGTTCGTCTCACGCGCCGTGCCGAACCCCGCATACTGGCGCATGGTCCAGGGCCTGCCGCGATACATGCTCGGGTAAGGACCACGGGTGTAGGGATACTCTCCCGGATCTCCGAGCCGCGCGGCGTAGTCGAAGCCTTCCAGGTCGTCCGGCTTGTAGAGGGGCTTGACCTCGATCCCGGACTCCGTGCGGCGCTCGTCTTGGCGTTTCTCGGTGTCCATGGCGTGTCCTCCCGCTCGTCTCAGGCGTGTGGCAATTCTACTAGCTCGGTGAGCACCCCGAAGGCACCCTTCGGGTGGATGAAGGCCACCTTCGTCCCCCCTGCCCCCCTCCTCGGCTCCTCGTCGATGAGCTCGACACCGTCGCCTTTGAGCTTCCCCAGCGTAGCGCCGAGATCTTCGACTTCGAAAGCGACGTGGTGGAAGCCCTCACCGCGTTCGGCCAGGAATTTCCCGACGGGCGAGTCGGGCCGGGTCGGCTGGAGGAGCTCGATGCTCGCATCTCCGACCCTGAACATGGTGGCGATTATGCCCTGATCGTCCACGACCTCGAGCTCCCCTGGCGACGCCCCGAGGTATTCCTCGTAGAACCTCGAGGCGGCTGCGATGTCCTCAACCGCGTAACCGAGGTGGTAGATCCTTTCGAGCATACTTCTCCCTGATCGAGGCCACTGTATGGAAACCTGGATTGTAATGCATAAAGATCCGCTAGAATCAGGGAAAACCGGAACGCGGGAGGCGAGGATGGCACAGAGCGTGATGCGCAAGATAGGGGAGCTATCCGAGGAGCGTGAGCGACTCCTGGCCAGGGAGGGTACGCACCACGCGGACTCCGGCGACCGCGAACGCCTCGTACAGATCGACCACGACCTGCAGGTCCTCTGGGACCTCAGGCGCAGGGAGCTGGCGGGCGAGAGGATCGACCTCGACGAAGACTTCTACGACCGCTACACGGTCGACCCCGGCCGCGACGCCCCGGGTAGGTAGGGGCGGGTTAGAAGCCCGTCTCTACTAGAACCCCAGGCGCGTATTGATATCGGCCCATTCGGCCGTCGAGGCGGTCCTCACCAGGACGTTGTGCAACTCCAGGATGTCGTCCTCGGAGAAGGTGTCGCCCCCGGCGTCGGGGACGAAGGTCATCTCGCGTCCGTCCGAGTAGCGGACGAGGATGCGGACTACCGCGACGCCGCCCTCCATAGGTATATCTGTCTTCCTGGTTCGCTCAATACCGTGCAAAATTCTTCTCCCCTAGTTCTTCTGGCCTTTGCGGATGCTGTGGGCCATAGAGTCGATGAAGACCGCCATCTCGTACAGCTCGTATGATTCGAACTCCTCGCGCTGCTTGGGCGTGAAGACATCCTCGTCCCCGTTATCGAACTCGATGACTATCTCCTTTATGCCGTACGCGTCCATGCTGCTCTCCGCCACGTCCAGCGGACTCCCCCGCCACTTCCTCTCCGCGTCATCCATCGCCTGCTCCTTCCTGCGGCGTAAACCTCTGCACGGCTGCCGGGTTGCCTGACCTCGTAAGAATACTAGAGTATCGGCGGGGCGTAAGGCTCCAGGCCACGGGCCCGGCGCCTCTCAGAGCGGCCACAGGGGGCTCGCCGCGACGAGCAGAGGGGCGAAGAGTAGCGCTGGGAGCATGTTAGCCACCCTGACTTCTTTCAGGTCCAGCAGTCCGAGGCCGAGGCCGAAGATCAGGATGCCCCCGGTCGCGGTGGTGCCCGAGATCATGGCCTTCGTTACGAGCGGGTTCAGGAACGCGGCCCCCACCGTCAGCGAGCCCTGCACGACGAGGACCGTCGCCGCCGAGAGCAGCACGCCCCACCCGAGCACGGAGGCGAAGGCGAGCGCCGCGATGAAGTCGAGTGCGCTCTTGAGGACGAGAAGGCTGTAGTCCCCGTTCAGGCCGTCCTGGAGCGAGCCGATCACCGTCAGTGGCCCGACGCAGAACAGCAGGCTCGTCGTCACGAACGCCCGGCTGACAGGGCTCTCGCCCTTGGAGAATCTCCTCTCCAGGCGGTCTCCCAGGGTCTTCAGGCGTGCGTCTATGTTCAGAAGCTCGCCGACCACGAGCCCCAGGATGACGCTAACCAATGGCACGAGCACGTTGTCGTACGTCAAAAAGTTCGAAACGCCTACTAGCAAAGTCACGATACCGATGCCGTGCATCGCTGTCGAGCGCATGCCCTCGGGTAGCCTGGCGCCAGCGAGCGTGCCGATGCTTCCGCCGGCGAGCACGGCGAGAACGTTGATCGCTGTTCCGGTACCCACGGGAGCCAGCAGTATATGACAGAACGGCCCCTGGCACCCACGATGCGACGCGGGCACCGGATATCTGCGGACCGTTACTGGCGCGGGAGCAGGAGCACGAACGTGGAACCTGCGCCCACCATGCTCCTGGCTTCTATGGTGCCACCGTGGGCCTCGGCGATCTGGCGGGCGATTGAGAGGCCGAGGCCCACTCCTCTCTCGGCCCGCGCCACGTCCGCCCTGTAGAAGCGCTCGAAGACGAGCGGCAACTGGTCCTCGGGGATCCCGACGCCGGTGTCAGAGACGGCTAGTCCCACCTCGCCTTCCCTCTCCTTCACCCCGACCGTGACGCTCCCGCCGTCCGGAGTGTACTTCACCGCGTTGTCGAGGAGTATGGAAGCGACCTGTAGCACGCGCTCCCGGTCGAAGGTGGCCATGACCCCCTGCTCGGGCGCTACGAACTCAACGGACACTCTGCCCTCGGCCGCAGCTTTGGCGGTCTCGGCCGCCTCCTTCGCGACCGCACCGAGATCGTGGCGTCCGACCTCCATGGGTGCGCCCTCATCCCCGCGGGTTAGCGTCAGGAGGGCTTCGATCAGGCCGCGCATCCTCCCCGCTTCCCGGCGGATGATGTGGACGCTCCGCCTCGCCGTCTCCCTGTCTTTTTCGAGGGCCCACTCGTCGAGCATCCTGGCGTGCCCGCTTATGGAGGTAAGCGGGGTTCTGAGCTCGTGGGAGGCGTCGGCGGCGAAGCGCCGCTGGCGCGAGAGTGCCTCCTCCCTTCGCCGGAAGGCGGCATCGAGGCGCGCTAGCAGGCCGTTTATGGTGGTGGCGAGGCGTCCGATCTCGTCCCCAGGGTTCGCCACGGGCAGCCGCCTCGCGAGGTCTCCCTCCCCCATCTCGCGCGCCGTGGCCGTTACCGCATCGACGGGCCTGAGGGCCGCACGAGCCAGCAGGTAGGCCCCGCCTATCGAGAGGACGAAAGCGACGCCGATGCCCGCGGCCAGGATGACACCGATGGCCTGGGCGCCCTCCAGGGCCGACTCGTAGGACTTTCCCGCCTCCACCACCCTGGCGCGTCCTTCCGGGGGCTCGACGGGCACGGCGTAGATGTACTCCGGCTCGTCGCCGGAGAACTCGACCGTTCCCGAGGCAGGCTCACCGGTGTCGAGCGCCGACCGCCAGACACGATCCTCCGGCCCACCCTCAGAAGGGAGGTCGACCGTCTCGCTGAGTACGTGTCCGTCCCGGTTACGGATAATCACGAAGACCCCGTCCAGGGTGAGTTCCTCGACATCATCCTTGTGCAAAGCCTCTCCCGAACGAATGTCCCTGGCGGCTTTCACGGCCCGTCCCCTGGCCGTGTCCTCGACGTTCGAGAGCAGGGCCTCCCTGAGCAAGAAGTAGAGCGCGGCACCAAGGATCAAGAGTATCGCCCCTATCGCGAGGGCGATGAACAGCGTCAGGCGCCACCGGATGGGCAAGCGCTCAAGCCCCCCTCAAGGCGTAGCCGGCCCCGCGCACGGTGCGGATGAGCTTCTCCTCCCCGGGGGCGTCAACCTTCTTCCTCAGGTAGCCGATGTAGACGTCAACGAGGTTGGTCGTCAGGCCGAACTCCTCGTCCCAGACGCGGGAAAGGAGAAGATCCCGGGAGAGCACCCGGCGAGGATTCTGGGCCATGAACTCGAGCAACTCGTACTCGCGGGCCGTGAGCTCTATCTCCCTGTCGGCCCGCCTCACCTCGCGGGTCGAAGTGTTGATCTCGAGGTCGACCACGCGGAGCACCTCGTCTCCCTCAGCCCTCCTCAGAAGTGCCCGGATGCGGGCGAGGAGCTCCTCTATATCGAACGGCTTGGTGAGGTAGTCGTCGGCCCCGTGGTCGAGGCTGTGTACCTTGTCCAGCGTCGTGTCGCGGGCCGTCAGCATGATCACAGGCACCCTGCTGCCGTCCTGGCGCAACCGCTTGAGGACACCGACGCCATCCAAACCCGGCAGCATGATGTCGAGGACGATCAGCGCTGGCCCGAACTCCTGCGCCTCCTCCAGGCCAGCCGCACCATCGTGGGCGCATCGCACCACAAAGCCGAGGTGCTCGAGCTCGGGCTCGACGAAGCCGGCGATCGAACGGTCGTCCTCCACGAGCAGTATGCGGGTGCCTGGTCTCATGTGTCCCTGGTCGGCCTCCTGATTGGTATTCTACTTCCGGTCGTTCGCGTGCGGGCCTCCCACTCTAGAGACCTTCCCTGAGAGAGGGATGAGAACGCACCGGCATGGTTCCGCGCTGAGCGGTCCCTCGTCCGGCCGACCCATCTCGGTGGTCTACGGGACCATAACTGGAGCAGGGAAGTCTGTATAATTTCGGACCGTCATGGCCGACTTCGCGGGAGTCTTCTAACTTGGATCTCTACGAGTATCAGGGAAAAGAATTTTTGAGGAACTTTGGGCTGGAGACGCTGCCAGGCATCGTCGCCGGGACCCCGGAAGAGGCAGGGAGGGCCGCCGAGACGCTTGGGGGTACGGTGGCCATCAAAGCCCAGGTCCTCACCGGGGGGCGCGGCAAGGCAGGCGGTATCAAGGTTGTGGAGAGCCCGCGGGAGGCCGAAGAGGCCGCAGCAGAGATCTTGGGCATGGACATCCGCGGGCACACCGTGGGACGCGTGTACGTCGAGGGCGGGGCGGAGATCGAGCGGGAATTCTACCTCTCTATCACGGTGGACAGGACCGCAAAACGGCCCCTGATCCTGTTCTCCACCGAGGGCGGGGTGGAGATCGAGGAGGTCGCCGAGACCAACCCGGAGGCAATCGTGAGGCTGCACATTGACCCTCTGCTCGGCCTCCTTCCCTACCAGGTGCGTGAGGTCACGTTCGCCGCGGGGCTGGAGGGAGAAGCGGCGAAGGGCGTGGGAAGGACGCTCTCGCACCTGTACGAAGCCTTCGAGGGCCTCGACGCGAGCCTGGTCGAGATCAACCCCCTCGTCGTCACAAGCGAGGGACGCGTTCTGACGTTGGACGCGAAGGTCACGGTAGATGATTCCAGCCTCTACAGGCACGAAGACATCGCCGGGCTCCACGACGTCGGGGCCGCAGACCCGCAAGAGGAGCGGGCGCAGGAGGTGGGGCTGCAGTACGTCAAGCTCGATGGCGACGTCGGTATCCTCGGCAACGGAGCTGGGCTCGTGATGAGCACGCTCGACGTCGTCGCCCAGGCCGGTGGCGAACCCGCCAACTTCTGCGACGTCGGCGGAGGTGCCGACGCCGAGCAGATCTCGACCGCCCTGGATATCGTCACTTCCAACGAACAGGTTCGGAGCGTACTCTTCAACATCTTCGGCGGCATAACCCGCGGCGACGAGGTGGCGCGGGGCCTTCTGGCGGCTATCGAGCGGACCGGTATCGCACTGCCTATAGTGGTCCGCCTCGACGGCACGAACGCGCAAGAGGGACGCGAGATCCTCGCCGAGAACACACCGGAGAACGTGGTCACCGAACAGACGATGCTCGAAGCCGCCCGCAGGGCCGTGGAGCTCGCTAGAGACGGGGGGAGGTAGAACGTGGCGATTCTCGTAGACGATGGGACGCGGCTCCTGGTCCAGGGCATAACCGGTAGGGAGGGCGCGTTCCACACGGGAAGGATGCTTCAGAGCGGCACCAACGTCGTCGCGGGGGTGACGCCCGGTAAGGGCGGGCAAGACCACGAGGGCGTCCCGATCTTCGATACCGTCGAGGAGGCCGTCGAACAGCGTGGCGCGAACGCGAGCGTGATCTTCGTCCCCCCGCCCTTCGCCGCCGACGCCATCTTCGAGGCGCTGGACGCGGGCCTTTCGACCATCTGCTGCATCACCGAGGGCATACCCGTCCACGACATGATGCGAGTCGCCCATTATCTGAAGAACAAGGACGCGACGCTCATCGGGCCGAACTGTCCTGGCGTCCTCTCGCCCGAAAAGGCGAACGTCTCCATAATGCCGCGCGACATCTTTACGCCTGGCAACGTCGGCGTCGTAAGCCGGAGCGGCACCCTGACGTACCAGATCGTCAACGAGCTCACCCAGAGGGATATCGGGCAGAGCAGCGCCGTGGGGATCGGCGGCGACCCCATCATTGGGACGGACTTCATCGAGATCCTGAGCAAGTTCGAGGCCGACCCTGAGACGGAGTGCGCGGTGATGATCGGGGAGATCGGGGGCAACGCCGAACAGCTCGCGGCCGAGTACGTGAGGAGCGAGATGAGCATCCCCGTCGTGGCCTACATCGCGGGCTTCACGGCACCCGAGGGCAAGACCATGGGACACGCCGGCGCCATCGTCTCCGGCGGCGAGAGCACGGCGGAGGCCAAGAGCGAGGCGCTGAGGGAGGCTGGCATCAGGGCCGCGACGAATCCCTCCGAGGTCGCAGAGCTCGTCGCGGAGGCCCTCGGGCCCGCCTGAGGCACAAGGAGACCAGGGGACGAAGGCGGGTTCCTGTCCCCTCGATCTCCGATATCCTATACTTCCTTGGCTCACCATGAACGGGTCTCATCCAACCCAGTCACGACGGACCTCCCTGACCGGGACGCGGTCGTAGTGGCCGAGTCGGCCGCCGCACAGCAGTCTCCTGGCAAGCGGCTCCTACGCTGGCTCCTGAAGGAGCGCATCGAAGAGGTGCAGGGGCCCGAGGCCAGCGAGGGCGAGGAGCAGCACTCCTGGTGGCAGGTCGTTTGCCTGACCGGTGTCGACTACTTCTCCACTTTGGGCTACATCCCGGGTATCGCCGCGCTAGCAGCGGGCGCCCTCTCTCCCATCGCGACGCTCCTGATCGTATTGTTGACCCTCTTCGGGATGCTCCCCATGTACCGGGTGGTCGCGGCCGAGAGCCCCAACGGTCAGGGCTCCATCGCGATGCTCGAGCGCCTGCTCACTTTCTGGAAGGGGAAGTTGTTCGTGCTCTCCCTCTTGGGGTTCGTGGCCACCTCCTGGATCATCACCATCACCCTCTCAGCATCCGACGCCACGGCCCACCTGACCGAGAATCCGCTGGCACCGGGGTGGATGCAAGATTACGAAGTTGCGATCACCGTCGCCCTGCTGGCCTTGCTTGGTGCCGTCTTTCTCAAAGGGTTCAAGGAAGCCATCGGTGTGGCCGTCTCCATAGTCGGGGTCTACTTGCTGCTCAACCTCGTGGTCGTCGGTACGGGCTTTTACCAGATCTTCGCCCAGCCTCATGTGTTTGCGGGATGGCGGGACGCGCTGTTGGGCGACTACGGTAATCCCCTCACGATGCTGGGGGTTTCGCTGCTCGTATTCCCCCGACTTGCCCTCGGTCTCTCCGGGTTCGAGACCGGCGTAAGCATGATGCCGCTGGTGCGCGGAGATCCTGGCGACGACCCCGGGAGGCCGGAGGGACGCATCCGCAACACGAGGAAGATGCTCCTGGTCGCCGCTTTGATCATGAGCTTCTACCTCTTGACGACCAGCTTCGTAACCTCGGTCCTCATCTCGGCGCAGGAGTTCGAGCAGGGGGCCAGCGATCGGGCGCTCGCCTACCTGGCCCACGAGTACCTCGGCAACGTGTTCGGCACCATCTACGACATCAGCACCATGACCATCCTCTGGTTCGCCGGCGCGTCGGCCATGGCCGGACTACTTAACATCGTGCCCCGCTATCTCCCCCGATACGGTATGTCGCCGGAGTGGGGCCGGGCCGTCAGGCCGCTCGTGCTGGTCTACATAACCATCTCCGTAATCGTTACCATCATCTTCGCGGCCGACGTAGACGAGCAGGCGGGGGCTTATGCCACCGGCATACTCGCGATGATGACCTCGGCGGCCTTTGCCGTTACCCTGACCGTGGCGCGCAACGGACGCAGGACCGCAGCCATACTCTTCGGGTTCACCACGATCGTCTTCGTCTACGCCCTTGTCTCGAACGTCTACAAACGCCCCGACGGCCTCACCATAGCCCTCTTTTTCGTCGGCGCGATCGTCGTCATTTCCCTCGTCTCGCGCGTCCGGCGCTCGACCGAGCTGCGCCAGGAGCGAATAGACATGGACGAGACGGCGAAGAGTTTCATCGAAGAGGCGGCCGAGCGGGGTGAGATCCACCTCGTCGCCCACCGCCGCCGCAACGGGACCAGGGAGGAGTACGCCAGGAAGGAGCGTGAGCAGCGCGAGGACAACCACATCCCGCAGGAAGAGCCGATCCTGTTCCTCGAGGTTCAGGTCGAGGACGCCTCGGAGTTTATGGATGTGCTGGAGGTAAGGGGCGTCGAGGTGGGAGGCCACAAGGTGCTGCGTTCCGTAAGCTCGGTCGTGCCGAACGCGATAGCGGCCTTTCTGCTACATCTGCGCGACACGACGGGGAAGACGCCGCACTGCTACTTCGGGTGGACCGAAGGCAACCCCATCGTCTACCTGATCCGCTACATCCTCTTCGGAGAAGGCGACACGGCCCCCGTCACCCACGAGGTGCTGCGGGAGGCCGAGCCCGACCCGCAAAAGCGCCCGGCGATCCACGTCGGCGGCCGATGAATCGGCAGTTCGTCGTCGTTGGCCTGGGGCAGCTCGGGTTCTCCATGGTCGGAACCCTCGACTCGTTGGGGCACGAAGTGCTCGCCATAGACGATCAGGAAGAAGTGATACAGCAGCGCGCCGACAATCTACCCGGCGTCCACTTCGTGGCCGCGGATGCCACGGACGAGGACGCCATGCGGGGCCTGAACGTCGGCGACTTCGACGCCGCCGCCGTGATGATGGGCGAGAACCACGTGGAGGCCTGCATCCTTGCGACGGCCACGTTGAAGGAGGTCGGAGTGCCCAAGATCGTCGCCCGTGCCACCGGCTCCATCCACGCGAGGGTCCTCAACCGGGTTGGTGCAGACAGGGTGGTACAGCCGGAGCTGGAGATAGGGCAGCAGCTCGCGAGGACGCTGGCTTCGCCTGGGCTTCTCGATTACGTCGACCTCGGAGAAGACGAGGCGCTTATCGAAGCCGAGGTCCCGAGGGAGTGGCGCGAGAAGTCCCTCGCCGAACTCGACCTCTCGCAGAGGATGGGTCTGACGGTCATGGCTCTCAAGCCCACGGACGGGCCAGGGACCCTGCCCCAGGCCGACACCGTGTTGCACCAGGGGGACGTGCTCGTGGTCGGAGGATCCAAGAAGGACCTCGACAGGTCCCCCCTCGTAATGCCCGGCGGTTAGAGGGAGGTTCCCGCTTTGCACACGGTGATCATAGGGGCCGGCGAAGTCGGTCTGAATACGGCCCGCATGCTCTCTCACGAAGGCCACGACGTGGTGCTCGTGGAGAATGACGAGAGGCTCGTAGACCAGGCTTCCGAGGAGCTCGATGCGCTGGTGATCGCCGGCAACGGCGCCAACCCCAAGCTCCTCAACGAAGCCGGCATCAAGAGCTCGGATCTGCTCATCGCGGCGAGTAGCTCCGACGAGGTGAACATCATCGCCTGCCTGGCGGCCAAGGCCCAGGGGGTATCCCGCACCGTTGCGCGTATTCACAACCCAGACTACTACGAGCCAGGAGAGCCTTTCGCCAGGGAGATGCTCGGGATCGACTTCATAATCCACACCGAACAGATGGCGGCGCTGGAGATAAAAGAAGCGCTGCTCGTGCCAGGGGCGATCAACATAGACAGCTTCGCCGAGGACACCATCGAGGTGGCCGAAGTCATCCTCGCCGAGGACTCGGAGGCCGTGGGCCGCGCCCTCCGCGACGTGCGGCTACCCCAGGACAGCCTGATCGTCGGCGTCGTCAGGGGCGGAGAGGCGCTCGTGCCCAGGGGTGGAACGGTGCTGGAGCGGAGGGACCACGTGCTGCTGATCAGCGGCCGCAGACAGATCTCCGAGGCCGTGGGCGCCCTGGCCACGGATACGGCACCGGTAAGGGACGTGACCATCTACGGCGGGGGACGCATCGGCCTCAGGCTGGCCCTCTCTCTGGAGAGGGCGGGCATGTCGGTCAGGGTTATAGAGAGGGACGAGGGGAGGGCCCGCTACGTTGCTTCCCAGCTCAGGAGGGGCTTCGTGCTCCACGACGAGGGGATCTCGCGCGACTTCCTCCTCCAGGAAGGCGTGGACCGCACCGACGCCTTCGTGGCCGTCACGGGGGACGACAGGGCGAACCTTCTCGCCGCCATGTACGCCCGCCAGCTGGGGGCCCGCCTTACCATTGCGGGCGTGAGCCGCGGCGAGTTCGCGCCGCTCGCCGACGCCCTCGGTGTCGACCTGACCATCTCGCCGAGGATGCTCGCGGCCGAGGCTATCCTGCGCTTCGTGCGCAAGGGCGAGGTCATAGACGTGGCGCTCCTGGCAAGCGGGGCCGAGATGATCGAGCTCAGGGTCCCGGAGCGGTGCAGGGTCGCCGGACGGCCGCTCTCGGAGGTGGGGTTCCCGGAGGGCGCCATCGTGGGGGCCCTCCTGCGCAACGGGGACGTCATCATCCCGACGGGCAAGGAGATCCTCAAGCCCGGCGACGACGCCGTCGTGTTCACCGTCGAGGATGCCGTGGAAGAGGTCGAGAACCTCTTCGCCACCTAGCACTTGAACCCAAGGGTCATCATCAGGGTGAACGCCGGGGTGATCCTGGCGATCGGCCTGGCTCTCCTGGTCCCCCTCGCGCTCTCGCTGCTCTACCGCGATGGCTCGTGGGCGAGCTTCTTGCTTCCGGGCGCGCTGATGGCGGCGGCCGGTATCCTCGGCATCCGCCTCGCCAGGCCCCGGGGCCGTGCGCCGGAGTACGTGTCGAACAGGGACGTCTACCTCTCCGTGACGCTGGCCTGGACGCTCGCCGCCCTGCTCGGCGGCACGCCGTTCCTCGTCGAAGGCACCTTCCATAGCCTCATCGACTCAAGCTTCGAGGCCATGAGCGGGTTCACCACCACGGGAGCGACGCTGCTCTCGGACATCGAGGCCCAGAGTCCCTCCATACTGTTCTGGCGGAGCATGACCCACTGGCTCGGGGGGATAGGGATCGTCGTCCTCTTCGTCGCCGTCGCGCCGCTGCTCGGGGTCGGGGCGGCGCGCCTGATCGGCGCCGAGATGTCCGGCCTTACAGGACCCCGCCTGACGCCCCGCATCGCGGATACGGCCAAGGCACTCGTGATCATCTACGTCGCCATCTCCGTCGCCGAGACCGTCGCGCTGCTACTGGCCAGGATGCCGCTCTACGACGCCGTGATCCACACTTTCGGCACCGTCGCTACGGGGGGTTTCAGCAACAAGACCGCATCCGTCGGCTTCTACAACTCGCTCGCCATAGAGGTGATAATCGGCTTCTTCATGGTGGCCTCGGGCGTCTCGTTCTCGCTCTACTACCTGCTCTACACCCGGCGCCGCCTCGACGTCTTGCTCGACAGGGAGCTGCTCGCCTACCTCGGGATAATCGTCGCGGCTTCCCTGTTCATCTGGGCAATCCTCGTCTTCGAAGGTGACTACGGTTCCTCTTTAGGCACGGCGCTAAGGGACTCCGCATTCGCCGTGTCGAGCGTCATCACCACGACCGGCTTCGTGACCGAGGACTTCGACCAGTGGGACACGGCCGCCAAAATTACCCTCATCCTGCTCATGTTCATCGGGGGCTGCGCCGGTTCGACGGCGGGAGGGATCAAGGTCATCCGTATCCTCATCGTCTTCCGCACCATACTCCAGGACGTCTTCAGGATGGTCCATCCGCGCGCGGTCACGCCGCTTCAGCTGGGCGAACGCATGGTGCCCGAGGCCGTACGGGTCCAGGCGCTCGGGCTCTTCGCGGCCTGGATCGGGGTCTTCGGTATAGCGACGTTCATCGTGGCCCTGCAGGGAAACCTGACGCCCCTCTCTTCCATCACCGCGGTCGCGACGACCCTGAACGACGTCGGTCCGGGTCTGGCCCAGGTCGGCGCCACGGAGAGTTTCGAGATCGTCAACCCTCTCGGCCGTTTCGTCCTCACCGTCTGCATGCTCCTCGGAAGACTCGAGATCTTCACCGTCGTCGCCCTCCTCTCCCCCGCCTTCTGGAAACGATAGCGCTTTGCGAAGCAAAGCGCGCTTGTCAGCATGTCAGCTTATTGGTTTCTACCCCGCTCTGACGCGTACGAGGTACCGGTGTCCAAGTTGGTCGGGTTGTGCGCTCATGGCAAGACTCCAGGACAACTTACTGAAGTGCTGACAAGAGCCCGACAGGGCGCGTGCTGAAATGCTGACATGCTCGATGAGCAGAGGTCACAGACCTCTGCTCATCGCGGTAGATCGATAATTCTGCGCCCCATGAGGCTTTCGACTAGCTCTACGGCGAGGGTTGCGGTGCCGTTCTTGACGTCGAGGATGGGGTTGACCTCGACGACGTCGAGCGAGGAGACCAGGCCAGCCTCGTTGAGTAGCTCCATGAGGAGGTGCGCTTCCCTGTAGGTGAGTCCCCCGCGCACGGGCGTGCCCACGCCGGGGGCGACCTCGGGGTCAAGGGCGTCGAGGTCGAGCGAGAGGTGCACCCTGTCGACGTGGGCGAGGCTTTTGATGGCGTTTCGAACCACGCGCCCCGCTCCGTAGGCGTCGATGTCCTTCATCGTATAGACCTTCACGCCGGCTTCGCGCAACAGGCCCTTCTCTTCTATATCCACGGAGCGCAGGCCGATAGCTACCACATCTTCGGTCCTGATGCTCGCTCCCTGACCGCCGATCCCGACGAGGTCGGGGTGGCCGCGCCCCGTAAGTGCCGCCAGCGGCATGCCGTGGATGTTGCCCGAAGGCGAGGTCGCCGGCGTGTTGAAGTCCGCGTGGGCGTCCACCCAAATCACGCCCGTCCTCAGCCCCGAAGTGGAGCGGGCGACCCCTGAGACGGTCCCGATCGCGATGGCGTGATCCCCGCCGAGGAATATCGGGAACAATCCTTCTTCGACCAGGTCAGCGGCCCTGTCGCAGACCTCCTCACAGACGCTCTTTACGGCCGCGAGTTGCTTGACCTCCTCCCCCGCCGCGAGAGTCTCGGGGATGGGCACACCTGCGTTCCCGAGGTCTGTCACGCTGTGGCCGAGTTCCTCCAGGCATGCTTCGATACGGGCGTAGCGGATGGCGCTCGGTCCCATATCTACGCCGCGCCTGTCCTGACCCAGGTCCATGGGCACACCGAAGATCCCGACGGGCCTGCGACCGTTTTCAGACAATGGCGGTGCCTCCCGAACGTCGCGGGTCTGCCGCCGCTTCGAAGCTCCCTTCTGGCGTTCGCCTGACCGCGTTGACCCCACCGAAGAACATGTTCGGGGTCTCGTAGGTCAGCACGCGTTCGTAGTCGTCGAGGTTCGCTGTGCGGGCGCCGGCCTCGTAGGCGAAGAGATCTCCCTCTGCGTGGAAGCGCGGGGCGAGGACCGCCTCCTCCAGCGTCATCCCGAAATCCAGCACGTTTATGACCGTCTGCAGGATGGCCGTGGGAATGCGCGAGGCGCCCGGCGACCCGAGCGCGATAATTCCACCCTCCTCCGCGGAGACCACGGTAGGGCTCATGTTGGAGATCAAACGCTCCCCCGGCGCGAGCGCGTGGAAACCTCTGGGATTGAGCTCGGGTTCGCCGAGCGTGTTGTTCATGGGGATCCCCGTGGTAGGCACTACGAGCCCGGAGCCGTAACCCATGCTGGCCGTGATCGAGACGGCCAGCCCCTCGCTGTCCACGCACGAGAGATGTGTGGTGTGCGGCGAGCCGAAGGTGGAGAAGATCCTGCGCCGCTGCTCGGCCGCGTACTCCTCTCCCGTCAGGCGCTGCGCTACCCGCCCGTTCTCTTCGACGTCGAGGTAGGCGGTCTCGCGATCCCTTAGCGCGAGCTTCATCGCACCCGTCATCACCCTCACGTACTCTGCTTCTGGCATGGTCGCCAGCTCGTAGGCGGAGACGACTTTGAGCATCTGGGCCAGCGTAGGGCCACCGGCCGAAGGCGGGCCGTTGGTGTGCATGGCCCCCGCGCCGTAGGTGACGCTCATCGGCTCCCTGACGACGGCCTCGTAGGAGGCGAGGTCCTCCTCGGTTATGATACCGCCCATCTGGAGCATGTAGGCGGAGATCGTGCGCGCCAACTCCCCCTCGTAGAAGAGTCCGGCCCCACCCTCCCCGATCGCCTCCAGCGTGTCCGCGAGCTCGGGGAACCGCATCTGTTCGCCCTCGTGAAATACCCGCTCGCCATTGTAGAAGTGCTTGCGGGTCTCGTCGGTGAGCCTCAACACCTCTTCGGCGACCCCGAACCAGAGGGCCGCGGTCCTGCACAACTCGAACCCTCCGCGCGCGAGCCGAATCGCGGGGGCGAGCGTCTCCTTGAGGGTCAGCCGGCCGTGGCGCGCCAGAAGCTTCTCCCATCCCCTCATGGAGCCGGGGACGGCGGACGATGCGCCACCGACGATGGAGCGCACCCCGGCACCATACTTGAGGATGACGGTCTGCGGGCTGCCGCCGGCCCCGAAGGCCGAGGCGGGAAGACCCTTGCCCGGCATAGCGTCGTAGTAGTCGATAAGCTCGGCCCCGCCGGAGGGGTCCCTCACGAGGGCAAACCCACCGCCGCCGATCGAGCTCAGCAGCGGCTCGGTAACGGCGACGGCCGCAGCGGCGGCGACGGCGGAGTCGGCGGCGTTGCCCCCCGTACGGTACGTCTCTGCGGCAGCCTCGGCCGCGTACGGCGTGCCCGCAGCCGAGGCGAAGGTACGGTTGGCGTCTCTAGTCTCCATAACTGGCTATTATGCACCGTCTTTACCGCGTTGTGCCGCCGACGGCCGAAAACGGGGCAGGCACCCTCCGCCCACACGGGTCGTGGTGTCTTGGAGGACGCCTTCTCCAGCCGCATCCGCAAGCGATCGCTCTCTATTCGCCCTCGCCGCGCTCTTTGGCCGTCTCTGGGCGCAACCACAGCGAGAGGTGCTCCGGCTGCATCGTCTCCCTCACTACTCCCACCAGATCATCGCTCAAGGCGGCGAGGTCCGTCTCGTCTCGGAGCTTGGCCGAGAAGGCTTCCAAGGTCTTCCTAGCGTCGTACTTGCTGCGGTAGAATCGGCGGTCTATAAAGGACTGGATGCGCCGCCCCAAGGGGTTGAACAGGGCAGCTATCAGGAGGGTAGAGGCCACCACAGCGAGGGTGGACTGTTGGCCGGTGAGGGCTACGAAGAGCCGCTGCAGAACGACGATGCCGCCGAAATACATCAGCGCCAGCACGAGCGTGAGCGAGCCGTAGACGAGGGTACGGTTTACGATAAAGTCGATGTCGTACAGGCGGTACTTGAAGATCGCGATACCCGTTGCGACGGGAAGCCCGATGAGGGGAGCCTCGTACATTAGTGAAGTGGGCCCTACGAGTCCTGCCGACGTCAGGGAAAACCAGGTCACGAAAACGAAGACCATGACGCCGACGGCGTACGCGAACCACTTCAGTTGCTGTCGTTCGTCACCCCTGGAGCGGCGGAAACGTACGATCACGGCCGCCCCACTCACCACGATTAGCAGCGGGAACGTGTAGTTGAAGAGCTCGTAGAGCAGGCCCATGATCCCCGACTCCAACCCCAACGGGTTGTGCACGGATGACAGCCTGAGGTCGTTGGTCTCCGTAGATAGCCAGGCCGTTAGCGAGAAGAGCGCCACGGCGCCCGCGGTCCCCCACAAGATGGGACGCCATCGTGTTGAGGGCAGCCTTCCTGTGGGAAACAGCAAGAGCAAGAACGAGACGAGAAGGAACCATCCAAGCCCGCGCGCCCACGCGCCGAACCACCCGGCCCACGCCCCCGCGGGCGGCGCGCCAGGGTCGGTGATCAGGGTGTAGACGCCGTATTCCAACGTGAGCTCTCCCCCTATCCAGACGAAGGCTCCAGAGAGGAAGAGCCAGCCGATGGCGTTCTCGGGACGGTAGGAGGCGATCATGGCGCCGACGGTGGAGAAGGACAGGATCAATACGGGGAGGAGTACGTGGTTCCACAGGGAGGATGAGGGCTCGTTGAGCGAGGCGAAAAACAGCGTGAGCACCGAAGTCGGTAAGGTCAATGCCCACACACCCCACGCAAACCAGCGGCCAGCGCGGCGGCTCATGCTACCGATTCCTCGCCCGTTCCTCCACGGTACCACCCCGCAAACCTACCATTTCCCGAGCGTTACGATAACAGTACTCTGTCTCCTCTGCCGCCAGTAACAATGTCCTCGTGTCCAACCACGAGGTCAGAAAGGCAAGATCCCCGACTCCGCGCAACAGGGGCGTGGAGCCAATCGTACGGATTACCGGCATAGGGGGTGGCTTATTGGCTATGATACGCCGGTAAGCAATATAGCGGAAAGGGATTGGATCTTGAGCGAGGAGAGCGCTGGCGGCAGGAGGTTCAATTCGGCGACGGATGCGGAGATCCTGAAAGCCGACGTCGCAGACTCCTACTTCCACAGGACGATGAAGATCCTGCGCGCCCGCGGCCTGGAGGATACCCCCGTGCAAGCCGAGCTCGCCTACAAGACTTCGGACCCCGACGCCTGGTTTGTGGTCGCCGGCCTCGATGAGGTGGCTTACCTACTCGACGGTGTCGACGTCGACGCACGGGCCGTGCCCGAGGGCACGATCTGCCGTCCCCACGAGCCGGTCCTGACGCTCACTGGCCCTTACGGCGCTTTCGCCGAGCACGAGACCGCCATACTCGGCCTGCTCTGCCAGGCCTCGGGCGTGGCCACGGGTGCAGCCCGCTGCCGGCTCGCCGCCGGTGAGAAACCCGTGGTCTCTTTTGGCGCCCGCAGGATGCATCCCGCCGTAACACCAATGATCGAACGCGCCGCCTACCTCGGCGGATGCGATATGGTCGCCGTCGACCTCGCCGTCGCACGCCTCGGCATCCCGGCCACGGGGACGACCCCCCACGCCCTCGTCCTGATCCTCGGCTCGACCGAGGAAGCGGCCCGCGCTTTCGACGAGGTCATAGAACCGGACGTGTCGCGCACGATCATCATAGATACCTTCGACGACGAGAAGTTCGGCGCGCTGCTCGCCGCTCGGGCCATACCGGATTCGCTCTATGCCATCCGGATGGATACGCCGGGCAACCGCCGCGGCGACTTTCTGGATCTCATGCGTGAGGTCCGCTGGGAGCTCGACCGCAACGGCTTCGAACACGTGAAGATCTTCGCCTCGGGCGGCATCGACGTCGAGTACATCCTCCACCTCAACCCGGTCTGCGACGCCTACGGTGTAGGCGGCGCCATCGCCGACGCCCCCATGGTCGACTACTCGCTCGACATCGTGGAGGTAGACGGAGAAGACCGCTCCAAGCGCGGCAAGCGCGGCGGGCGCAAGCGCCTTCTGAGCCTGCAGGATGGCACGCGTACGATCCTGCCCGTGTCTGCCCCGGTCCCCGACGACGCCACCGAGGTACTCAGGCCCCTGCAGGACCTGTACTCTGTACCACCCGACGTCGGTGCCCTGCGCCAGCGCGTCCTGGACCAGCTGCAAACCGGCGACTTCCAACTCTGATAGCGGGACCACGAAGGGTCCACCTTCGTGGTCCCGCGCTGGTCAGCACTTCAGCATTTCAGCTAGTCAGCTCTTTCTTGCTGCAATGCTCGATTTGCAGAAGTTTAGACCTCTGCAAATCGTCCTAGACCAAATTGGCTAGTGATAAATCACTCATTTGGGCGATGCCTGATTGTATCCATTACTCCATGATTAATGGTGTGAGCAAAGCGGACGAGAAGGGAGGTAGCATGGACGGCTCTAACGGCGGATCCAGGACCCTGACCTGCCCCTTCTGCTCGGAGGCGGAACTCCGCTCTTTCGGCCGCAACTCCCTCCGCTGTGACGAGTGCGGAGGCGTCCTCGGCGGGGCGCTTCTGGAGACGCTCACCAGGATAATCTCCCTTCCCGACGCGGCCGGTGGTCACGCTTGCGAGTGCGGCCACCCCGAGATGAGGCGCCTTCCCGACAATGTGTACCGCTGCCCGGCCTGCGGATCCGAGGTCACCCCCATCTCGGCCCCGGTATCCTGGAAGTCCCCTGACCACACGGAGGCGTACTGGTCAGGCTGGCTCGACGGCCGTTTCGGAGAGCCGGAATGGTTCACCAACAACGTGCGCCTGGCCAAGTGGGAAGCTCCGGCAGACCGGCTCGATTATTACCGCGGCCACCGTGCCGGCCAGGAAGCGCGTCAGCGGAAGGTCAGGCTCGTAGAAGCCTCGTAGGGTCGCAGTGAGGGTGGACCTCATTGCAAGCTGGTCAGCACGCTCCGGCTTCGCCTCCGCTCGTCAGCATTTCAGCATTTCAGCATTTCAGCATTTCAGCATTTCAGCATTTCAGCATTTCAGCATTTCAGCATTTCAGCATTTCAGCATTCGCTTGCGCGAACGAAAAGCTGACTAGCTGAAGTGCTGACTAGCTGACCAGCGCGGGATTAGGAGGGGCCGCTGGCCCCTCCTAATCCCGCTTTCACGTTCCGCGCGAGCTGATTACGAGATAGTAGCTGCATTTTCCCGCGCCTGCGTTGTCGAAGCGGTGCGGGACGTCGGCCTCGAAGTACACGGCATCTCCCTCCCGGAGCACGTATTCCTCTCCGGCGAGTAACGCCCTCAAGCTCCCCCGCTCGACGACGATGTGCTCCTCGACGCCCTTGCGAAGGGGCGGAAACTCGCCAGAAGTGGAGCCCTCCGGGATCTCGTTGCGGATGAACTCGACGCCCCTCCCGACGAAGTTCGGCGAGAGTAGCTGACGCTCGAAGCCCGTCTCGGGGTCGCGCATGACCATGCGCCTCTCCCTCGGTACGACGACGACCTCACGTCGCTCCTCCATGCCGGCGAGCCGCGAGAGCGTCACGCCAAGGCCCTCTGCTAGCTTCGCTGCGACCACGAGCGTGGGGTTTTTCTCCCCACGCTCGAGTTTGGAGATCATGGCGCGACTCACCCCGGAAAGCTCGGCCAACTCCTCCAGTGTCAGGCCGCGCCGCCGGCGTAACTCCCTTACACGTCCACCCAACCGCCCGGAAGATACCGCGGCGACCATCGTGGAAACCCCGCTTGCAGTCGTATCATCCATTTGGTAGAAGTAATTCTATCATGGTAGATCTTGCGGGGTTATTGATCTCGGCGCTGCCGTTCGCGGTGGCCGCTGTAACCCTGGTCGGCCTGGGGTGGACAGCATCCCGGGCGGGTGCTGCGTCGTTGGCGACGGCGCTCTTGGGTGCCGTGGTGTGGCCGGAGCTGGAGGCCGCCGCGGTGCCTGGGGCTTTCCTTGGGGGGCTCGGGACCTCGGCGCAGGTGTTGTACGTGTTGTTCGGGGGGTTGATGCTCTACAATTTGCTCTCGGCCGGAGGGGCGGTCGAGGCCGTGTCGCGGTTTCTCGGGAGGCTGGAGCCCGACCCCGTAGCGCTCGCGATCGGGATCGTGGTAGGAGTCGCACCTTTCTTCGAGTCCGTAACGGGTTTCGGGGTGGCCGTGGTCATAAGCGCCCCGATCCTGCTCGCCGCCGGGTTCACGCCGCTGAGGGCCGCCGTGCTGGCGAGCTGGGGCCAGTGCGCCGTGCCCTGGGGAGCCCTCGGCGTGGGGACCGTGATCGGGGCCCACCTCGCGGACATAGACTTCGGGACGCTCTCCGATGTGAGCGCTTTTCTGAGCCTCCCCCTCTTCCCCGTATACGGCCTCGCCGCCGCGGCGCTGGCGGGCGGGTGGGCGGGCTTACGCCGACGCGGCGCGGAGGCGATGGTGCTCGGGCTGGTCGCGGGCGTGGGGACGCTCTTGACGAGCCTGTACCTGGTCCCCGAGCTCTCCGGCGCCGTGGGAGGGCTCGCGGCTACCGCGATCTTCCTGGCGGGGAGGCGGGATCGACTCGCCGGGATTCCCGTGCGCGCGCTGCTTCCCTATGCGTTCCTGCTCGCGCTGCTCGCCGCTGCGAACGGCATCGGAGCGCTGCGCGAAATCATCGCGAGATTCGGTCCCGTCTTCGAGGGTCCCGGCCTTTCATTGCTCCTCTCCGGAGCATTCGCGGCGCTGCTGCTCGGCCTGGGCGGAGAGGAGACCGGCGCTGCGGCGCGGAGCACCGTGGCGCAGTGGCTACCGACGGCAGGGGCCGTCCTTACGTTTGTTCTGGCGGGAGAAGTGGTGGCAGGGAGCGGTGCAGCGGGGCTGCTCGCCGGGGGCGCAGAAGCCCTGGGCCGCTTCTTTCCGGCGGTCTCACCCGTGCTCGCCGCGCTGGGCGGCGCCCTCACCGGCTCCAACGCTGCCTCGAACGCGTTGTTCATGCCGTTGCAGGTCGAGGCCGCGCGCGGCCTCGACCTTTCGGCGATGCTCACCGCCGCCGTGCAGAACGTCGCCGGGAGTCACGCCAGCATGCTCGCCCCGCAGCGCCTGGTCCTCGCGGCCACGGCCACGGGCTTGCTCGGCAGGGAAGGAGATATCTTGCGGGCCGTAGTCGCCCCCGTAGCCGTCTCCGTCGGCCTGCTCGCGCTGATCGGGATGCTCTTGTAGCACTTCAGCTGCTCAGCTCCTTGTGCCGCTGAAAAGCTGACTGAAATGCTTGCGAGAGGTCAAAGGTCCTTTTGTACCATTAACGGCGAGGTCTCAATGGTGGCCCTTATCTTCGGGGCCTTCTGGCCGGAGGGGCGGGCTGCGATCTTGCACTTCTCGAGAAGGGCAACGGCCTTCTTGTGGAGCTCTTCTTCGGTACGAGCGTACCGACCGCCCGCGAAACTCTCGTTCCCGCTGTCAGGGATTGCGTCCATCACCATGAGGCTACACCTTACGGTTGGCCTTCAGGTTACATTAGTGCAACATCCCGGTAAGAGCCCGATAACGATTTGCGACGTCGTACGAGCTTTGGCCGAAGGTCAGAATCAGTCCGGCGTCCACCCGAAGGTTGCCAGGGTAGGAGATAGTATTCGCGCTCGCCTATACTGGCTGATCGCGCGCATAGTCGAGATCGGTGAGCCAAGACCGGTCGTCGAGCCACTGTGGCGAGCATTTCAGCTGGTCAGCACGTCAGCAAAAACGGACTTTGACGTGCCGAAGCCATTCCTCGGATTCTAGACCATCCAACCACCGGCTCCCTGCGTATAAACGCCCATTGCGCGCGTAAGAATGATCAACGACAAGGAGGTAGGCGCGTGAGGAAGTTGGCTATCTTGCTGGCCGTCATCGGGCTGATGCTGGTCCTGTTCGCCGGGACGGCCCTGGCGATTGTGAGAGTAGGTAACGACGGTCCCAACAGACTGGTGGGAACCGCCGAGAACGACACGCTGAGGGGACGCGGTGGTGCGGACACCATTATCGGCAAGGGCGATTCAGATCGCCTCTACGGTGGACGTGGTAGGGATCGCATCAACGCCCGCGAGCGGGGACGTGCGGAAGATGATCTCGTCGTCTGCGGCCGGGGCCGCGACACGGTGCTGACCGACAACACCACCGAGGACAGGATAAGGGGCGACTGCGAGGTCGTGCGGCGAGGTTAGAAAACTACCGAGGAGAGGGTCGAAACCTGCCGGACTTCGGCCCTGAAAGACCGTACGGAGGAGCGTTTGTCCAGGGGGCTTCACCCCTGATCTCCGGCGAGGCACGAGTGGGCCATCGCGGGGTCCCACCTACGCCTAAGGTCGAGCAAGAAGCGCTCCCGGCTCACGCTCAGAAGATCGACCATCTTCCCACCCAGGACTCCGGGCAACGGGTCCAGCGCGATCAGGGTGGAGCAGGAGTCGTGCAAAACGGAGACTAGCTCGGAGGCCGCGACCTTCCTCGCTGCCCAACCCTCCGCCAACCCTTGAGCGAAGAGGAAGAGCAGCGCCTCCTCCTCGAAGCTGAAGATCGCAAGCGCCTCCTCACCGAGAAGGGTACCGACTCTCAGCGGTTCGGGACGGCCCGATCCTCGCTCGACGATCAGCCAGTAGGTCGCCCGGCGAGCTATAGGAGAGTCTTCGATCTTCAGCTGGTCCATTCTGTTGTTTACCCCATGTCGCAAGAAACGCCGAAAGACATCTTAGCGCCAACCGTACAACCGGCCAACGGGGGACGGCGAAAATGGCTCGAACGGTGTACGCCGCAGTGTATCGTAAGGTACAGTCACGACTTCGGCTCCTCAGCATCCCGGCTATTTGTTTCAGCTCGTGGCCGAACGACGGGTCGCGTCAGGCGAACGGCCCTATGAGGCGCATGGACTAGCATTCGCTACGATCCGCAGCCCCGCATGGACATGCCGGCGAGGATGCCATTTCGGATTAGCCGGGCCTCCTGCCGAGCTCTTCGGGTGAGATCCAACCTTCCGAGAGGGCTCGGCTCAGGGCCTCGGCCCGCGAGCCGACCCCGAGCTTGCCGTAGATGTTGTGCAGGTGACGCTTGACGGTTCCCTCGGCCAGGTTGAGGGTTCCTGCTATCCGGGCGTTGCTCTCGCCGCGCCCTGCCAGGACCAGCACCTCGAGCTCCCTGTCAGTGAGCTTGTCCTCAGGATCGCGGCTAACCCTTTCCAGGGTCTCGCGGGGGAGGGAGAACAGCAGTGTGCCACCTGTGCCGCGAGAGACGGCCCGAACGGCGGCGAGTGCTTTCAAGGATGCGGTCTTCGGCAGGTAGGCGCTCGCCCCCAGTCCCAAGAGCTCGCGCACGAGGCGAGGCTCGGCGAAGACGGTAACGATGACGAATCTCGGCGGGGGATCCAACCTGGACATCCGCCTCATGGCCGCCTGGGCACCCATGACGGGCATCTCGACGTCCAGCACCACGACGTCGGGCTTCTTCTCCTCCACGAGAGCGACGGCCTCGGCGCCGTTCCCGGCCTGCCCGACCACCTCTATGCCGGGGTCCAACGAGAGCATCTCGGCAACCATCCAGAATAAGCTACACCCCACCGGACTGGAGGAGAGCTTTGCGACACCCCCGCCGGCTCGCAACCCCTCCCTTCTCGCGCTCCAAGGACCTTCGAACTATCGGTGGCCCTTCGCGCAGAGAAGCTCGCCACCACCGG